>CAUSDR010000300.1:0-7160 GCA_963530105.1 uncultured Janthinobacterium sp.
CCGCCAGGCGCGGCGCGCGCCAGCTTTGCTCAGGTGTTGAGCAAGTCGGTGGCGGGCAGCAGCGACAGCGCGCGCGCCGTGTCGATCAGCTTGCTCATCTTCCATTGCTGCAGCAGCACGCCGGGGCCGAAATCGCGCGAACCGCCGATGGCTTCGGCCGCGATCTGGATCTGCGCGCCCTCTTCCAGCAGCAAAATGAATTCCGCCAGCTTCAGCAAGCCCTGCTTGCCCCACACGGTGGCGCCGCCATTCGCTTCCAGGATGGCCGTGGCGTGCGTGTTGCGGGCAATTTCGCCGAGAATGAAATCGACTTCCGGCTGGCGGCGGTCGATATAGATGGGGATTTCGCGCACCAGCTGGTAGCGCTGCACGGGCACGTAGCGAATCGGCAGGGTGCGGTGCGTCTGCGCCCACGCGCCCAGCGACGGCGAGTGCACGTGCGAGATCGAGGTCACTTCCGGCCGCTCGCGGAACAGTTTCAGATAGCGCGCGCCGCCGTTGTTCGCGTCGCCAAGGAAGACCGTGCCGTCCAGCGCCAGCACGGCCGCCTTCAGGGGCTGGCCACGGCGGAACGGGCCGGGATCGTTGACCACCACCACCTTGTCGCCGCCAGGGGTGCGCTCGACGAAGCCCACCGTGCCATTGGCCGTCAGGCTGCCCGTCTCGCGCAAGCCGTCGAAGGCCGTCTGCGCATCGCGCCGCACCTGCTCCACGAAGGCCAGTTCGGCCGCCGTCAACTCCTGCACCTGTACTTGTTGTGCTTCCGCTTGTGCCACGTCCGTCATGTCATGCTCCATTCGTTGGGGTTGGAATACGGGTCAGTCCTGCCTCTACTTCTGCAAGACACGTGCCAGCGCCCGCGCGGGGGAAAATGGCGGAGCGCTGCTGCTGGCGCAACAGCGGCTGCTGGCGTGGCAGCAGCACCGTCCGCACGCGCTGTCGGCCAGGCAGCAAGCGGCGCGTGGGACCCGGCCCGGCGGCTCTGGCCCCGGCAGCAGGCATGTTTCGTGCAGCGTTCGGTCTTCCTCACCACACCAAGGAATCCCATGACTACCGAAACTGTCCCCGCCGTCGATACCGTCTGGTTCACGCGCTGCCCCGTGCCCACGGCCACGGGCCTGGCGTATCAACTGGGCTGGCTGGACGCGGAATTCGCCCGCGACGGCATCGCGTTAAAGACCCTGCAGGAAGTGGGCGGCGACCTGGCGCGCCACCATTACGACCATGGCCTGTCCACGCTCGTGCGCGAAGGCGGCAACCTGCTGGCCCTGCCCGCGCGCGCGCAAGGGGCGCCCACGCGGCTGATCGGCCTGACATGGATCGACGAATGGCAAGCCATCCTCGTGCGCCCCGGTTCCGGCATCGCGACGCCCGCGCAGCTGCAGGGCAAGCGCCTGGCGCTGCCCGCGTTCCGCGCCGAGGACTTGCGCGACAACCGGCGCGGGCGCAGCATCGCGCGCGGCATGAGCCTGGCCGGCTACAAGGGCGTGCTGGCGTCCGCCGGCCTCACGCTCGACGATGTGCAGCTGGTGGAAGTGGGGGCCGAGGCGGCAGCTTCGGCCAATCTGGGCGCGGGCCTGTGGCAAGGCATCGCGCCGCTGCTGCGCGGCGAAGTCGACGCCGTGTACGTGAAAGGCGCGGCGGCGGCCGAGGCGGCCCGCGCGGCCGGGCTGGAAGTGGGCATCGCCATCGACGCCCTGCCCGACCGGCGCTTCCGCGTGAACAATGGCACGCCGCGGCCCATCACCGTGCATGAATCCATGCTGGAACAGCATTTCGAGCTGGTCGTGCGCTTCTTGACGCAGACCCTGCGCGCCGCGCACTGGGCCCGCAGCCACCAGGCCGAGGTGCTGGCCATCCTGCAGGGCGAGACGCGGGCCGGCGCCGGTGCCGTGGCCGAAGCCTACCGCGACGGTTTTCACCTGACGCTGGCGCCGGACCTGTCGGAAGACAGGGTGGCGCTGTTCCGCCAGCAAAAGAACTTCCAGCTGCAGCACGGCTTCCTGGACCGCGACGTCGACATCGATGGCTGGATCGACCGCCGGCCCCTGGAAGAAGCGCAGCGCAGGCTGGAGGCGCTGCTGCGGGTGGCGGCGTGATCGGGGGCTGCCGGCCTGCGCGGCGCCTGGCCGGCCTGCCCGGTCAACGGGCAGCATGAACGACAAGGCCGGCGATTGCGCCGGCCTTGTCGTTTTCATATCAGGCAGTCATGATCAGAACTGCACCGTGTACGACGCGCCCACCGTGCGGCCCTGGCCGATGATGACGGTGTCGCCGTTCACGGCGCCGGGCACGAAGCTGGTGAGCGTGTGGTTGCGGTACACCTTGTCGGCCAGGTTGTTGGCATACGCCGTGATGCGCTGCTTGCCGCCCGGGAGCACGTACGACAGGCGCGCATTGGCCAGCGCGAAGCCGCCCTGGTTCAGCAAGTCGCGCGCGGCGCTTTGCGGGTCGACATAGTAGTACTGCTTCGAGGTGTAGCGCACGTCGCCGCTGAAGACCAGCTGCGCGCCATTGCCCAGCGGGTAGCGGTAGTCGGCCGCCAGCAGGGCCGTCACGTGGGGCGAGCGCACGAATTCATTGCCGGAGCGGTCGCCGCCATTGTTCTGGATGGCGAAATCGTCGAATTCCGTGCGCAGCAGGCCCAGGTTGGCGTTGATGTGCAGGTTGTCCGTCGGCTGCGCCTCGATCTCGAATTCCGCGCCATTCACGTGGGCCTTGCGCACGTTCTGCAGGTAGTTCACGCTTTGCGTGGGGTCGCCGTTGTACACGCCCGTGATATTGACTTGCACGTTCTTGTAGTCATAGTGGAAGACGTTGGCGTTGAAGTTCAGGCGCCCGTCCAGCCATTCGGATTTCAATCCCGCCTCGAAGGAATTGAGCGTTTCCGGCTTGACCGTGTTCAGCGCGCGCACGTCCGTGGCGCTGGTGTTGTAGCCGCCGGACTTGATGCCGTGCGCGTATTTCAGGTAGCCGCGCAGGGTGCGGCTGAAGCGGTATTCGGGCGTGACGTCATACGTCAGCGCATTCCACGTGGTCGACGGATTCGACGTGAAATTGTTGTTGGCCACGGAGGCGGCCGTGTAATTGCCGCCCTGGACCGTGTTCCACCAGTTCGACGGGTCACCGAAGGTCACGGTGTTCGATGCGGCCTGCACGCGGCGCAAGTCCAGGTCCTTGGTTTCCGTCGTCCAGCGCAAGCCAAAGGTGGAGAGGAACTGCTCGCTGAAGTTCACGGTCGTGCTGCCGAAGATGGCCGCGCTGCGCGCCTTGTGCCGGTAGAGGGTGCGGTTGTAGCCGACGGGCTGCGTGCTGCCCGCCAGCGCCGGCACCGTGCCGTTGGGCAGGCGCGCGCCGGCCGCATCGGAATCGATCTTCTCATTGAAATAGAACAGCCCCGCCACCCAACTCAGCGTGCCGTTCTGCGGCGATGTCAGCCGCAGCTCCTGCGACACTTGCCGGCTGCTGGCCTTGGAGCGGCTGCGCCCCACTTCCAGCGGCGTGTTGTCGCTGTCGCCTGTCGCTTCGTTGCGGAAGTTTTCATAGCCGGTGATCGACGTCAGGGTCAGCTCGCCCAGCGCGTATTCCAGGTTCAGCTGCGCGCCGCCCTGTTTCACGTCGCTGTCGGCCGGCGCGTTCGTGCTCACGTCGTCGGGATTGGTGCTGGGGATGTAGCCGTTGCGGTACACGCCATTGGCGCCATAGCTGGCCACCGTGGTGGTGGCGCCCTTGGTCGTGTAGTCGCGGTAATGCAGGTTCAGGTTGGCCGTCAGGTCGCGCCCGATCAGGGCCTTGAGCTGGCCGCGGATGGCGCTGTCCTTGAGCTTTCCATCACGCTCGCCCGTAAACAGGTTGTGGAAGCGGCCTTCGCCCTGCTGCTCCGTGTGGAAGGACAGCCGTCCCGCCAGCACCTCGTCGACCAGCGCGCCGCCAATGGCGCCCTCGGCCAGCTTGGTGTCGTAGCTGCTGTAGTCAAACTTGGCGTAGCCGCTGGACTTGAACGACGGCTTGCGCGAAATCACGTTGATGGCGCCGCCCGTCGTATTCTTGCCCCACAGGGTGCCTTGCGGGCCGCGCAGCACTTCCACCCGGTCCAGGTCGAACAAGGGGAAGCCCGTGGCGCTGGAATTGCTGATGTAGACGTCGTCAAGATAAAAGCCGACGGGATTCGGAAAGTCGATCTGCTGCTGGCCCGCGCCCACGCCGCGTATCCACCAGCGCGGGCGGCCATGCTGCTGCGTGCCGGCCGAGGCGTTTGGCACGTAGTTGAGGATTTCGCTGGCCGAGCGGCCGATGCCCGTGTCGAGCAGCTCCTTGCCGCCCAGGACCGTGATCGCGCTGGGCACCTTCTGCGCCGATTCCTCGCGCTTTTGCGCCGTTACCGTCACCGATTGCAAGGAGGCGCCCTCGCCGCCGCCATTCGCGTCGGCGGTGGCGGCGGCATCGGCGGCCGGCGTTTCCGCATGGGCCATGCCTGACACGAGCACCATGCCGCCGATGGCGAAGGCCGAGCGCAGCGCGCGGCGCAGCGGCGTCAAATGAAAGGGGAAGGAAGAAACGGCGGCGGGGGCAGTCGAACGGCGCATGGGTGATTATCCTTGAGTAAAGTCAAAACGCGAGATGGTGATGACTTACATTGCAAGGCGCATGCCCGCTGCCGCAGCGCAGCAAAATAATAACTAAGTGATTGATTTCAAAGGAAGACTATCATCATGATAGCGCTGTTGATTTGGCAGCAGCGGCGCCGCCGCGTGCTGCCTGCGCGACAGCAGGCGGTGGCGCTGCTGTCGCGGCAACAGGATTGACGGTCAGGCGGCGCGCAGCAAGGCGGCGCCATGGCCGCGCACCAGCGGCAGCACTTCCTCGCCCACCCGGTACGCTTCTTCCAGGTGCGGCGTGCTGGCCAGGATGAAGGCGTCGGCGCCCAGCTGCACCAGTTCGTCGAGGCGCTCGGCCACCTGCTGGTAGCTGCCGACGATGCCCTGCGTCTGACCGCCGCGCAGCAGGTTGAAGCCGGACCAGATATTCGGCGCCGTGATCAAGTCCCTGTAGCTGTTCAGGGTCGTCGGGCGGTTGCCCCGCTGGCGCGCGGCGCCCACGGAGTCGCCGCCGTCCGTGCCGAGGAACTGGCGCAGGGTGGCCGCATCGACGGCGTCGAAACCCTTGCGCACTTCGTCCCACGCCTCTTCCTCCGTGGCGCGGGCGACGATATCGACGCGCACGGCGCACTTGATCTTGCGCCCCAGCAGCGCCGTCTTTTCCTGCACGCGGGCGAATTTCTCGCGCAGCTGCTCGAACGGTTCCAGCCACGTCAGGTAGTAATCGGCGTGCCTGGAGGCGGAACCGAGGGCCGCGTCGGAGGAGCCGGAAAAATAAATCTCGGGGAATTCCTGCTCCGACAGCGGCGCGGCCAGGCCCGCGTCTTCCACTTGGTAGAACTTGCCCTGGTAGGAAAACGGCCCGCCGCGCCACACGCCGCGCACCACGTCGAGAAACTCCGTCGTGCGCGTGTAGCGGTCGTCGTGGCCGGCCGAATCGCCCCACCACAGCTGCGCCGGACCGCCGCCTCCCGTGATGACGTTATACAGGGCGCGCCCGCCCGTGGCCCGCTGCAGGCTGGCCGTCATGCGCGCGGCCACCACGGGATTCAAGAAGCCGGGCTGGAACGGGATCATGAAGCGGAAGGTGCTCGTCTCGCGCGCCAGCAGCGCGGAAATGGCCCACGGTTCGTCCGTCATGGGGAAGGATGGAATCAGGCCGCCCTGGAAGCCCGACAATTCGGCCGCGCGGGCGATCTCCGCCAGGTAGTCGATATAAGTGAAACCGTCGGCGCCGCCACCGCCAAGGCCGGCCTGGCGCAGGCTGTCATTGCCGGGAAACCAGTCGCCGCGAAACGGGATGCGGGCGCGGTGCGAACTCGGTTCGCCATGGGTGGGAATGCGCCAGAAAAAATCGATAGCCATCAAGGTACTCCTTCAGTTATGGGGATGCGTGCGGGATGCGGACGGCATTCAGGCCGCCTGCTGTTGCGCGTCAGCCAGAGCGGCGTGCACGCGCGGCAGCACGTGCTCGCCGATGCGGTAGGCTTCCTCGAAATGGGGGATGGCGGCCAGCACGAAGCTGGCCCCGCCCGCCTGCGCGTAGGCCTGCAGCGCGGCGGCCACTTGCGCATGGCTGCCGACCAGGGCGCCGTGGGCGCCCGTTTGTGCCTGCGCAAAGCGGGGCCAGAAGGCGGCCGCGCCGCCGTCGAATGCGCTATCGTCAGGCAGCCCGGCGCCGCTGCGGTAGCGGCGCGCATCGCGCAGCGCTTCTTCGAACGTTTCGCGGGCCAGCACGTCGATGCGCAAGCCCGCCGCCACCGTGCGGCCCTGCTGGCGCGCCAGCGCGGCCAGGCTGGCGATGGCTGGCTGCAATGCCGCCAGCGGCGCCGCGTCGAACACGTGCACGTCGGCCTGGCGCGCCGACAGGGCCAGCGCCTCGGGCGTTTCGCCCGTCAGATAAATGCTGTTGACGGGATGGTGCGCCAGCGGCCCCTTGAAGCCGCCGTCCTGCACTTCGAAGAACCGCCCCTTGAAGCTGAATGGCGCAGTGCTTTGCACGCCGCGCGCCACCGTGATGAATTCATCGATGCGCGGCAGGATGTCGGCATCCGGCGCGGTATCGCCCTGGCGCCGGCGCGCTTGCGCATCACCGCCATGGCCGATCTGCCAGGCGAAGCGCCCGCCCGTGAAGCGCTGGAAGCTGACGGCGTTCTTCGCCGCGTACACGGCCGAACCCCAGGCCGCGTCGAATTCGGCGATCAGTTTCAAATGCCGCGTGCTGCGGGCCAGATAGCCGGCGACGATCCAGCTTTCATCGCCCTGCGCATCGTGGCGCACCTGGATGCCGTCGAAGCCGGACAGGTCGGCGGCGCGGGCGATCTGGTGCAGGTAGTCGAAATAGGTGAAAGGCGGACGCGCGCCGCGCGGGTCGCTCACGCCCGCCTGCAGGGGGCTGGGCGCGCCGGCGGCACGTTCGCCGCGGCGCGTGATGCCCGGCGCCCCGTAGCGGCCGTCGCCCCCGGGGGGCAATTTCCCGATGAATTCGATGGTCAAGCATGGACACCAGTCGTGGGTCGAAGAAAAGGCCTTAGGCGCAGCGCGCGCAAGCCTGCTCTTCCC
>CAUSDR010000301.1:0-7139 GCA_963530105.1 uncultured Janthinobacterium sp.
GCGCAGGCGGCCGGCGCCGTAATCGGCGCCGGCACCCCCGTCGAGCGCTATGCGGCCTTTCGCCATGCCGACGTCACCCTGCTGGCGGTGTCCGACGACCAGATCGGCCCTGCCTGCGCGGCGCTGGTGGCCGAAGGACGCCAGGCCGGTGCCATCGTCTTCCATTGCAGCGGTGCGCTGGCGTCGAACGTGCTGCTGGCGGCCACGCAGGCGGGCGCCCTGGTCGCCAGCGCGCATCCGATCCGCAGCTTCGCCGATCCGCAGCAGGTGGCTGCCTCCTTTGACGGCACTTTTTGCGGCGTCGAGGGCGATGCGCTGGCGCTGGCCTTTTTGACGCCGGCCCTGATCGCCATCGGCGCGCGTCCCGTGCCCATCGATCCGGCCGCCAAGACCCTGTATCACGCGGCCGCCGTCTTCGCCAGCAATTACCTGGTGACGGTGCTCGACGCGGCCCTGCGCGCCTACCAGGCGGCCGGCATTCCCGAACCCGTGGCGCGCGAACTGGCGCAGCCGCTGGTGACGGAAGCGGTGGCGAACGTGTTCCGCCTGGGCGCGGCGCCGGCGCTGTCCGGCCCCATCGCGCGCGGCGACTCGGCCACCGTGCAACGCCAGCAGCAGGCGGTGCAAGCCTGGGATGCCGCCACGGGAGAGTTGTACCGTGCCCTGGTGGCGCCCACGCAGGATCTGGCCAGGCGCAAGTCTGAACGTTAAGCGGCGTGCACGCGGTTGCGGCCGTGATGCTTGGCCTGGTACAGCGCGCTGTCGGCGCGCGAAAAGAAGGCTGATTCGCTTTCATCGAGCCGGTACTCGGCCACGCCCAGGCTGATCGTCACGGGCACGCGCGGCTCGGGCATGCCGAAGTCGTGCCGTTCGACGGCGGCGCGCAGGTTTTCCGCCACCTCCATCGCCTGCGCCAGGCTGCAGTCATTGAGCAGCACCAGGTATTCCTCGCCGCCCCAGCGCGTGACGACGTCGCTGGCGCGCACGCTGGCGCGCGCCACCTCGGCCACGCCGCGGATCACCTTGTCGCCCCACAGGTGGCCGTGCGTGTCGTTGACGCGCTTGAAGAAATCGATGTCGAACAGGATGGCCGACATGGGCTGCGCCGTGCGCCGCGACAGCAGCATGGCGCGCTGGAACAGCAATTCCAGCGACTGGCGGTTCAACAGGCCCGTGAGTGCGTCCGTCGAGGCGATGCGCTCGATGCGGCGCTGATAGCGGTTCACCGTCAGCAGGGTCAGTCCCAGCACCAGCAGGGTCACGCCAAAGCTGATGGCCAGGTTCAGGAAGAACACGCCCTGCAGCGATTCGACCTCGTCGCTGACATTCTGCTCGACCACCAGGTACCAGCCCAGTTCGGGAATGAAGCGTGAATTGACGAGGATTTGCGCGTGGCCCATCTGGTAGGACAGGTGCGTCGGCTCGCTCTGGTGGTTGATGATCTGGTCGGCGATGGCATGCACGCCGGGCAGACTGCGGATATTGCCATGCCCTGCGCGCATGCTCTTGCCCGACAGCACCAGGGTACCGGCGCCATCGACAAAATAAATATTGCGGTGAAAGCGCGCCTGGTAGCGGTCGATGATGTGGCTCATGGTGGCCAGTGTCAGGCCGATGCCGGTGGCGCCGATGAACTGGCCGTCGTAGTCATACACGCGGTGGTTGATGAAGATGGTCATGCTGTCGCGGTTGGCCATGTCGACGTCGACATTCGTCTCATAGTCGGCCTTGTCCATGTCGCGCACGCGGTAGTACCAGATGTCGCGCGTCGCTTCCGGGCTGACGGATTTCAGGGTGCCTTCCGCGTAATAATATTTGCTGCTCTTGTCCGAGACGAGAAAGCTGGTGATGGCGCCGTACTTTTTCTTCACTTCGGCCAGGTAGCGCACGATTTGCGCCGGATCGCGCTCGCCGGCCAGGATCCAGTCGCGCACGAAGGTATCGTGCGCCATCAGCGACGAGATGAAGACGGGGCGCAGCATGTCTTTCTGGATTTCGGAATAGATATTGTCGCCCGTCAAAGGCAGGGTCTGGTCGGCGATGCCGTGTTCGATGGCCTCGCGCGACGCCAGGTAACTGGCCAGGGTGGTGGCCATGAAGCCCGCCCCGAGGATCAGGGTCAGGAGGATGAGCAGGCGGTATTTGATCGACAGGAGACGCATGGAGACGGGGGCAGGCCGGCGGGCGGCCATCTTTACGCAAGCCAAAAGTATGCAGCAGGCCCCGTATTGATGCAATGATAACTAGCTTTATTGGCAATTTATGCTGGCGAACGCGACAAGATAACCACGACTTACCAAATAAAAGTGCCGATTTGTCGACAAAGATGCAAATAAGCAATAAGATTTAACGAGGGGAAGCATCGCGCATCACCCTGTCTTGGCGCCCGTTTCCGGCGCAGGGCGCCACGCGCAAGGAGTGTTGCATGTTATTTTTAAAGAGTACGTCCGTCAGCAAAGCCCCCGGCATTTACGAGGTCGATATCGCCGCCAAGCCACCCGGCAAGACCTTCGGCGTGTTCCTGGCCACCGATCCCGACAATCCGCCGCATGCCTTGCTGGGCCAGCTGAAAGCGCTCGGCTTCGATAACACCTACAGCTCGCCGTGTCTGCACAAGGACCAGGGCAAGGTGCTGGACCTGCATTTTCAGAAGGATGGCACGGATATCTTCAAGGGCTGGAAAACGGACGAGTGCACGCATAACCTGGCGGCCATCACGGCCCTGTTCCAGGAACACGGCATCACCATCGCGCCGCGCGTCATGTCGATGGCGGAAGCCTACGCCTAGAACGCCTGTCAAAACCTGCTGTGCGTCAGTACAGGCGGCCAGCCATGCTCACGGCCTCGGCGGCCCCGTACCAAGTACGGCTGCGCTTCTGAGCCGCCTCTTCTTTCCGCTCGCTACGGTTTTGTTTGGCGTTGTCAGTAGCTCAACCCGTCTCCACGCCGATGTGATACAGCGCCCACGGGCAGCTGGCGAAACGTTCGGCCAGGGGCAATGCGGCCAGCGCCGCGATGCGGTCCGCGTCGTGGATCGCCCATAGCGGGCCCAGGCCACCGAGCGCCATCGGCTGCCCGTCCAGGTGGGTGGCGACGAGCATGCGCTGAGCGCGCACTTGCGCCATGGTCAGCGCCGCCGCATAGCCGTCGACGGCGCGCAGCAGCAGGCGCACGGCATCGTCCTGCGGCGCACCGGCCGCCTTCAATACCTCTTCCAGCAGCGGCCCGCGCAGGGCGTGCGCCTTGCCGTCATATTCCAGGGTGGGACGGATGGTGCGCGCAGGCAAGTTGGTCAAGGCCGCGAAATCGAACGCGCGCGCCCGCTCGAAGCTGATCTTTTGCTTGTGCATCATCTGGTCGCGCACGGCGTCGAACGGACCCCGGTTGGGCTTGTCGATGCTGCCCGTGACGGACAGCAGGGCCGGCCCGCGCACGGCAACGGGCGCGGCGCGCACCCCGGCGGGCAGGGCGCCGGCCATCAGGGCGGCGGCAAGAAACTGGCGTTTATCCATGCACCTCTCCTCATCGATTGACATCAGTAATGCCCTTAAGTCTATCTTAAGTTCGCTCAACGGTGCGTATATTGACGTTATTGTCAGTTTGGAATGTCGGCTTACATCTTGTCACAGTTCTTACGGAATGGAGAAAGACGTGGCTTTTTTCGGCTGTTATTGTGTATGCATCGCACTTCGCTGAACTGCGAATCCAGGCATGAATCGAGGAACATTCACTAATTGAAAGAGAGAACATGATGAAGAAGAAAATCCTGTTTGCAATGATCGCTTCCGTTACCGCATTGACCGGCATGAGCGCCGCACACGCCGAAGGCGCCTATGTGGGTGCCGGCATCACGGGCAACCGTTATAACTTCGATATTCCTGGCGCCACCAGCGCCGATAACCACAGCGGTTACAAGGCGGGCGGCAAGGTCTTCGCCGGCTATGATTTCGACAAGACCTGGGCGATCGAGGGCGGCTACGCCGATTTCGGCAGCAAGGACTACAGCTATGTCACCGGCGCCGGCAACGGCAGCGTGAATACGGACTCGCACGGCTACTACCTGGCCGGCAAGGCCACCATGCCAGTGACCGACAAGGTCGGCGTGTTCGGCAAGCTGGGCGTGGCCAAGGTCAAGAATAGCCTGAGCGGCACCGGCCTGTCGACCGGCATCAGCGGCAACGACAAGACGGGCGTGTACGCTTCCGTCGGTGCGCAGTACGCGATCAACGAGAAAGTTTCGCTGACGGCGGAAGTGGAACACTTCGGCAAGAGCGCCGACCAGGGCCACAAGGCTACCGGCCTGGCACTGGGCGCACGCTACAACTTCTAAGACTTGCTGCGCGGCACGCTGTGTGGCCGCCGAGCCGCATTGCCGCCCGCTACGGTTTTCAAAACTGGAAGTTGGCTGAAAAAAAAGGCAGTTACCATGAGGTAACTGCCTTTTTTCATTGCCGGACCGACATTACGTGGTCAGCGGCTTGTAGCGGATGCGCTTCGGCTTGGCGCCTTCTTCACCCAGGCGTTTCTTCTTGTCGGCTTCGTACTCTTGATAGTTGCCGTCAAAGAAGGTCACTTGCGAGTTGCCTTCGAATGCCAGGATGTGCGTGGCGATACGGTCGAGGAACCAGCGATCATGCGAAATGACCATGACGCTGCCGGCAAATTCCAGCAGGGCGTCTTCCAGCGCGCGCAGGGTTTCCACGTCCAGATCGTTCGACGGTTCATCGAGCAGCAGGACGTTGCCGCCCATCAGCAGGGTTTTCGCCAGGTGCAAGCGGCCGCGCTCACCGCCGGACAGGTTGCCCACTTGCTTCTGCTGGTCCGAACCCTTGAAGTTGAAGCGGCCCAGATAGGCGCGCGACGGCATCTCGAAACGGCCCACGGTCAGCATGTCGGCGCCGCCGGAAACGTCTTCGAACACGGATTTGTTGTCAGCCAAGCTGTCGCGGTTCTGGTCGACGATGGAGACGCGCGCCGTCTGGCCGATGGCCACTTCGCCGCTGTCCGGGGTTTCCTTGCCGGTGATCATCTTGAACAGGGTCGATTGACCCGCGCCGTTGGGGCCGATGATGCCGACGATGGCGCCTGGCGGTACCGTAAAGCTCAGGTTATCGATCAGCAGGCGGTCGCCGAACGCTTTCGACACGTTCTTGAACTCGATGACTTCATTGCCCAGGCGCTCGGCCACGGGAATGAAGATCTCCTGCGTTTCGTTGCGCTTCTGGTATTCGTGCTCGGACAGCTCGTTGAAGCGGGCCAGACGGGCTTTCGACTTGGCCTGGCGCGCTTTCGGATTCTGGCGCGACCATTCCAATTCCTTCTGCAGCGCTTTCTGGCGCGCCGATTCCGTTGCTTCTTCCTGCTTCAGGCGGGCTTGCTTCTGGTCCAGCCAGGTCGAGTAGTTGCCCTTCCATGGGATGCCGTGGCCGCGGTCCAGTTCCAGGATCCACTCGGCCGCGTTGTCGAGGAAGTAGCGGTCATGGGTGATGGCCACGACGGTGCCGGGGAAGCGCAGCAGGAATTGTTCCAGCCAATCGACCGATTCCGCATCCAGATGGTTGGTCGGCTCGTCGAGCAGCAGCATGTCGGGTTTCGACAGCAGCAGCTTGCACAGCGCCACGCGGCGCTTTTCACCGCCGGACAGCACGCCGATCTTGGCATCCCATGGCGGCAGGCGCAGCGCGTCGGCAGCCATTTCCAGCTGCAAATTCAGGTTGCCGCCGTCGGAGGTCGAGATGATCGCTTCCAGGCGCGCCTGTTCCGTGGCCAGGGCGTCGAAATCGGCGTCTTCCTCGGCGTAGGCGGCGTACACGGCTTCCAGCTTGGCTTGCGCTTCAAATACTTCGCCCAGGCCCGATTCGACTTCCTGGCGCACGGTTTTTTCCGGGTCCAGCTGCGGTTCCTGCGGCAGGTAGCCGATGTTCAGGCCCGGCATCGGCACGGCTTCGCCCTGGATGTCGGTGTCGATGCCGGCCATGATTTTCAGCAGGGTCGATTTACCGGAGCCGTTCAGGCCCAGCACGCCGATCTTCGCGCCTGGGAAGAAGGAGAGGGAAATATCTTTCAGAATCTGGCGCTTGGGCGGAACGATTTTGCCCACGCGATTCATGGTGTAGACGTAATTTGCCATTAGAAATCTCGGGTGATATACAAAGACGGACAGGATACGGTAAACGCCCGCTTCCGGCCAGCGCCGCGCGCTGCCGGGGCCGGCAAAAGCCGATTACGCCGCCAGCCGCGCGCGGCGGCTGTTCCACAGCCCTTCGGCCGCATACAGGGCCAGCGCCGTCCAGATGACGAGGAAGCCCAGCATGCGCTCCTGGCTGAACGATTCGTGGAAAACCCACACGCCGATCAGCAGCTGGCCCGTGGGCGCGATGTATTGCAATAGTCCCAGCACGGCCAGCGGCAGGCGGCGCGCGCCGGCGGCGAATAGCAGCAGGGGAATCGCCGTGATGGGGCCGGATGCCAGCAGCAGCGCGCGCGTGGCGGTGGAATCCGTATTGACGAAGCCGCTCTGGCCCTGCCAGCCCAGCCACAGCATGTAGGCCAGCGCCAGGGGGAACAGGATCAGGGTTTCGAACGACAGGCCTTCCAGCGCGCCCAGCGCGGCCGTCTTGCGCAGCAAGCCGTAGCCGCCGAAGGTGGCCGCCAGCAGCAGGGCGATCCATGGCACTTGCCCCGCCTGCCAGGTGAGCCAGGCCACGCCGCAGGCGGCCAGGCCGATGGCCAGCCATTGGGCGCGGCGCAGGCGCTCGTGCAGCAGCAAAAAGCCCAGCATGACATTCACCAGCGGCGTGATGAAATAGCCGAGGCTGGCATCGACCACGTGGCCATTGTTGACGGCCCAGATATAGATGAACCAGTTGGCGGAAAGCAAGAAGGCGCTGGCGACGAAGCTGGCCACCACTTTCGGCTGGCCGCGCAAGGCACCCAGCCAGCTCCACTGGCGGCGGATGGTCAGCACGATGCCGAGGAACAGCAGCGACCAGACCATGCGGTGCGCGAGGATTTCCTGCGGTGCGACCTCGTCTATGGCATGGAAGTAGAGTGGGAACAGGCCCCAGCACAGAAAGGCGAGGGACGCGTACAACATGCCTGGATTCATGATGGCGTTCGCTCCAGAGTGGTCAGTCTGT
>CAUSDR010000302.1:0-7138 GCA_963530105.1 uncultured Janthinobacterium sp.
CGCCAATACGCGCCAGGGCCGCGTGCTCGGCATGGCGAGCCTGGCGCGCCGCCTCGACCGCTTGCCGTGCGCGCTGCTGCCGCCCGCGCGCCCCGCTCTGGGCTGGGTGGAGGGCATTGGCTGCCGCACCCTGGGGCAGTTGCGCCATTTGCCCCGGCCCGGCTTGCAGCGCCGTTGCGGCGCCGCCTTGCTGGACATGCTCGACGATGCGCATGGCCACAGCACGGAACTGTTCGTGTGGCTCGAAGCGCCGCCCACGTTTCGCGCCAGCATGGAATTGTTCGACCGCGTGGAGCACGCGGACGCGCTGCTGTTCGGCGCGCGCCGCCTGCTGCAGCAAATGACGGGCTGGCTGTGCGCGCGGCAATTCGCCGTCGAGCGCATTCAATTGCTGCTGGCGCACGAGCGGGGCAGGGTGGCGCGCCCGCCCACCGTCATCGACCTGGCGCTGGGCGAAGCCGTCTGGCGCGATGAACACCTGGTGCGCCTGCTCAAGGAGCGCCTGGCACAGCTGGCGCTGGAGGCGCCCGTGATCGGCCTCACCCTCGAAGCGCTGCAGGTGCAGCCGATGGCGCCGCCCAGCGGCTCCTTGTTTCCCGAGCCGGGCGGCACGCCGCAGGAGCGCCAGCGCCTGATGGAATTGCTGGTGGCGCGCCTGGGCACGGAAAATGTCCTGCAGGCCGCGCCGCGCGCCGATTACCGTCCCGAAGCGGCCAACCAGTGGCTGCCGCTGCCGGTGAAACCCGGTGGCAGGAAGGCGCCGTCCGATTTGCCGCCTGGCTTGCCCGGCATGCCCCGTCCCGGCTGGCTGCTGGCCCAGCCCATCGCCCTCCTGATGCGCGAGCACCGGCCGTTTTATGGCTCGCCCCTGAAAATGGTTTCCGTGGCCGAGCGCATCGAGGCGGGCTGGTGGGGCCAGTCGCAGGCGCGCGATTATTTCATTGCCGAAGGGCTTGACCACGCCCACTACTGGGTCTACCGCGAACGCATCGCCGGCAGCGGCGAAGACGCGGCGCCGCGCTGGTTCCTGCATGGCTTGTTTGGCTGAGTGACGAGGAGCCACCGGTTTCAGGGCCGCCCAGCAAAAGCGGGGCGGCTTGGCTATACTGGCTGGCCGCTGCCGCGTATTTCATTCCAGTCATTCCCGTAAAGGATTTCCATGTCACAGCTTTCCGACTTCCCCATCACCCAGAAATGGCCCGCCCGGCACCCTGAACGCCTGCAGCTGTATTCGCTGCCCACGCCGAACGGCATCAAGGTCTCCATCCTGCTGGAAGAAACCGGCCTGGCGTACGAACCGCACCTGGTCAGCTTCGAGCGCAACGACCAGCTGTCGCCCGCCTTCCTGTCCCTCAATCCCAACAACAAGATTCCCGCCATCATCGATCCGGACGGCCCCGGCGGCCAGCCGCTGGCGCTGTTCGAGTCGGGCGCCATCCTGCTGTACCTGGCGGAAAAGACCGGCAAATGCATCCCGCAGGATGCGGCCCTGCGCTACGAAACCATCCAGTGGCTGATGTTCCAGATGGGCGGCATCGGTCCCATGTTTGGCCAGGTGGGCTTCTTCCACAAATTCGCCGGCAAGGACTACGAGGACAAGCGGCCGCTGGAACGCTACCTGGGCGAATCGAAACGCTTGCTGGGCGTGCTGGAACAGCGATTGCAGGGCCGCGACTGGATCATGGGCGAGCAGTACACGATTGCCGACATCGCCATCTTCCCGTGGGTGCGCTGCCTGGTGGGCTTCTATGGCGCTGGCGAGCTGGTCGGGTTTGCAAATTTCCCCAATGTGCAGCGCGTGCTGGACGCGTTTCTTGCCCGTCCGGCCGTCATCAAGGGCGTCGAGATTCCCAGGCGCGACTGATGCCGGGCGCCAGCGGCAGTGCCCGGCCGGCGCTACAATGCGCCATCGGCCGGCATGCCCGGCAGCTTTGATCTGAGACAATGAAATCCACCCGGCAAGACTTTCCCGGCGCGCACGGCCATGTGCTGGCGGCGCGCCTCGATGCACCCGAGGGCGCCATCCGCGCCTACGCGCTGTTCGCCCACTGCTTTACCTGCGGCAAGGATGTGCTGGCCGCGCGGCGCATCGCGCAGGGACTCACGGAACACGGCATCGCCGTGCTGCGCTTCGACTTCACGGGACTGGGCGCCAGCGGCGGCGAGTTTGCCGCCACCAATTTCACTTCCAACGTGGCCGACCTGGTCGCCGCCGCCGACTTCCTGCGCGCCAAGCATGGCGCGCCACAATTGCTGATCGGCCATAGCCTGGGCGGCGCCGCCGTGCTGGCCGCTGCCGCGCAAGTGCCGGAAGCGACGGCCATCGCCACCCTGGCCGCGCCCAGCACGCCCGCCTACGTGACGCGCATGTTCAGCGAGCACCTGGAACAAATCGCCGCCGAAGGCGAAGCGCTGGTGCGGCTGGAAGGGCGGCCCTTCCGCATCCGCCAGCAATTCGTCGACGACGCGGCCAGCCACAGCCTGAAAAACCACATCGCCGGTCTGCGCCGCGCCCTGCTGGTGATGCACGCGCCGAACGACACGACGGTCAGCCTGTCGAACGCGATGGATATCTTTACGGCCGCCAAGCACCCGAAAAGCTTCGTTTCGCTCGACGACGCCGACCATCTGCTGACGGGGCGCGACGATGCGGCGTATGTGGCCAATGTCATCGCCGCCTGGAGCGCGCGCTACCTGCAGGCGGCGCCTGCGCCGTAAGCCTCAGCTGTCCGCAGGCGCGGCCAGTCTTTTCCTGGCAAGCAGAAAGGCGATGGCGCCCAGCGGCAGGGAAACGGTGAATGTCCAGGGCTGGTAGGCGCTGGTGCCGGCGCCAACGCCAAACAGCTGGATGGCAATCGGCATGAACAGGTACTGTCCCGTCGCCCAGTTGAACGACAGCTGGCCGAAGCCGATGCTGATGAAGAGCAGCCAGGGCCATTTCCGGACAGTCAGCTTGCTGCGCAGGCATATCGCCAGGGCCGACAGGATCAGCAAGGGGATGACGATGGCCGCGCCGAGCACGATGTAGTGAAGCAGCGATTTGCCGCGCAGCGTGAAGGTCGCCTGCTGTTCCAGCGATGCCGTCTGCGGCGCCACGCTCAAGCCCATGATGGTGGCGTCGGTGCCATATTTCCTCAGCACGATGGTGCTGACGATCCATTGTTCCGGATAGGCATACTCGAAGCTGACACGCAGCAATTGCGGCGCGTCGCGCTGCTCGATGCGCTGGTAGCCTACCACCTTGACGGACTGGGGCTCGCCTGCGGGGAAGGCGGCGCTCAAGGCGGGCAGCGCCTGGCGGATCTGATCGCCGTTGTTGCCCGGCTCGGTGGCCATGCGTACATAGTCCAGCTGTTTTTCGCGCAGCAGGTCGCTGTAATGCCGCGCCAGCTGCTGGTCTTGCAGCGGTACTATTTGTTCAAAGTCCTTGATGAGGTCGGATTGCTGGCATCCGGCCAGGATGCAGAGCAGGACGGGCAGGACGCAGGTACGCAGAAAGAGCAGGAACATGGGCTGAAGAGGATGCAAGGGGGCGATGAAAAACGCCGCGCCTGCAAAAGCAGGCGCGGCGCGGATGGTGTCGAGCTAGGCGAGCAAACCGGGGGCCTGAGAAATGTCCAGGGCTAGGCGCCTTGCCGCAGGCGGTACGCATGTACGGCGCGGCAAGGCAGCCACGCCATGGGCTTTTCGCAGGCGCTCAGTCTTCGTCGAACTCGGCCGAAAGATCCTTCCAGCCTTTACTGGCAGCAAAGGCTGAAAACTCTTCCGGCGCTTCCAGGACGATCAGTTTCTTGTCTTGCAGGCCCAGGTCGCCATGGCCGAAGTCGGGGCCGACGTAGCCGAGGCTGCGCAGGCGGGCCAGGATGTGGCCGACGAGGGTCTTGTCCTTGTAGGCGCCCGCTTCGAGCGGGGCGGCAAAGTCGACGTAGACGTCGATGATGCCGTAGCCTTCGTCGAAGATGCGGATGGCCTTGATGTCGTGGGCACGGCCGGAGCCGTCGGTGGCCTTGAAGGGGCCGCTGAGCTGGATGTCGGTATCATTGTTCATCTTGTCAGCATACACCAAAAGCCGGCCCCGCATAGGGGGCGCGGCGCAAAATCCCCCTGTGGTTTCCCTCTCAGCGCGCCTGCAGGATGGCCGACAGGCGGTCGCGCGTGCCGGCGATGCGCTCCAGCCGCGGGTACTTCAGGCCGCCGTGGTAGTCGAGCGCCACCGTCTGGAATTGCTTGCCTTTGCGCACCAGCAAGTTGATCGGCTGCGGGCTGGCCTTGGCCGCCTGGATCGCCGCCTTCAGCAGCTTGGGCGTGTAAGCCGTGCCATTCACGGCCAGCAAGGTGGTGTTGCCGGACAAGCCAGCCTTGAAGGCGGGACCGTCCCACAGCAGCTTGCCCAGCTTGCCGTCCTTGTCTATCGTCAAGCCCAGCGAATACGTCAGGTCCGTGCTCTCGCCGTATTCTTCATTGGCGTTCAGGAAGGGCGTGGGCGTGTCGCGGTAGACCAGTTTCCAGCCGGCGCGCGCCAGGCCGTCGAGCGGCGCGCCGGGGCCGTGGCCGTCGAGGCGCGTGCGCAGGAACGTTGCCCAGTCGTGCGGCTGCACGGCGTTCAGGGCCGCCACCACGTCCTCGAAGGTGTAGGGCAGGGGCGTGGTGCTGCCATCCTGCACGCCGAAGAAGCTGCGCGCGAAGTCGTCGAGCGAGCGGCGCTCGCCGGACAGTTCGCGCAGGGTGGTATCGACGTCGAGCCACACCAGCGCGCCTTCCATGTAGTAATCCTCGTCGCGCTGCCAGCTGCTCCAGCCGATGGGACGCCGGCCATTGATGATGGGATCGTTCGTCGTATCCTGCATGGCGCGCCAGCTGCGTCCCGGCATCACGTCGTAATGGGCCGCCGTCGCCGCGAACAGGTCGCGCATGTTCGCCGCCGCCACCAGGCCGGAGCGGGTCGCCAGCACATTGCCCCAGTATTGCGTCTGGCCTTCATAGACCCACAGCAAGCTGTTTTGCAGCGGCGTATTGAAGTCCGGCGTGTCCTGGCCGGCGGGGCGGCGGAACTTGCCGTTCCACGAATGCACCAGCTCGTGCGGCAGCAGCACGCGGCCCGCCTCGTTCTTGTCCCACTCGCTGAAATAGCCGGGCTTGACGCCGTTTTCGCTCGACTGCATGTGTTCGCGGCCAATGCCGCCGAACTCGTCGCTCAAGGCCAGCAGGAAATCATAGTGCCGGTAATGGCGCGAACCGAACAATTCATAGGCTTGCCGCAGCATCGCGCGGTGCAGCTCGACCTGCCGCGGCGTCGCGTCCAGGCTGTCGGCGCTGTCGGCCATCACGTTCAGGTGCACGGGGACCTTGGCGCCCGGGGCGAGGTCGATGCGCTCGAAATGGCGTCCGGCAAAGACGGGCGAGTCGACCAGGGTGTCGAGGTCCAGCGGCTGGAAATCGACTTGCTGGCGGGCCGGCGTGGCCGCGCGGGCGCGCACTTCCAGGGCGCTGGCAAATTCCCAGCCGGCCGGCAGGGTCAGGCTGGGCTGCACGAGGATGTCGCGCGCGGCGCGCCCGGCCGGGTACAGGGTCATCGCATGCCACTGCACGCCCAGCATGGCGCTGGTCATGGTGATGCGGCCCTGGCTGCTGTCGACGGGCGACAGGAACTGGTATTGCGCCTCGACCGTGCTGGCGCCGGCCGGCACCTCCACGTGGAAGGCGAACATGTTGACGGGGTCGCGCTGCCATTCCAGGGGCTGGCCATTGGCCGACAGGCGCAAGCCGGCCAGCTGGTTCAGCGGGCCGCTGGGGCCGTGATTGCCGGGTACCCATTGCGGATACAGCAGGGTCAGCTTGCCGGGCGCGGCGGGAATGCTTTCGCGGATGCTGAACAGTTGCTGCGCCACATTGCTGGCATCGACATGCAGCACGATGGGCGGCGCACTGGGCGAGGCGGCCTGGGCCATATTGGAAACGAGCAGGGACAAGGCGAAAGACAGGAGCGAACGGGACATGGGAGGGCGGCGGGGAAGGGCAAAGGCCGAGTCTAGCATCCTGTAAAAATTTCTTACAAATTTCGCCCCGTCTGGGGTGGTTTGCGCCGATTTCAAGGCCTTGAAGGCGCGTGCATCGTCCTTAGATTGGTAGCAAGCGGATGCTCATGGTGAGGTCCGCGATACTTATCGCTTAACTGAAAGGATATTTAATCATGCGTACTTTTGACCTTGCTCCTCTGTATCGTTCCGCCATTGGCTTTGACCGCCTGGCACAGCTGCTCAATGAACAGCGCGCCGATGCACAGCCCAGCTATCCACCTTACAACATCGAACTGGTGTCGGAAGATAAATACCGCATCGTGATGGCATTGGCCGGCTTCTCGCGTGAAGAGATCGACATCATCACCGAACGCGATTCGCTGCACATCACCGGCCGCAAGCAGAAAGATGGCGTGGAACGCACCTTCTTGCACCGTGGTATCGCTGCCCGCGATTTCGAACAGCGCTTCCAGTTGGCCAACCACGTGAAGGTCACGGGCGCCACGTTTGAAAACGGCATGCTGACCATCGACCTGGTGCGGGAAGTGCCTGAAGCGCTGAAACCGCGCAAGATCGAGATCGAAGGCGGTAGCGGCACCACCGTCAATGCCCTGGAACAGCGTCAGGCAGCCTAAGCTGATCTGTTCCTGTCCCCCGGCGCCACGTGCTGGCGCCAGCGGGAGGGTTCCCGCCCTCCCCATGCAGTAAAATACTGGCCGGTTTATCCGGCCAGTGTTGCGTCTGCACCCACGATAACACGTCACCTTGCACCCTTTTGCCGGCGCTGCCGGCACTGCGCAGCGCGCAAGGTTAAGCCATGCTTAAAGGCGCAAATGCCTGTTTCCAAATGGAAAAATGTTAAGCACCGCCTAAGACTCGTGGCCCAATATTGCATACATCAAAATCTCATTGAATGAGGAGCAATTCATGGAACAGCAAGCGAATAACGCATCTCTGAAAATCAAACGCACCGTAGCCGCGCTGGCCGCGATCGGTGTGCTGGGCGCCGGTGGCGCCATGGTGGTGCATCAAAACAATGCCGGCGCGAATGCCGCCGCGGCGGCAGCCGCCCCCGTGGCCACCGCTGCCGCGCCCGCCGCTGCGGCGCCGCTGGTGGCGCT
>CAUSDR010000303.1:0-7102 GCA_963530105.1 uncultured Janthinobacterium sp.
ATGGACGGCAAGGCGCCCGGCACGAGGATGTGCAGCACCAGGCGCAAGCCGTTCAAGCCATAGTTGCGGCCCGCCATGCGCAGGGTTTCCGGCACGCTCTGGAAGCCCGCATAGGTGTTCAGGGCCAGCGGCCACATCACGGAATGCACGATGACGAAGATCAAACTGGCGCGCCCCAGGCCGAACCACAGCAGGGCCAGCGGCAGCAGGGCGATGGCGGGCAAGGGGTTGAGCATGGCCGTCAAGGTTTCCAGCAAATCGCGCCCCAGACGGCTGGAAACGGCCAGCAAGGTCAGCACGAAGGCGGCCAGCACGCCCACCGCATAGCCTTGCAGCAAGACGACAAGCGAGGCGGCCGTACGCGTGAGCAACTCACCGCTGGCGATGCCATCGCTAAACGCCTGCGCCGTCTGCAGGAAACCAGGCAGCAATAAATCGTTGTGCGTCCAGCGCGCCGCCCCTTCCCACAGCAGGGCCAGTCCCAGCAGAATGACGACCTTGCGCCACAGCGCATGCTGGCGCACACGCTGCCAGCGCGACAGCGGCCGCTCGACGGCCACGCCGGCCGGTGGTGGCGCCGCGTAGACGAATTCCTGGCGGATCGGCGGTTCCAGCAGCACGTTCATACGGCCTCCCTGTGCGCGCTCTGCGCTGGCGCAGCGGCAACGGCGTCCCCGTCAAACAGCAAGCCGTGGATGCGGCTGCTGGCCGCCTGGAATTCCGCGCTGCCCGCGCTGTGCAAGCCGAACTGATGGCTGTTGAGTTCCGCGCGCACGCGGCCCGGATGGGGCGACAGCAGCAGGATGCGGTTGCCCACCACCAAGGCTTCCTCGATGGAATGCGTGACGAACACAAGCGTAAAGCGCAGTTCTTCCCACAGGCGGCTCAATTCTTCCTGCATCTTGCGCCGCGTCAAGGCGTCGAGGGCGGCGAATGGCTCGTCCATCAACAGCACTTCCGGCTGCATGGCCAGGGCGCGGGCGATGGCCACCCGCTGCTTCATGCCGCCCGACAAGGTATGCGGATGCGCATCCTCGAAGCCGGCCAGGCCTACCTTGGCGATCCAGTGGTGGGCGCGCTCGCGGGCCGCCTGCCGCTCCAGCCGCTTGCTGGCCAGTAAGGGAAACATGACGTTTTCCAGCACGGTTTTCCACGGCGGCAACTGGTCGAATTCCTGGAACACGACGACCCGGTCCGGCCCCGGCTTGCTGATGGGAACGCCCTGCATGGCGATGCTGCCCGCGCGCGGCGCGATGAAGCCGGCCACGGCTTTCAGCAGGGACGACTTGCCGCAGCCGGACGGTCCCAGCAGCACAAAGCGGTCGCCACGGAAGACGTCGAAACTGACGTCATGCGTGGCGCGCACGGTGCGCTGTTCCGTCCGGTATTCCAGGCTGACATGCTTGACGCTGAGCAAAGTCGCCACCGCAGCGGGCGGGCGCACCAGGTGAAAAGCGGGGGCATGCATCTCAGCCTCCTTGCGTAATGGCAAGATCATCAAAGAAATAATCGCGCCAGCTGTCGGGCAAGTTGCGAATGGCGTTCACGCGGTGCAAAAATTGCGCCAGGCCATAGGTATTTTGCGGGGCGATCTTGAATTGCACTTGTGGATTGGCAAAGATTTTCAGCAGCAGATTGCGGTCCACCTTGCTCTTGTTCACCTTGATGTAGATGTCGGCCGCACCTTGCGGATTGCTGCTCGCATACTGCGCCGCTTCCGCCAGGGCGGCGATGAAGGCGCGGTAGGTTTTCGGATTGTCCTTGCGGTATTTTTCCGTCGCATACAGCAGGGTGGACGAGCTGGGTCCGCCCTGCACGGTGTAGGAATCGAGCACGATGTGCGCATTCGGGTTTTGCGCCAGCTCCTGTTCCTGGAACGGCGAATTGCCGAAGTGGCCGCTCAACTCCGTGCCGCCCGCGATGATGGCGGCGGCGGCGTCCGGGTGCGGCAAGGTTTGCGTGATTTTATCGAGGCGCGCGTATTCCTTGTCGCCCCACTGCTTCGCCACGGCCATTTGCAATATCCTCGCTTGCACGGAGACGGAGACGGCGGGCAAGGCGATGCGGTCCTTGTCCGTAAAATCCGCCAGGGTTTTTACCTTGGGGTTGTTGCTGATCAAATAGTAGGGAAAATTGCCCAGCGAAGCCACGCCGCGCACGTTCTGCCGGCCTTTCGTGCGGTCCCAGATCGTCAGCAGCGGCCCCAGGCCCGCCCCGGCGATATCGATATTGCCCGACAGCAGAGCGTCGTTGATGGCGGGTCCGCCGGACAGCGTGATCCACTCGACTTTCACGTCCACGCCCTGCTGCTTGCCATGTTTTTCGATCAGTTTCTGTTCTTGCGCAATATTGAGCAAAAGAAAAGTAATGCCATGCTGGCCCGCGATGCGGATCTGCCCTTCCGCCTGGGCCATGCTGGTCGCCATGCCTGCGGCGCACAGCATGGCGAGGGTGGAGAGAAGACGGCGCGGGCGGGCAAGAGACAAGATCGGCAACATGGACACTCCCTGGATGGAACTTACGGTCAAAAATCAGTACGGCGCATCGCCTTCGATGGTAGTGCGGTAGAGTTTGCGGCGCTGCTCGGGCGGACAGCCCGTGGCCAGGTGCATCAGGGAACGGTTGTCCCAGAACACCAGGTCATGCGGCTGCCAGCGGTGCACATACAGGTGCTCCGGGCGCACGCTGTGGGCAAACAGTTCGTCGAGCACGGCGCGGCTTTCAGCCTCGGGCAGACCGACGATGCGCGTGGTGAAATGCTCGCTGACGAACAGGGCGCGGCGTCCCGTTTCCGGATGCACGCGCACGACGGGATGGGTGACGGGGGTGACTTCATCGATCTGCGCCTGCGTCAGGGCGGGACGCCACGGATTGCGGCGGCGCAATTCCTCGTACTGGCTCAAGTAGCTGTGCTCGGCGCGCGCGCCCCGCACGGCATGGCGCAGCGCGGCCGGCAGGCTTTCCCACGCCAGGTGCATGTTGGCAAACACGGTATCGCCGCCCTCGTCCGGCAACTCTTGCGCGTGCAGCATGGAACCGAGGCTGGGCACTTCCTTGTATGACAGGTCCGAATGCCAGAAGTGGCCAGCGTCGCCCAGGCCGATGGGCTGGCCATCCTCGACGATATTCGAAATGATCAGCACTTCCGGCTGCGATGGCAGCTGGAACTGGCGCAGCACGTGGATTTGCAGGGGGCCGAAGCGGCGGCTGAAATCGACCTGCTGCCGCGGCGTGATGTGCTGGTCGCGGAACACCAGCACGTGATGGTCGAGGTGGGCATGGTGCAGGCGCTGAAAGTCGCCCAGCGACAAGGGCTGCGCCAGGTCCAGTCCCAGCACTTGCGCGCCGAGGGGCGCATCGAAGGTGTCGATCTGGAACGAACTGGTGGAGAGCGGGGTTTTGAGGACGGCCGACATGGTGGCTTCATCAGTGAACGAGGGAGGTTCACTGTATGCCCGCTTGCCGCCGTTGCAAACGAAGCATTTACTATATGGATATGCGGCTGATGCAATGCACTGCCAGCAATGCACAGCCTGGACGGCCAGTGTGCCTGGGGCCGCCCCGTTCTGCTACGTGGCCGCTTACGCCGCTTCGTAGCGGGCCAGGCAGGCCGCCATGCGTGGCGCCAGCTCGTCGCGCCGGGTGATGGTCACGCCCAGGTCGTTCAGCACGCCATCTTTCAAGCCATACACCCAGCCGTGCACGCTGACGTCCTGGCCACGTTCCCAGGCATCCTGCACGATGGTGGTCTGGCAGACGTTGACGACCTGTTCGGCGACGTTCAGTTCGCACAGGCGGTCGCTGCGTTCACGGCTGCTCAGCACGTCGCCCAGGTAGCGTTCATGCTTCTGGCCCACGTCCTGCACATGGCGCAGCCAGTTGTCGACCAGGCCGATGCGCGTGCCCGTCAAGGCCGCATGCACGCCCTTGCAACCATAATGGCCAACGATGATGACGTGTTTGACTTTCAGCACGTCGACGGCAAATTGCAGCACGGACAGGCAATTGAGGTCGGAATGGACCACCACGTTGGCAACGTTACGGTGCACGAAGACATCGCCCGGCGGCATGCCCAGCAATTCGTTGGCGGGCACGCGGCTGTCGGAACAGCCGATCCACAGGTATTCCGGCGAGGTTTGGGCTTCCAGATTCTTGAAGTAGTCCGGATTCTTTTCCACCATCGAACTGGCCCAGCGCTGGTTGCGTTCCAGTAACTCCGACAGGGCGGGTCCGCTTTTCACTTCGCTCATGATTTATTTCCTTAAAAAAACGCCG
The DNA here is from genome assembly GCA_963530105.1 of uncultured Janthinobacterium sp. Classification (GTDB taxonomy): domain Bacteria; phylum Pseudomonadota; class Gammaproteobacteria; order Burkholderiales; family Burkholderiaceae_D; genus Janthinobacterium. The sequence goes on from CAUSDR010000303.1 coordinate 4,276, forward strand.
GGATGTGTGAGCATCCCGGCGCGTGGTGTTACGTGTGCTTACTCAAAAAAGTCCTTGACCTTGTCTTTCCAGTTCTTGCTCTGCGGGCTGTGCTTGGCACCGCCTTCGGTCGTCGATTTCTCGAACTCGCGCAGCAGGTCTTTCTGTTTTTCCGTCAGTTTGACGGGGGTTTCGATCGCCACGTGGCAGAACAGGTCGCCAGCGTAACCGGAGCGCACGCCCTTGATGCCCTTGCCTTTCAGGCGGAAGGTTTTACCCGACTGGGTGCCTTCCGGGATCGTGAACGACACTTTGCCATTCAGGGTAGGCACTTCGATTTCGCCGCCCAATGCCGCCTTGGTGAACGAAATTGGCATTTCGCAATGCAAGTCGTCGCCTTCGCGCTGGAACACGGCGTGCGGCTTGATGTGGATTTCCACATACAGGTCGCCCGACGGACCGCCATTCGTGCCCGGTTCGCCGTTGCCGGACGAACGGATACGCATGCCGTTGTCGATACCGACTGGAATCTTGACTTCCAGCGTCTTGTTGCGCTTGATGCGACCCGCACCGCCGCATGGCGTGCAGGGGTCGGTGATGACCTTGCCGCTGCCATGGCATTTCGGGCAGGTTTGCTGGATGCTGAAGAAACCTTGCTGCATGCGCACCTGGCCGTGGCCACCGCAAGTACCGCAGGTGGTCGGCGACGTGCCTGGCTTGGCACCGCTGCCGTGGCAAGTATCGCACTTGTCCCAGCTCGGCACGCGAATGGTCGTGTCGAAGCCGTGAGCAGCTTGCTCCAGTGTAATTTCCAGGTTGTAACGCAAATCGGCGCCACGGTACACCTGTGGACCGGCATTGCGGCTACGTCCACCGCCACCGCCAAAGATGTCGCCGAAGATATCGCCGAAGCTGTCGGCAAAGCCGCCAGCGCCGCCGCCGAAGCCGCCACCGCCGCCCATGTTCGGGTCCACGCCAGCGTGACCGTAACGGTCATACGCTTCGCGCTTTTCCGGATTGGTCAGCATTTCGTAGGCTTCTTTGACTTCCTTAAACTTTTCTTCCGATTCCTTGCTATCCGGATTGCGGTCCGGATGGTATTTCATCGCCAGTTTACGGTAAGACTTTTTGATCTCTTCTTCCGAAGCATTTTTTGCGACACCGAGTGTCTCGTAAAAATCACGCTTTGCCATGTTGTCGGCACCTTGCAGTCTATCTACTGATGTAAAAATTACACGAAAAAGCCGAGTCGAGTGCTGCACTGGGCAACGACTCGGCTCGGCCGGTCTTCGCGGCTAATCCCGCGATGTAGCGTTCAGCCCGGCTGCCCCCGGTGACGGGAGCGCAAGACAATTACTTGCTGTCTTTGACTTCCTTGAAGTCAGCGTCAACAACGTCGTCTTGCTTGGCGCCTGCATCGGATGCGCCAGCAGCTTGCTGTGCACCTTCCGCGCCGCCGGCAGCTTGCTGCGCTTGCATGTCGGCGTACATTTTTTCGCCCAGTTTCTGCGATGCGGTCGACAGTGCTTCCACCTTGGCGTCGATCTCAGCCTTGTCGCCGGCCTTGATGCTTGCTTCCAGGTCGGTGATTGCCGCTTCGATCTTCTCTTTCTCGCCCGCTTCCAGCTTGTCGCCGTATTCGGTCAAGGATTTCCGGGTCGAGTGTACCAGAGCATCGGCCTGGTTGCGCGACTCGGCCAATTCTTTGACCTTCTTGTCTTCTTCCGCGTTCAACTCGGCGTCTTTCACCATCTTCTGGATTTCCGCCTCGGTCAAGCCGGAATTGGCCTTGATCGTGATCTTGTTTTCCTTGCCGGTGGCCTTGTCTTTCGCGCCGACATGCAAGATGCCGTTGGCGTCGATGTCGAAGGTCACTTCGATCTGTGGTGTACCGCGTGCTGCTGGCGGGATGCCTTCCAGATTGAATTCGCCCAGACCCTTGTTGCCGGCGGCGATTTCGCGCTCACCCTGGAAGACCTTGATGGTCACCGCAGGCTGATTGTCGTCGGCCGTCGAGAACACCTGGCTGAACTTGGTCGGAATCGTCGTGTTTTTGTGAATCATCTTGGTCATCACGCCGCCCAGGGTTTCAATACCCAGGGACAGAGGAGTGACGTCCAGCAACAGCAAGTCCTTGCGTTCGCCCGACAGGACCGAACCCTGGATCGCTGCGCCCACGGCGACGGCTTCGTCCGGATTCACGTCCTTGCGTGGATCCTTGCCGAAGAATTCCTTCACTTTTTCCTGTACCTTCGGCATACGCGTCATACCGCCGACCAGGATGATGTCATCGATGTCCGACACTTTCACGCCAGCATCTTTGATAGCGGTGCGGCAAGGTTCCATCGTGGCCGTGATCAGCTCTTCCACCAGCGATTCCAGCTTGGCGCGGGTCATCTTCAGGTTCAAGTGGACCGGAGCGCCATTCGCCATGGCGATGTACGGCTCGTTGATCTCGGTCTGTTGCGACGACGACAGCTCGATCTTCGCGCGCTCGGCCGAAGCCTTGATGCGCTGCAGAGCGATCGGATCTTTTTTCAGATCGATGCCGTTGATCTTCTTGAACTCGTCGATGATGTAATCGATGACGCGTTGGTCGAAGTCTTCGCCGCCCAGGAAGGTGTCGCCGTTGGTCGACAGCACTTCAAATTGTTTTTCGCCATCAACATCGGCGATTTCGATGATTGACACGTCGAACGTACCGCCACCCAAGTCATACACGGCGATTTTACGGTCGCCTTTTTCAGCCTTGTCCAGGCCGAACGCCAGCGCTGCCGCGGTTGGCTCGTTGATGATGCGCTTGACGTCCAGGCCAGCGATTCGTCCTTCATCCTTGGTAGCCTGGAGG
>CAUSDR010000304.1:0-7100 GCA_963530105.1 uncultured Janthinobacterium sp.
CGTGGGGACGGGGTCTGGCGCTGGCGTTGGCGTCGGCGTTGGCGTCGGTGTCGGTGTCGGCGTCGGCGTGGGTGTCGGCACTGGCGTTGGCGTTGGCGCCACGGCAACGGGCGCATCCGCGGTGGCCGCGCTGCCGCCGCCGCACGCGGCCAGCATCGCCGCCACGGTCAGGCTGGCCAACAGGATCGTGGACGAGGCGCGGCACGGGCGCCACGGCGTCAGGGATTTGTGCATGGGTGTCTCCAACCTTGATTTGTTGATATGTTTTTATCTAATATATCACAATGACATATCTGATATATCAATTATTTCTATGTGGTAATTTCCCCACGCACACATGGAAAACAGGGCACGGCGGCAAAGCGGGAATGGACGGCGGCACGGCATGACGGGTGCGGCAGGCTTATGAAACCGACATCTGCGGCCGTTTCAGGTATATTTGCCTCACCTCCCTTACTCCGCACGGAACCCATCATGCAAATCACCAATCAATTCACCAAATGGCTGCGCCTGGCGCTGAGCGTCACCGTCCTGGCCGGCATCCTGACGGGCTGCGGCTACAACGACTTCCAGAGCAAGGACGAGGCGACCAAGGCCGCCTGGGGCGAAGTGGTCAACCAGTACCAGCGCCGTGCCGACCTCATCCCCAACCTGGTGAACACCGTCAAGGGCTATGCCACGCATGAAAAGGAAACGCTGGAAGCGGTGACCAAGGCGCGCGCCGCCGCCACCAGTTTCCAGATCACGCCCGAGGTGCTGAACGACCCGGCCGCCTTCGAGAAATTCCAGCAAGTGCAGGGGCAGCTGTCGTCGGCCCTGTCGCGCCTGATGGTGGTGTCCGAGAAATACCCGGACTTGAAGGCCGACACCAGCTTCCGCGACCTGCAGTCGCAGCTGGAAGGCACGGAAAACCGCATCACCGTGGCGCGCCAGCGCTACATTGCCGCCGTGCAGGATTACAACGTGCATGCGCGCAGTTTCCCGAACAACATCACGGCCATGATCTTTGGCTACAAGGTCAAGCCATCGTTCACGGTGGAAAATGAAAAAGCCATCTCGACCGCGCCAACCGTCGACTTCGGCAAATAAGATGAAGGCCTGGTCCTACCTCGCGGCGCTGGCGACGGCGCTGCTGTTCTGGACGGCCTTGCCGGCCGGCGCCCAGGATCTCGTCCCCGTGCCGCCGCTGGCGGCGCGCGTGACGGACGACGCCGGCATGCTCGACGCCAGGCAGAAGGCGGCGCTGGAAGGCGTGCTGGCCGACTACGAAGCCAAGACGGGCAGCCAGATCGCCGTGCTGCTGGTCAAGAGCACGGCGCCGGAAGCCATCGAGCAATACAGCATCCGCGTGACGGATGCGTGGAAGCTGGGCCGCAAGGGCGTCGATGACGGCGTGCTGCTGATGGTGGCGAAAGACAACCCGCCAGCCCTGCGCCGGCTGCGCATCGAGGCGGGCCGCGGCGTGCAGGGCGTGCTGACGGATGCGCAATCGAAGCGCATCTTGCAGGACGTGATCGCGCCGCATTTCAAGCAGAATGATTTCTATGGCGGCCTGGTGGCGGGCGTGGGCGCCATTGCCACCCTGCTGAACCAGGAGCAATTCCCCGCGCCGGCCCAGCAAAAGGCGCCGGCCAGCGTGGAAGCGGGCGGCCTGACCTTCTGGCTGCCGCTGCTGTTCTTCGGCTTTCTCGTCGTGCTGACCCTGTTCCGCTCGCGCGGCGGGCCCACGCGCCTGCAGCGCGGCAGCAACTGGTCCAGCGGCGCCACGGGCGTGGTGCTGGGCAGCATCCTCAGCCAGGCGCTGAACAACCGGGGCGGCGGTGGCGGCTTCGGCGGCGGCGGTGGTTTTGGCGGCGGCGGTGGCGGTGGTTTCGGCGGTGGCGGCGGCGGCTTTGATGGCGGCGGCGCCTCGGGAGACTGGTAATGACAAAACAATTGAACTTCGGACAGCGTTGCGGACGGGCCTTGAAACATTTGCGCGGCACGCCGGCGACGGCGCGCCAGGCGTTTCCGGAACGCACCTTGAAAGCCATCGAGACAGCCATCGCCGACGGTGAAGCCATGCACCAGGCGGAAGTGCGCCTGATCGTCGAGGCGGCACTGACGCCGGGCATGGCTTACCAGGGCGTGAGCAACCGCGAGCGGGCGCGCGAACTGTTTGCCCAGTACGGCGTATGGGATACGGAAGACAACGTTGGCGTGCTGATCTACATCAACCTGGCCGAGCACCAGGTCGATATCGTGGCCGACCGCAACGTGGGCCGCCGCGTGACGCCGGAGCAATGGCAAGGCGTATGCCGCACCATGACCAGCGGTTTCAAGGATGGCAATTACCATGACAGCACCTTGCAGGCGCTGGCGCAGCTCAATACCCTGCTGCAAAGCCACTTCCCCGCCAATGGCACGCGCGGCAACCAGTTGCCGAACGAACCTATCCTCCTCTGAAGTGCGCCCAGGGATTAAAATCTGCCATTGCCGCGCACAATGGCAGCGCCCCCAGCCACCGAGGAGAACACATGAAACTGATCAATAAAACCGCCATCGTCACGGGCGCCACGCAAGGCATCGGCCTGGCCTGCGCCAGCCGCCTGATCGCCGAAGGGGCGCACGTGATGCTGGTCGACATCAAGGAAGAAGGCGCGCAGGCGGCCGCCGCGCTGGGCCCGCAGGCGCGCTTTTTCTGCGCCGACGTCAGCCAGAAAGCGGACGTGGACGCCATGCTGAAGGAAACCCTGGCCCAGTTCGGCCACATCGACATCCTCGTGAATAACGCGGGCGTGACGCACGCGGCCGATTTCCTCGACGTTTGCGAAGACGATTTCGACCGCGTCATGCGCATCAACCTGAAATCGATGTTCCTGTGCGGCCAGGCCGTGGCGCGCGAAATGGTCAAGCGCAACAGCGGCTGCATCATCAACATGTCCAGCGTCAACGCGGAACTGGCGATTCCGAACCAGGTGCCGTATGTGGTGTCGAAAGGCGCCATCAACCAGCTGACCAAGGTCATGGCCCTGAACCTGGCCACCCATGGCGTGCGCGTCAACGGCATCGGCCCGGGCACGATCCTGACGGAACTGGCCAAGCAGGCGGTGCTGTCGAGCCCGCAGGCGCGCCACACGATCCTGTCGCGCACGCCCCTGGGCCGCTGCGGCGAACCGGAGGAAGTGGCCGGCATCGCCGCCTTCCTGGCCAGCGACGACGCCACCTACATGACGGGCCAGACCATCTATGTCGATGGCGGGCGCATGGCGCTGAACTACACGGTGGCCGTCAAGGATGAGGCGTGACACGGAGCAGTTATATCAAAAAACGATAATGGATATCTGAAAAGACCATTAGACACATATCGTGCGACGCAGCATAATGCACCTGTCTCCACTATTCTCCTCCAAGAAAATAGTTTTAAGCCCGCTTTCACCAGCGGGCTTTTTTTTTGCTGTGGGTGTTAATAAGCACGTGGCCCATTTTGTTTTAAATCAATGACTTAGTCATACTTTTGTCGCGCCGCAGCACAAAATTAGGCCTTAGGCAGCAGTCTAAAATACAACTTAACAAGAACGGTCAGCGGAGGTGCAACCCTGACCTAATTGTCCCTCTTGAGTTCCGACTAGAACAGGAAGAAGAATGCGCACGTTACGGCTGTTGGAAGCAGCGCCCCGAGGAACAGTGCCCCGATTCCAATAGAGCCGTCATTAAACCCTGCACGCAACAAGGCGACACCTGCCGGGTTGGGGGCGTTTGCAATAACGGTTAATCCGCCTCCTGCCACAGCGCCCGCTACCAGCATGTACTTCGCGTGCTCTGTCATGCCTACAATTAGTGAGCCCAAATACGTCAATGCCGCGTTGTCGGTAATTGCTGTGAGCCCTACTGCACCGAAAAACAATGCAGTCGGCTCAAGACTTGATACTACCGGCTGCAGCCACCACTGCTGCATTCCACCTAGAACCACAAGGCCAGCCAAAAAGAATCCCACTAGGAGACCTTCTTTAAGAATCAACGGGCTTTGATACTGAGCGTACGCATGCGTGAACCCCAAGAAAAAGAGGAATATCGCCATGAAAACTACGGGATGGTGAGCAAATACGACGATAGCGGCTAAAAACAGCAGATGCGCGAGACTTACCCACAGAGGCGTCGAAGTTTCATCCGGGCGAGTGTTCGACATAACGTTGGCCAAATGGGGGCGAAGCAAGAATACCAAGAAGGTGGCATTGACGACTACTGCCAAGACTGCTTTCCAGCCAAAGGTAGATGCCATGAATGCGCTGTCCCAGTTCCAAGCGGCTGCCACCATTAAGACTGGCGGCGCCGCAAAGGAGGTTAATGTCCCGCCAATCGACACGTTGACGAACAGCACCCCGAGTGCTCCATATTTGAGCCACTCAGGAATGCCTGCGCGGAACACTGTAGGGGCTAGCATAAGGGCAGCCAATGTCATAGCGGCAGGTTCTGTGATTAAAGAACCGATGAGCGGCACGACGGCAAAGCCGAGCCATACTTGCGCGACATTCGACCGGATTGGGGCGATGCGAGACAGCACGGTCACTAATGCTTTTACTGCATTAAGAACTGGACGGGACGCTGCAACAACCATTACCACAAACACAAATAAGGGTTCGGTGTACTGGCGCGATTCTACGTAATCCAGCGCCTCCTTTCCTCCTACCATTGCTGCCATTGTGCCTACGAATATGGCCGCCCATATTCCAAACACAATCTCAATTTCGCCAAGTAAGTGGAATAGCCCGGAGTGTTTCGTGCTTCGGTCGGCCAACCGTTCAAATGATTTTGCAGCGAATGTGTGTAGCAGCGCCAATGCGAAAAGGCCTGCTGCTACAAGGTGTACGTGGTGCATTTAGGGGGTCCTTAAGTGTGCTCTGACAGGCTATCGGTCATGTCTGCGCCCTCGCATGACGATATCCAAATGGTCTACTCTAACAGTCAACTCATCCATTGTGTAATTTTGCCAAGGAGACTTGCGCTTCAGCAAAAATTAGTGAAACGCTTTGGCCGCTTTAATGTAGAGACACCAGTTATATGAACACTATGCTGCAGCAATTCAGTCTCGTAGAGTAACGTTCTTGATGTCCAGCGCCTTCATGCACTGCAGAAAAAATGCAAAACTGAAGGTGCCGCGGCCGACCTTGTTGGACAGGGCCTTCGAGTCAATGTCGACTTCACACGTGGCCTCCAGGGCACGTGAAAGCTCCTTGTATCCCATTTCTTTTCGAGCGAGTTCAACCTGCAACAGTCGTCGAGCTTCTGCTCTCCAATCAGTAGAGTTTTGCATTTTTGATATTTCATAACCGAAATTCCTCACATTTGAGGAAATTTCATTGAAAATGGTGTTTGTTTATAAAAAGCCAGTTTGCGTGGCTAGACGCATCTCGTTTTTAACTCAACGCATCATTTTCGATATTTTAGATGGTTATCTACTTTTTCAGATGTGTCTTAGAAATGCCTGTCAGTTGCATGGGAGGCGCGCAATGCGTGTGAAAGTTCGCTCATTACGCAAAGAAGGGCGCTTGCTGTGGACCAGCGCGGCAGAGGCTAGGGCTCCCTCATATGTCGGCATGTTGACCGTCAACGAGAAACGCGACCCAAGCTTGGGCCGAACCATGACGCGCGCAAAGCTCACCAGCATTGCGGCAGGCTCCGACACGGACCTCCTCCCAGAACTGTTAGACGTGCAGCTCCTGTGGGCCGGAGACCAGAAGATGCGACTCGCCGGCTTTGAGTACATCGACAACGTGGCGTATGCGCAGACCTGGTCCATTGAGGTGGCTGCATGCTGAAGGTGACTCTTCATTCGGGCTTGCTGACCACGCACACTGAGGCAAATCAGCTAGCAGTGCTGGACATCGCATACCAGAAAAAGTCCGCCCTGGCTGACTACGTCGTTGCATTGTCGCTCCGTGGCAGCGGCGAATTGGCGCCGGCGGTTGTCGCAAGCTATCCGCGCTGGTCGGCTAGCGTATGGGACCTCATCTCGCGCGCTCTCGCCCAATCACTGTACCGTGCTGACCAGATACCTCCGAGCAGCAAGGCGGACCGCCGCTGCGCCTACGCCACGCGCATCTGTGCTTCGGTGGAACGGATGACCGCCGGCGGCCGCGGCCATGAGGTTGGAACCGTTCAAATCCTTCAAGACGGTTCTCGCCGTGGGATGTATACGGCTACGTTCCACGACGACGTGCTTGGTGAGCGTATCGCTCAGTTTGAATATGGCTGTAAGGCTCTCAATCCGGCAGAACTACTAATGCGCGCCATCTGTTGGGCGTACCACGGGACTGATACCCTTGGCCCAATACCCAAGCTCATACTTCCACCAGCGCTAAAGATGGATGGCATTGAACGCTTCCACTTGGCCGCCTTGGACGAGCCGGCATTGACCGAATTCCAGCGGTATCAGACCGTCACCGCCAAGCGTGGCGCCGAACCCGTGAATAACCTACCGCGCGCGGAGGATTACGTGCGCTTCCTTATGGAGGGTTGACTGTGAGCGCCGCGACCATTACTGACAAACCGGCCAACTTCCCACTGCGTAAGCGCACCGGCACCGCTGCCTTCCATCTATCCAAGGAGGCCGTCGACTTCGGACTGGAAGACTTGGAGCGAATGACGCCGCTCGAGACGGTGCGCTACTTCGCAACCATCATGTGGGGTTCGCACAAGGAGATGCCGTGCCCGCATTGCGGAACCATTGATGAGCACTACTGGAGCTTCAAAGAATTGCGCTGGAAGTGCGCGTGCTGCGGAAAGCGTTTCTCGGTCACATCAGGCACTGTGTTCGCCAGCCGGAAGCTGCCGCTCCTGAAAATCTTGAAGATTGCCTACTCCTGGGCAAATGGCGCGTCGGGAAAGCCTGCGCTGCAGCTGCGGCGCGATTGGAACATTTCCTACCCTACAGCCTTCACGTTGGTGCACAAGCTCAGGGAAGGCCTCCTTCGTGGACACAATGCCGGCATGCTGTGCGGAATACAAGAAGTGGATGGCATGGACGTGAACGGTCGCAGGTACAAAGAGAAGCGAAACAAGCCGCAGGGCGCCGGTCGTACGCCAGGTAAGCCCGCTATCCCTGCTGAGCTATTGAAGCC
>CAUSDR010000305.1:0-7061 GCA_963530105.1 uncultured Janthinobacterium sp.
CCCAGGAGCAGGATAGCCGCAGGAAGCAAGGACAGGGTGCGCCGCCGCAGGCGATTGCCGCCCTTGGCACTTTCTTTGACACTTATTTGTTCACGTAATTTTTTAAGATAGATCAGCATGCCTGAATTCCCTAAAGCGACTTCCACCAGTTTCCTCCCGTCCGATGCAGCGGCCCAGCGGCCCGCCGCAACCAACAGCCAAAATGCCCAGCCGGCCATCGAAGTGGTCCAGCTGGCCAAGCGCGTACCCGATGCCGATGGGGAGCTGACCATCCTGCACCGCGTCGATTTTACCGTGCAAACGGCCGAGACGCTGGCCATCGTCGGCGCCTCCGGTTCCGGCAAGTCCACCTTGCTGGGCTTGCTGGCGGGGCTGGATACGCCCAGCGAGGGCAAGGTGATACTCGACGGCACGGATATCTTCGCCCTTGATGAAGATGGCCGCGCCGGGTTCCGCAAGGAAAAGCTGGGGTTCGTGTTCCAGTCCTTCCAGCTGCTGGCGCATCTGACGGCGCTGGAAAACGTCATGCTGCCGCTGGAATTGCGCGGCGATGCGCAGGCGAAGGAAAAGGCGCAAGCCATGCTGGGCAGGGTCAACCTGGGCAGCCGCCTGAAACACTATCCGAAATACCTGTCCGGCGGCGAGCAGCAGCGCGTGGCGCTGGCGCGCGCCTTTGTCACGGAGCCGCCGCTGCTGTTTGCCGATGAACCGACAGGTAGCCTGGACGCGGCCACGGGCGAGGCCGTGATCCAGCTGATGTTCGAGCTGAACCGCGAAAGGGGTTCGACCCTGGTGCTCGTCACGCATGACAGCTCGATCGCGGCCCGCTGCGGGCGCACGATTACCATTTCGGCGGGCCGGCTGATCTAGATACTCCTGACATTACCTACTGCGCGTCGCGCTTTGCGGCCGGCGATGCTCACTGTGCTAGAGCACAGTTGCGCTTCTCGGCCACAAATCACTGACCTTCGCTACGGTACTGTCAGGCGTCGTGACATTCCTTGTAGTACGTCATTATTACACCGACAAGGCATTGATCAATTTGCGGATGGCGGGGATCAATTCGCCCGCCGTCAGGCCGATCGGCCCGGCGCCCGACGCCACCAGCGCATCGGCGGCCGCGCCATGCAGCCAGACGGCGCCGATGGCCGCTTCCCATTCGGGCCAGCCCTGCGCCAGCAGGCTGCCGCACAGGCCCGCCAGCACGTCGCCCGTGCCGGCCGTGGCCAGCGCAGGGCCACCCGTGTTGTTGACCACCACGCCGCCATCCTGCGCGGCGATCACCGTGCCCGATCCTTTCAGGACGACGATGACGCCCAGCTGCGCCGCCAGCTGGCGCGCCGCGCCCAGGCGGTCGGCCTGCACCTCGGCCACCGTCATGTCGAGCAGGCGCGCCGCTTCCAGCGGATGCGGCGTCAAAATGGTCGCGCCGGCGCCCGCGCGCACGGCCAGCGCCGACTGCAGTTCCGGCTCGGCCGCCATCAGGTTCAGCGCGTCCGCGTCCAGCAGCAGGGGGCTGTCGCTCTCGAAGGTGCGCTGCAGCAGTTCCACCGTATCGACGTCGTCGCCCAGGCCCGGTCCCGCCACCAGCGCGGCGAAGTGCAGGCCGGAGAAATCCACGTCCTTGGCGCGGCGGCACATCAGTTCCGGCTGGCCGCTGTCGAACGGGGGCGGCGCGTCGGGGAAGGCGATGAAGACGCGTCCCGCGCCCGCATGCAGGGCCGTGCGGGCCGACAGGATGGGCGCGCCCGCCATGCCTTGCGCGCCGCCGATGATGGCCACGCTGCCATAGCTGCCCTTGTGCGTATTCTGCCGGCGCGGCCGCAGCTGGCGGGCAAACAGGTGCAGGCCGTTCAGCTGCGCCTTCGCCGCGGGCAGCAGGGCAGGATCGATGGCCAGCGCCGCCACTTCCACCTCGCCCGCGTGATCGCGGCCGTTCGCCGTGTGCAGGCCCGGCTTGTCGCCGATGAAGGTGAGCGTGTGCGTGGCGCGGATGGCGACGCCGTCGACGGCGCCCGTGTCCGCGTGCAGGCCGCTGGGCACGTCGAGCGCCAGCACGGGGCAGTCCAGCTGATTGACCAGCTGCACCACCTCGCGGCACTCGCCGTCGAGTGGACGCGAAGCGCCGATGCCGAACAGGCCATCGATCACCAGGTCCCACGGCGCCGCGCCCACGGCCGCCGCCGCCATGCTGGTATCGGCGTCGATGAAGCGCGCGGCGCTGTTGCGGGCGCGGCTCAGCGCCAGTTCCCGCTCCGGCGACGTGGCGCGCGCCTCGGGCGCCAGCCAGACCAGCACTTCGATGCCGCTGCCGGCCAGGTGCACGGCCGCTTCCAGCGCGTCGCCGCCATTGTCGCCGGGGCCGGCGAGCACCAGCACGCGGCTGTGGCCCGCGCCGTCTTCGTCTTCCTGGCGGTGCAGCAGTTTCAGGGCGGCGCTGGCGGCTGCCTGGCCGGCGCGCTGCATCAGCAAGCCTTGCGGCAATTCCTGCAGGGCGGCTTGCTCGATGGCGCGCAGTTCGGCGATGCAGTACAGGGGATGGGCGGAGTCGGTCAGGGGCATGTGTGGCTTCCATTTGTCGGTATGCCTTCAACATAAGGCCGATCGGCGCGGAAGGCAAGGCGCGCACGCCTGAATCGCGGCCCTGTTTGACGGCTACAATAGCCATCTCACATAGGCACGGAGAGACGACGATGGATTGGCAATTCTGGATCGACCGGGGCGGCACCTTTACGGACATCGTGGCGCGCCGTCCCGACGGCAGCCTGGCCACGCACAAGCTGCTGTCGGAAAATCCGGGCCAGTACCGCGATGCGGCGCTGGCCGGCATGCGCCAGCTGATGGGCTTTGCGCCCGATGCGCCGCTGCCCGCCGGCCAGCTGGGGGCCGTCAAGATGGGCACCACGGTGGCCACCAACGCGCTGCTCGAACGCAAGGGCGAGCCCACGGTGCTGGCCATCACGCGCGGTTTCCGCGACGCCTTGCGCATCGCCTACCAGAACCGCCCGCAGCTGTTCGCCCGCCAGATCCTGCTGCCCGAACTGCTATATGGCGACGTGATCGAACTCGACGAGCGCATGGGCGCGCACGGCGAGGTGGTCACGCCGCTAGATGAGGCGGCCGCGCGCGCGGCGCTGCAAGAGGCGCATGCGCGCGGCGTGCGCTCGATCGCCATCGTCTGCATGCACGGCTACCGCCATCACGCGCACGAGGCGCGGGTGGCGCAGCTGGCGCGCGAAGCCGGCTTTACGCAAGTGTCCGTGTCGCACGAGGTCAGCCCGATGATGAAACTGGTGGCGCGCGGCGACACCACCGTCGTCGACGCCTATCTGTCGCCCATTTTGCGCCGCTACGTGGACCAGCTGGCGGCCGAACTGCCCGGCGTGCACCTGCAATTCATGCAGTCGAACGGCGGCTTGACGGATGCGCGCGCCTTCCAGGGCAAGGACAGCATCCTGTCCGGCCCCGCCGGCGGCATCGTCGGCATGGTGCGCGCCAGCGCGCTGGCCGGCTTCGACAAGGTCATCGGCTTCGACATGGGCGGCACCTCGACGGACGTGTCGCATTACGCGGGCGAATTCGAGCGCGTGTTCGAGACGCAGATCGCCGGCGTGCGCATGCGCGCGCCCATGATGAGCATCCACACGGTGGCGGCGGGCGGCGGCTCCATCCTGCACTTCGACGGCGCCCGCTACCGGGTGGGGCCGGACAGCGCGGGCGCCAATCCCGGCCCCGCCAGCTACCGGCGCGGCGGCCCGCTGGCCGTCACCGACTGCAACGTCATGCTGGGCAAGCTGCAGCCGGCGTTCTTCCCCCGCGTCTTCGGCCCAGACGCCGATGAAGCGCTGGACGTGGCCACGGTGCGGGCCCAGTTCGAGGCGCTGGCGCGCACGGTGAACTCCACGCCAGAGCAGGTGGCCGAAGGCTATGTCGCCATCGCCGTGGGGAACATGGCCAACGCCATCAAGCAGATTTCCGTGCAACGGGGCCACGACGTCACGGGCTACACCCTGACCAGCTTTGGCGGCGCGGGCGGCCAGCACGCCTGCCTGGTGGCCGACGCGCTGGGCATGCGCACGGTGTTCATCCATACCCTGGCGGGCGTGATGTCCGCCTATGGCATGGGCCTGGCCGACCAGAGCGCCATGCGCGAGCGCGCCATCGAGGCGGCACTGGGCGCGGACCTGGCCGGCGACCTTGCGGCGCTGGGCGCCCTGGCGCAGAATGATCTGCTGCGCCAGGGCGTGGCGCGGGAACGCATCGTGCTGGTGTCGCGCGTGCACCTGCGCTATGAAGGCACGGATTCCCCCTTGGTGGTGCTCTTCGATAGCGTCGCCGGCATGCAGGCGCAGTTCGAAACGGCGTACAAGAAGCGCTTTTCCTTCCTGATGCCGGCGCGCGCCCTGATCGTCGAAGCCATTTCCGTGGAAGCCATCGGCGCTTCCGACGCGCCGCAGCCCGCCGCACCGGCGTATGCGGCGCGCGCGGGTGCGCTGGCGCCCGCGCAGACGGTGGACATGTACTGCGCCGGCGCGTGGCGGCCCAGCGGCCTGTATGCGGCCGACAGCCTGCGGCCCGGCGACGCCATCGATGGCCCGGCCATCGTCAGCGATGCCAACGCCACCACCGTCATCGAGCCGGGCTGGCGCGCCGACGTCACGGTGCATGGCCATTTGATACTGCGCCGGGTGGCGGCCTTGCCGGCGCGGCGCGACCAGGGTTTGCAAACAGCGACGGACGCCGACCCCGTGATGCTGGAAATTTTTAACAACCTGTTCATGTCCATCGCCGAGCAGATGGGCTTGCGCCTGCAAAACACGGCCCATTCCGTCAACATCAAGGAGCGGCTCGATTTCAGCTGCGCCATCTTCGATTCTCAAGGAAACCTGATCGCCAATGCGCCGCACATGCCCGTGCACCTGGGCTCCATGGGCGAGAGCATCCGCACCGTCATGACGCGCAATGCAGGCGCCATGCGGCCTGGCGACGTGTACATGCTGAACGACCCGTACCACGGCGGCACGCATTTGCCCGACGTGACGGTGATCTCGCCCGTCTTCGACGCGGACGGCACCAGCATCCTGTTCTACGTGGGCTCGCGCGGCCACCACGCGGATATCGGCGGCACCACGCCCGGCTCGATGCCGCCCGACTCCACGCATATCGGGCAAGAGGGTGTATTGATCGACAATTTCAAGATGGTCGACGGCGCCACGGGGCGGCTGGCGGAAGAAGAAACGCTGGCCCTGCTGGCGGGCGCCAGCCATCCCGCCCGCAATCCGCGGCAGAACCTTGCCGACTTGCGCGCCCAGGTGGCGGCCAACGGGAAAGGGGCGGAAGAACTGCATAAAATGGTGGCGCATTTTGGCCTCGACGTGGTGCAGGCCTACATGGGCCACGTGCAGGACAATGCCGAGGAAGCCGTGCGCAGGGTCATCACAACCCTGAAGAATGGCAGCTATGCGCTGGAGCTGGACAACGGCGCGCACATCAACGTGGCGATCCGCGTCGACGTGGCGCAGCGCAGCGCCACCATCGATTTCACGGGCACTTCCAGCCAGTTGCCGAACAATTTCAATGCGCCGTCCGCCGTTTGCATGGCGGCCGTGCTGTACGTGTTCCGCACCCTCGTCGACGACGACATACCGCTCAATGCAGGCTGCCTGAAGCCCCTGACGGTGATCATCCCGCCCGGCTCCATGCTCAACCCGCGCTATCCCGCCTCCGTCGTCTCGGGCAACGTGGAAACCTCCACCTGCATCACCAACGCCCTGTATGGCGCGCTGGGCGCCATGGCCGCGTCGCAGGGGACGATGAACAATTTCACCTTCGGCAGCGACAAGTACCAGTATTACGAGACGATCTCCGGCGGCTCGGGCGCCGGTCCCGGCTTCGACGGCACGGACGTGGTGCAGACCAACATGACCAATTCGCGCCTGACGGACCCGGAAATCCTCGAATGGCGCTTTCCCGTGCGCCTGGACAGCTACAGCATCCGTCCCGGCTCCGGCGGGGCGGGGCGCTGGCACGGCGGCAATGGCGGCGTGCGCAAGATGCGCTTCCTGGCGCCGATGACGGCGGCCATCCTGTCGAACAACCGCATCATTCCCCCGTTCGGCATGGATGGCGGCGCGGCGGGCGCGCTGGGGCGCAATTATGTGGAGCGGGCCGACGGCACGGTCGAGCACTTGCCGCACATCGGCAAGACGCAGATGCAAACGGGCGACGTCTTCGTCATCGAGACGCCCGGCGGCGGCGGTTTCGGCGTGCCCTGACGCGGCTGACTGTGCGCAGTGACGCCCGAGCGAGCACGCTGGCGGATGGAGATTGCCGTTTCGAGATGACGCAAGGGGAGCTGCTTATCCGTTTTGCGACTGAGCGGCTTTTTCACCCAAGTGCAGACCCTGGGGTCGTACCCTCCGGGTACGACCCCGGCCCTTTTTGCCGTTGGGTTGAAGCAAGCACTGAATGAAGCAAGCACGCTTCATCCACCCTGCAAATTGATGCGCCGCTGCGCCACGGCGCGCGCAATTTGTTCGTCGTGCGTCACCAGCAGCACGGCGCAGCCGCTGGCGCTGGCCGTGTCCAGCAGCAGCGACAAGGTTTCCTGCTGCGTGATGGGGTCGAGGCGCGAGGTGGGTTCGTCGGCGAAGATCAGCGCCGGTTGCAACAGCAGCACCCTGGCCAGCGCAAAGCGCTGCAATTCGCCGCCCGACACTTGCGACGGCAGCCGCGCCAGCAAATGGCTCCCCAGGCACAGGCGCGCCAGCAGCGGCGGCACCGTCTCCCATGCGAGGCCGTGCAGCTTGACGACGTCGCGCAGCGCCGTTTCCAGGGTGATGGCGGGGGCGAAGGCGGCCGCCGGGTCCTGGTACAGCTTCTGGAAGGCCGTGCGCGCCAAGCCGGCGCGGCGCGTCACCGTGCCCGCGTCGGGCGCCAATAGCCCCAGCAGCAGATTGCCGAAGGTGGTCTTGCCGGCGCCGCTCCCGCCCGTGATGGCGACGGTTTCTCCCTCGCGTATCTGTGCGCTGACGCCGGCAAACAGGGTGCGCGGGCCAAAG
>CAUSDR010000306.1:0-7014 GCA_963530105.1 uncultured Janthinobacterium sp.
GCGGTCTTGCCGGATCGGGAAGATCTGGTTGTCCGCCTGGTAGCTGGTCTTGAATTGTCCTGCTTCACGATAAATCATGGGGTGTCCTTTGCGGTGGAGCGATTGCGTTGTGCGCGGTATGCATGTTGCAACGAAGGCAGTGCGGCGTCAGATGCGCCGGATGATGCGTTCGCCGAACAGGCCTTCCGGGCGCACCAGCAGGAACAGCAGGGCCAGCACATACGGGAACCAGCCTTCGATGCCGCCGCCCACCATGGGGCCCAGATAGACTTCGGCCAGCTTTTCCGAGGCGCCGATGATCAAGCCGCCGACGATGGCGCCCGGCACCGAGGTAAAGCCGCCGAGGATCAGCACTGGCAGCGCTTTCAAGGCGATGAAGGTCAGCGCGAACTGCACGCCGTTGCGCGCACCCCACAGCAAGCCCGCCACCAGGGCTACCAGCCCTGCCACGCCCCATACGACGGCCCAGATGCGCTGCAGCGGAATGCCCACGGCCAGCGCCGCCTGGTGGTCGTCGGCGACGGCGCGCAGGGCGCGGCCCACCTTGGTCTTCGAGAACAGCAGGGCCAGGCAAATCACCAGCAGGGCGCAAATGCCAGCCGCCGCCACGTCGAACTGCGAGACGATGATATTGAAGTGGTCCATCAGGAAAGGCATCGGCACGTCTTCGATGGGCAGGTCCAGCTTGTGTACCTGCGAACCCCACAGCAGCTGGGCCAGGCCCTCGATGAAGAAGGTCAGGCCAATGGTGGCCATGAAGAGCGTAATCTCGGGCTGGTTGACGAGCGGGCGCAAGACCACTTTTTCAATCGCCATGCCCAGCACGATCATGGTCACCATCGTCAGCGGAATGGCCAGCCACAGCGACAGGCCGAACTTGTCCATGAAACCCACGCAGGTGAGGGCGGCGAAGAAGACCATCGCGCCCTGCGCGAAATTGAACACGCCCGAAGCCTTGTAGATCAATACAAAACCGATGGCCACCAGCGCGTACATGACGCCCGACAGCAGGCCGCCGATCAGCACTTCAAAGAAAAAATTGATATTCATTGCTATTCCTCTTCTAGTGCGCTACGCCGAGATAGGCGTTGATGACATCCTGGTTGCTGCGCACCTCGTCGGGCGTGCCGTCGCCGATCTTCTTGCCGTAGTCGAGCACCACCACGCGGTCGGAAATATCCATCACCACGCCCATGTCGTGCTCGATCAGCACGATGGTCGTGCCCAGCTGGTCGTTGACGTCGAGGATGAAGCGGCACATGTCCTGTTTTTCTTCCACGTTCATGCCGGCCATCGGTTCATCCAGCAGCAAAATTTCCGGTTCCGCCACTAGCGCACGGCCCAGCTCCACGCGCTTTTGCAAGCCGTAGGGCAAGCGCCCCACGGGTGTCTTGCGGATGGCCTGGATTTCCAGGAAGTCGATGATTTCCTCGGCTTTCTTGCGGTGCTCGATTTCCTCGCGCCGCGCCGGACCCCAGTACAGGGCCTGCAAGAGAAAATTCGACTTCATCTTCAGGTTACGTCCCGTCATGATGTTGTCGAGCACCGTCATGCCCTTGAACAGCGCGATGTTCTGGAAGGTGCGCGCGATGCCGGACTTGGCGGCCGCGTAGCAATCCATGCCGCGCCGGTGTTCGCCGCGGTAGATGATCTCGCCCTGCTGCGGGCGGTACACGCCGTTGATCACGTTGAGCATCGAGCTTTTGCCGGCGCCGTTCGGGCCAATGATGGCGCGGATTTCATGCTGCTTGACGTCGAACGAGATGTCGGTCAGCGCCTTCACGCCGCCGAATGACAGCGAGATATTTTTCAGGTCGAGGATCACGGGGCCGGTCTTGCGCGCCGTGCCGAAATGGGCGTCGGGTTCATTCATTTGCATCGTGCTGTGCTCCATCATGCGGCCAGGCCCTGGGGCCGGTACGTTTTGCTGTCCCAGATCTGCAGGTCGGCGCTGGTCGAGCCAAGGCGGCCATCCTCGAATTTCACCTGGGTCTCGATGTACTGCGTTGCCTTGCCGTCGTACAGGGCGGCAATCAGCACCGCATATTTTTCAGCGATGAATTTGCGCCGCACCTTGCGCGTGCGCGTCAGTTCATCGTCATCGGGATCGAGTTCCTTGTGCAGCACCAGGAAGCGGTGCACCTGCGTGCGGTCCATCAGCGGGTCGGCCGCCAGCTCCGCGTTGACTTGCTCGATGCAGTCGCGGATCAGGCCATAGGTTTCGGCGCGCGCCGCCAGGTCGGTGTAGCCGGAATAGGCGATGCCGCGCCGCTCGGACCAGTTGCCCACCGCTTCGATGTCGATGTTGATAAAGGCGCATACCTGGTCGCGCGCATGGCCGAAGGCCACCACTTCCTTGATGAAGGGGAAGAACTTGAGCTTGTTTTCGATGTAGTTGGGGGCAAACATGGCGCCGCAATTCATCTTGCCGACATCGGCCGCGCGGTCGATGATTTTCAGGTGCCCTTCGCCGTCGAACACGCCCGCGTCGCCCGTATGGAAATAGCCGTCGCTGTCGATCACTTCGGCGGTGGCGTCGGGGCGCTGGAAGTAGCCGCTCATGGTGGCGGGCGACTTCACCAGCACTTCGCCGTTGTGCGCCAGCTTCACTTCCACGCCAGGCGCGGGCAAGCCCACGCTGTCGAACTTGATATTGCCATCGGGCTGCAGGCACACATAAGCGCAGGTTTCGGTGGAGCCGTACAGCTGCTTGAGGTTGACGCCGATGGAGCGGTAGAAGCGGAACAGGTCGGGGCCGATGGCGGCGCCGGCCGTGTAGGCGACGCGCACACGTGTCAGTCCCAGCACGTTTTTCAGCGGGCCATACACGAGAATGTCGCCCAGCTTGTAGCTGATGCGGTCCGCCAGCGAGACGGGCTTGCCGTCCAAAATCTGTGCGCCGCAGCGCTTGGCCACGTCCATGAAATGGCTGAACATGCGGCGCTTGATGCCGCTGGCGTCTTCCATGCGGATCATCACGCTGGTGAGCATGTTCTCGAACACGCGTGGCGGCGCAAAATAGCAGGTGGGGCCGATTTCGCGCATGTCGATCATCACCGTGTCGCCCGATTCGGGGCAGTTGACGGTGAAGCCGGCCACCATGGCCTGCGCCAGCGAGAACAGGCAGTCGCCCACCCACGCCATCGGCAGGTAGGAGAGGATGTCTTCATTATCGGTGAGCTTGTCGAAGGCGACGCAGCCAACGCCTGCGGCCAGCAGCGCCGTGTGGCTCTGGCATACGCCCTTCGGTTTGCCCGTGGTGCCCGAGGTGTAGAGGATGACGGCCGAGTCGCTGCCATTGCCCGCCGCCACGGCGGCGTCGAAAAAGCCCGGATGTTCGCGGTCGTAGGCCCGGCCCAGGGTCTGCAGGGCGGCAAACGACATTAGTTCCGGCTGGCGGTAGTGGCGCATGCCCCGTTCATCGTCGTAGGCGATGTGGGCCACGTGCGGGTACAGGGCTTTCAGTTCGAGCAGCTTGTCGACCTGCTCCTGGTCTTCGACGATGGCGTAGCGGATTTGCGCATCCTGCAGCACATACGCCATGTCGGCGGCCGGCGCATCCTGGTATAGCGGCACGGGCACGCCGCCCAGGCTTTGCGCGGCCAGCATGGCCCAGTACAGGCGGGGACGGTTGTCGCCGATGATGGCCAGGTTCATGCCGCGCTGGAAGCCGATGGCGGCCAGGCCGCACGCCAGGGCGCGCACCTCGTCATTGACTTCGGACCAGGTCCAGGTTTGCCAGATGCCCAGGTGTTTTTCCCGAAAGGCGGGCTTGTCGGATCGTACCGTCCCGTGTTGCAATAAGCGCCGCGGAAAAGTCGGCATTGCTGCTGTGGTATTCGTTTGCACCAGTGTCTCCCTGTTGCTTGTCTCAGGCGCCACCTCGTTGGATGGTGCTCTGTGTTTTTTATGTGTAAGGCGTTTGTGCAATGATAGTAGCTTGCGTTAGTTTGCCAAGTTGTCTTTTCGGGGACATTTACCCACTTTTCGATGGTGCATCGCACAATGACCAACCCTGATATCAGTCTCAAGGATGCCGTGCGCGCGGCCCACTGGGCGCAGCTGCTCGACCCCGTTCAACTGGCGCGGGTCGAGGCGGATGTGTTTGAAACCTTCGTGCCGAAAGGCGGCTTTGTCTGCCGCAAGGGCGAACCGGTGGACAACTGGATCGGCGTCATCAGCGGCATGGTCAAGATGAATAATTTTTCCGCTTCCGGCAAGGCCATGACCTTCATCGGCGTGCCGCCCGGCAGCTGGTTCGGCGAAGGTTCACTGCTGAAGAATGAAATCCGCAAATATGACACCATGGCCCTGCGCGACACGCGCGTGGCGCGGCTGCCCGGCACGACTTTTCACTGGCTGCTGGAAACGAGCCTGCCGTTTACGCGCTTCCTGCTGATGCAGCTCAACGAGCGGCTGGGGCAGTTCATCGGCATGGTGGAAAACGAGCGCCTGCTGGACCTGAACACGCGCGTGGCACGCTGCCTGGCGTCGATGTTCAACTCGCATTTGTATCCGGGCGTGGACACCCTGGTGCAGCTGTCGCAGGAAGAAATCGGCCTGTTGTCCGGTTCTTCGCGCCAGCGCGCCAACCAGGCCTTGCAGGTACTGGAAAAGAAGGGTTTGCTGCGCCTCGATTACGGCGGCATCCGCGTGCTGGACCTCGACGGCTTGCGCCGTTATGAAGCCGATGATGCCGAATGAGGCCGCGCCGCCGGAACGCCCTGCAAGCGCCGGGCTAATCGCGGTATCATAGGCGCTTCCCAGCACCGCACCTTTTCGCCGCCATGCAGACATCCGTCCAGAGTACCCCCGCCTCCCGTTTGACCGAATTGCGCGCCGCCATGCGCGCGCAGCAGGTCGATGCGCTGATCGTGCCGTCGGCCGACCCGCACCTGTCCGAATACCTGCCGGCGCGCTGGCAGGGCCGTGAATGGCTGTCGGGCTTCACGGGTTCCGTCGGCACCCTGGTCGTCACGCCGGAGTTTGCCGGCGTGTGGACCGATGGCCGCTACTGGGAGCAGGCGGAAACGGAACTGGCCGGCAGCGGCATCGTCCTGAAGAAAATCCCGTCCGGCGCCAGCGTGCTGTATATCGACTGGCTGGGCGAGACCATGCAGCCGGGCCAGACGGTGGCCGTCGATGGCGCCGTGCTGGGCCTGGCCAATGCGCGCCTGCTGCGGCAGGCGCTGGGCGCGCAAGTCACGCTACGCACCGATACCGACGTGCTGCACGCCGTGTGGCCGCAGCGTCCGGCCATGCCGGCCGCCCCCGTATATGAGCATGCGCCCGCATATCCGGCCCTGTCGCGCACGCAAAAACTGCACGTCCTGCGCGCCGGCATGGCGGCGCACGGCGCCAGCCACCACGTGATTTCCACGCTCGACGACATCGCTTATCTGTTCAACCTGCGCGGCGCCGACGTGCACTACAACCCCGTCTTCCTCGCCCATGCGCTGGTGGGTCCCGAGCGCGCCACCCTGTTCGTTGCCGACGGCAAGCTGCCCGCCGCCCTGCGCGCCACGCTGGAGAGCGAAGGCGTGGACGTGGCCGCATATGACCGTGCGGCCGCCGCGCTGGCGGCCTTGCCGGCGGATGCGACTCTGCTGCTGGACCCGCGCCGCATCACCTTCGGCACGCGCCAGGCCGTGGCCGAGGGCGTGCGGGTAGTCGAGTCGATCAACCCGACCACCCTGGCCAAGTCGCGCAAGACGGATAGCGAGGCGGCCCACGTGCGCGCCGCCATGGAGCAGGATGGCGCGGCCCTGTGCGAATTCTTCAGCTGGCTCGACGCCACCCTGGCCGACCCGCCGCGCGCGCCCTTGACGGAAATCGGCGTCGACGCGCACCTGACGGCCGCGCGCGCCCGCCGCGCCGGTTTTGTCAGCCCCAGTTTCGGCACCATCGCCGGCTTCAATGCACATGGCGCCATCATGCATTACCACGCCCATGCGGGCAGCGAGGCCACCATCGAAGGCGACGGCCTGCTGCTGATCGATTCCGGCGGCCAGTACCTGGGCGGCACCACGGACATCACGCGCGTGGTGCCGGTCGGCACGATCACGGCGCAGCACAAGCGCGATTTCACGCTGGTCTTGCGCAGCATGATCGCCCTGTCGCGCGCGCAGTTCCCGCGCGGCGTGAAGTCGCCCATGCTCGATGCCATCGCCCGCGCGCCGCTGTGGGCCGAGGGCATCGATTTTGGCCACGGCACGGGCCATGGCGTGGGCTTTTTCCTCAACGTGCATGAAGCCCCGCAATCGATTTCGCAGTCCGCCATGCCGGAGCCGCAGACGGCCATGGAGCCGGGCATGATCACCTCCATCGAGCCGGGTATCTACCGTCCCGGCCAGTGGGGCATCCGCATCGAGAACCTGGTGCTGAATGTACCGGCCGAAACGACGCCATTCGGCGAATTCCTGCGCTTCGAAACCTTGACCCTGTGCCCGATCGACACGCGCTGCGTCGAGCGCGCGCTGCTGCGCGACGACGAGGCGGCCTGGCTGAACGACTACCACGCCACCGTGCGTGCGCGCCTGGTGCCGCTGCTCTCCGGCGCTGCGCTGGCGTGGCTGGAACAGCGCACGGGAGCGATCTGATGCGCTCGACCCGCGCCACCTCCGCCATCGAGCGGCTCAAGGAACGCACCGGCCACCGCCTGTACACGATGGCGCGCACGGGCGACGAGCTGTTCTTCCTTACCGAAGGTCCCGGCTTGCCGCCATTGTGCCCGCCGCTGGAACTGGACGCCTTTGTCGCCTTCGTCAATGGCCTGGGGCCGCAAAAGGCGCGCCGCGTCAGCAAGCTTGATGTGGCGTTTGAAAAGCAGCTGACCAAGAAGTCCCAGGATTAAATGCCGACCATCGATTTCCTGCGCGCCTACTGGTCGCCGGCCGAGCTGGCGACGAATGGCGTGATCCTGCTGAACATGCTGGGCGCGCTGCTGCTGGGGCTTTTGGTCGGCTACGAGCGCTCGTATCACGGGCGCGCGGCGGGTATGCGCACCTACAGCCT
>CAUSDR010000307.1:0-7005 GCA_963530105.1 uncultured Janthinobacterium sp.
AAAGTTTTTGGGTCGTTAGCTCAGCTGGTAGAGCAGCGGACTTTTAATCCGTTGGTCGCAGGTTCGAATCCCGCACGGCCTACCAAATACTATGAAGAAGCCAACCGTTCGCGGTTGGCTTTTTTGTTTTTGCGGCCGCACCGGGGCCCTTGCCAGCTCCCGCCGGCAAAGGCCATTCACGCTTACTGCCTGCCGGGAATATCGGCATTGTGGAATGTGCTCATGCCCACCACGCGCGTATCGCTGTCGGCGTAGCTCAGCTCGACCATGTCGCCGGGCCGGGTCAGCACCAGCTCTTCCGACAGGTCCGAACTGCCCGTGAAGATGGTGCCCAGCGCCTTGTCGCCCGCGGCGATGGTGATGTAATACATGGTCTGGCCATTCCTGAATTCGGCGGCGATGCGCACCACCGTGCCCTTGATTGCCACCTCGCGCGCCTCGGTGCCGATGTCGGCCGCCACGCGGTTGCTCGATCGCTTCGATTGATAGCTGCGCAATGTGGCGTTCAGCGTGTCGGCCACGCCGATGACCTGGTTATTGCGCATGTCGACCATGCCGAAGGCGCGCGACACGCCCTGCACGTCGCGCAGCGCCATCACATAGGTGGGCGCGCCATTGACGAGGAAAGGCAGCGGATTGGTTGCCTTGTAGTGCTTTTCGGGGTTCACATTTTCCACCGCATGGGCCGCGGTGGCCTGCGACACGGACGGCACCTTGAACCAGCGCACGGCCTTGGTGCGCGAATCGACAAAGTAAAAGCCGGACAGGCCGTTGTTCTTGCCTTTCGACGTCATGCCGCCCACCCAGTACGGACGCTGGTCGGAACCGTAGACCAGGTCGAGCATGCCGTCCACGCGCAAACGCCCTTCATTGTTCAGGTTGATAAAGCCGTGCACGTATTCGCCGCGGTCCTGCATTTGCTCGAGGATGAATTCCTCGGCCTGGATGCGGTCCACCCAGGCCGGTTCCGCGCCCATCCTGTAGCGCCGCACGTCGCCCGTGACGGCATTGACGGTGATGATGCCGCTTGACTCGCTGCCCGAGAAGCCCACCTTGTGCTCGTACACCGTGCCGACGTAGTACGGCACGCCGCTGTCATCGATTTCCGGCTCGAAATCCGTCAAGCCCACCCTGGCGTTGCCGGACAGATAGGCATGCCGCTCCACGTAGTCGCCGAAATAGCCCGATTGCAGATAGCGCATTTTCAAGGGCTTGCCCGCGAGTTCCATGACCAGCCGCACATCGGCCGGGTCGTGCGCCGACACCACCAGGTAGCCTGGCGTCGCGCCGTCCGCGAACCATTTGAAAAAGCCGCTGTGCTCGAGGAAGGCCACCCAGACGAGCTTGCCGTTCACCAGCTGCTTCACGGGCGTGCCGACGGCGACCTGGGAACCGAGCGAGGCGATTTCCGACAGGCGCTTCTGCATGGCCTGCAAGGCCATGTCCTGCGACACGAGCGGCGCTTGCTCGATATCAATGGGCGGCAATGCATCGTGGAAGTTGGCCGGCGCTTCCGCCCCCAGCATCTTGTAATAAGCGTTCGCGTGCAGCAATGGCGCGCTGGTGAGGAAAACAATGGCGCCAAAGAGCGCGGCCAGGACCACGTAGGCCACGGTGAGTCCCTTGCGGCCCGCCAGCGCAACGGCCGGCAAGGCCGCGATCAAGGCGATGACATAGATGCCCGCGAAATCGAATGCCAGCGTCGGGGCCTGGAAATAGCCCAGCGCCAGCAGCAGCGCAAGAGAAAGTACCAGGCCAGCGATGCGCAAGGGACGGCGGTATGGGGCGTAGCTGTTGATGATCATGTTTGGAGACGGACGTGATTGAACGGAGCTTGACTGTTGTCAATCCCGATAGCATAGCATCTTGATCACTTTTTATGTGCCGTCAGGCAACACGCCGGCCGCCGCCGGCGCCTCGACGCGCCGGGCCATGGCCCCGCGCTCAGCCCAGCACGGGGCGCATGCGCAAGTGCGACACGGCCAGCGGCACGAAATGCCCCAGCGGCACTTCCACCCAGCGGTGAAACGCGGCCCCGGCCAGCAGGCTGGCGCTCCAGGCCGTCAGCATGCCCAGCGCCTGCCATGCCGGCGTCAAGGGCGCGTAGGCGGTAAACAGTGCATTGACCAGCAGGCTGATCGGGAAGTGGACAAGGAAAACGGCGTAGGAAATGCGGCCCAGGGCGTTGATGGCGCTCCAGGCGCGGCCCCGCGCGGGCGTGCGGGCGCGGCCGAACAGGATCAGGGCGCAGGCGACAACCAGCGCCAGGGCGATGCGGCTGCGGTAGTCGATGGCCAGCCCCAGCAGGACGGGCAGCGCCATCATGAGCATGAGCGCGGTCATGGCGCCGGATTTGCGGGCCGGGTCGCTGGCCCACCAGGCCAGCATGCCCAGGCCATAGCTGCCGAAGAAATACGGCGCCCAGTTATCCCAATCCGCGTCGAGATTGAAATACAGCAGGGAAAAGGCAATGCCCACGGTGACGGCCAGCGGCATCAGCCAGGGCAGCGCGCGCCGGCCCGCCAGGCAGCCGCCCAGCCACAGCAGCAGCACGGTCAGCAGGTACAGCTGGAAATCGATGGCCACGTACCAGGCGCCGGCCGACAGCGATTCATAGCCCAGCACGCCGTGCAGCAGCAAGGCATGGGCGCTCAGCTGGCCCAGGGTGACGGCGGCCGACATGGAATCGTGCAGCATCCAGATGCCGGCGATGGGGGTGAGCACGGCGGCAAGCAGGGTGGCGGCGAAGAAAGGCGGCGCCAGCTTGGCATAGCGGCGCCAGACGGCCTGCGCGGGGGCCGCCATGCCGGCGCGTCCGGCGGGTGACAGGGACTTGGCGGCCAAAAAGCCGCCGATGACAAGGAACACTTGCACGGCGATCCGGGCATTGCCGCCCAGCCAGTCCAGCAAGTCGGGCCACAGGGGCTGCACGTAGTCGGACATGGGGCCGTAAAACGCCAGGTGGTGCAGCACGATCAATTGCGCCGCGCCCGCCTTCAACAGATTAATCCAGCCAAACTGCTGGCGCGTAGTGCCATCCGCCTGAGATACCGCTGCTGCTACCGTCATTCCCATCCCTTGCCGTGCCAGGTACTTCTCGCCAGCCCATCGCGCAACAGGCGCGCGGCCGAGGATTTTTCCGAAAGGCCGACATCATAGCCGAGCCTGGACGATGGCGGGGCACGGCAGGCGCTAGCCGCCCTGCCCGCCCGCCTCCGGCACCGCAGGCGCCAATGGCTGCTGCGCCAGAATGGCATCGAGCAAGCCGGGGAAGCGGCGCTCGATATCGGCGCGGCGCAAGGTGTTCATGTGCGTCGTGCCCGCGTTTTCCGTCCATACCAGGCCCGCCTCGCGCAAGACCTTGAAATGGTGCGAAACGGTCGATTTCGGCCGGCCGCCGTCCAGGTCGCCACATGCGGCCGCGTCCACGCGGGCCAGGTGGCGCACGATGTCGAGGCGGATGGAATCGCTCAGGGCGTACAGCACTCTTTCGAGCACGAATTCGCTGGCGGAGGGATGTTTGTGTGGACGCATGAGCAGAATCATACCGCATCGGCTATACTAATTCCATTCTTCGAGTATTTACGAACTACCGAATCTGTAGCCGCAATCCATTCATCCACCAACCGCAAAGGCCACCATGTCCGCCCTCTTCCAGCCCTACACCCTCAAAGGCATCACCCTGCGCAACCGCATCGCCGTGCCGCCCATGTGCCAGTACATGGCCGTCGATGGCGTGGCCAATGACTGGCACCTGTCGCACTATGCGGGCATGGCGCGTGGCGGCGCCGGCCTGGTGATCGTCGAAGCGACGGCCGTGGCGCCCGAAGGCCGCATCACGCCCGGCTGCACCGGCATCTGGAACGATGACCTGGCGCAAGCCTTCGTGCCCGTCGTGAAAGCCATCAAGGCGGCCGGCGCCGTGCCCGGCATCCAGATCGCCCACGCGGGCCGCAAGGCCAGCGCCAACCGCCCATGGGAAGGCGACGACCACATTCCTGACGGCGACGCGCGCGGCTGGCAAACCATCGCGCCGTCCGCCATCGGCTTTGGCGGCGGCCTGCCGAAAGTGCCGCGCGTCATGGACCTCGACGATATCGCCCGCGTGAAACAGAACTTCGTCGATGCGGCCGTGCGCGCCCGCGAAGCGGGCTTCGAATGGCTGGAACTGCACTTCGCCCACGGCTACCTGGCGCAAAGCTTCTTCTCGGCCCATTCGAACCAGCGCGACGACATCTACGGCGGCAGCCTGGAAAACCGCAGCCGTTTCCTGTTGGAAACATTGCAAGCCGTGCGCGCCGTGTGGCCCGAGCACCTGCCGCTGACGATCCGCTTCGGCGTGCTGGAATTCGACGGCCGCGACGAGCAAACCCTGCTCGAATCGATCGGCCTCGTGCGCCAGTTCAAGGATGCCGGCATGGACATGATCAGCGTCAGCATGGGCTTCACGATTCCCGACGTCGCGATTCCCTGGGGTCCGGCCTTCATGGGCCCCATCGCCGAGCGCGTGCGGCGCGAAGCGGGCGTGCCCGTCTCGTCCGCCTGGGGCTTCGGCACGCCGGCCATCGCCGAGAAAGTCGTCCAGGATGCGCAACTGGACGTGGTGATGGTCGGCAAGGCCCACCTGGCCAACCCGCACTGGGCATACTTTGCCGCCAAGGAACTTGGCGTCGAGCGCGCCTCGTGGGTCATGCCGGCGCCGTACGCGCACTGGCTGGAACGCTACTGATCGTCCTGCGCCTTCGCCGTTGCCGGATGCCCCTCCAGGGGCAGTTCCGGCAGGAACAGCAAGGCGACCAGTCCCAGCAACAACAGCACGGCGCCGGCGCCAAACACGCTGGCAATGGCGTGGCGGTAGACGTCCACCGTTTGCGCCTGCGCCGCGTGTGCGCCCAGCGCCGAGACGGCTTCCACGCCATGCCGGTGCAGCTGGCCCGCGAGGATGGCGCCGGACGCCGTCACGCCCAGCAAGCCGCCCAGCGAGCGGAAGAAGGCCAGCATGGCCGTGCCCACGCCGCGCCGCGCCAGCGGCAGCGCATTCTGCACGGCGATCGTCATGTTCGGCATCACCAGCCCCAGGCCCGTGCCAAGGAAGAAGATGGCCGGCTCGATGATCCAGTAGCCGCGCGACGTTTCCATGGCCCAGGCCAGCACGGCAAACGCCACGACCGCCACGCCCAGCCCCATCACCTGCACCATCTTGTACTTGCCCGAGCGCGACAGCACGCGCCCGTTGAACATCGACGACGCCACCAGCCCCACCATCATGGCCACCGTCATCACGCCGGACTCCGCCGGACTCGTCCCCATCACCAGCTGGAAAAACAGGGGGAAGAACACGCTGGCGCCCATCAGGCCCATGAAGGTCACGGCCATCACTAGGCTGGCGATATTGAAGGTGCGGTTGGCGAACAGGTCGGGCGGCAGCACGGGTTCATCCACGCGTCCCACGTGGAAAGCCAGCCAGATACCCAGCAGCACGGCCAGGCCGCCGCACACCTTGATGGCCAGCGCATCCCACGGCCACTCCGTGCCGCCCAGCGCCAGCACCAGCAGCGCCGCCGTGATACAGCCCGTCAGCAGCAGCGAACCCAGGTAGTTGATCTTGTGCGCGTGCGTGCGCACGGGCTTGCGCATGGCGCGCGCGATGATGTAGAAGGCGACGGCGCCGACGGGCAGGTTGACATAGAAAATCCAGTGCCAGGACAGCGCATCCGTGATGACGCCGCCCAATACCGGCCCCAGCACGCTGGTGACGGCAAACACGATGGGCACCATGCCCTGCCGCTTGCCCCGCTCGGCGGGCGGCACGATGTCGCCGATGATGATTTGCGCCAGCGGCATGAAGCCGCCCGCGCCCAGGCCCTGGATGGCGCGGAAGATGATGAGTTCCGTCATGTTCTGCGCCAGCCCGCACAGCACGGAACCGAGCAGGAAGGTCAGCAAGGCCGTGAAGATCATGGGACGGCGGCCATACTGGTCGGCCAGCTTGCCGTACAAAGGCATGGTGGCCGTCGAGGCCAGCACATAGGCCGTCACCACCCACGACAGGTGCGCCATGCCGCCCAGGTCGTCGACGATGCGCGGCAAGGCCGTGGCGACGATGCTCTGGTCCAGCGCGCCCAGGCCCAGCACGGCCATCAGGCCCAGATAGGTGGCGCGCACTTCGCGCTGCGTCAGGGGCGCCTGCGCGCCCGCCGCCTTGTCCTGGGTACTCATGCCTGTCCAATCTCGAGCAGGGGCTGCATGGCGGCGGCCAGCGCATCCATCTGCTGCGGCGTCAGGCGGGCGATGCGCCGCGCCAGCGCATCGCGGCGGCGCGCGCGCAGGGCTTCCAGGATCGTCAAGCCTTGCGCGGAAACGTGCAGGCCCGAGCGCCGGCGGTCTTGCGGATCGGGCGCGCTGCGCTCGACCAGCCCCGCCTCTTCCAGTGCCTTGACCTGGGCGCTGACGGTGGGCCCGCGCACGTTCTGCAGGCGCGCCAGCGCGGCCACGCCGATGCCGGGCTGCTCGTGAATCAGGGCCAGCAGCATGTATTGCATCATCGATACGCCGCCTTCCAGTTCGCCCCCTTCGCGCTGCATGGAGCGCAGCAGGCGCTTGAACGCCGTGCGCAATTCGTCCGACAGCGCCAGCGCGCGTGCGGGGATAGGAAAGTCTTCGTCAGGGGGCATGGCATGATCCATATAGGTAGGCTATCTACCTATATTAGTCCGCGCATGACCGCGATGCAAGGCTTTTTTCCACCGCGGCACCGTCCAGCCCTTCCCAAAACCCGCTTTGGCCGTCATAATAGCCGCCCTTGGGTCGTTAGCTCAGCTGGTAGAGCAGCGGACTTTTAATCCGTTGGTCGCAGGTTCGAATCCCGCACGGCCTACCAAGAATTTGTGGTTTGTCCGCCTGCCTCATGGCAAGCACGGACCGCGCAGCGTTACCGCAGTTCAGTAGTCAAAGTTTTTGGGTCGTTAGCTCAGCTGGTAGAGCAGCGGACTTTTAATCCGTTGG
>CAUSDR010000308.1:0-6998 GCA_963530105.1 uncultured Janthinobacterium sp.
GCCCACGGGCATCACCCTTGTGCTGCTGGAACGCCCATGAACAGCGCGCAATTTGCCATCGTCACCGCAATCGTCGGCCAGCTGCAGGCCGAACCAGCGCTGTCGGGCGGTCGTATTTTCCGCTCGCGCGCTCGGCCTCTTGCAGTCGATCAGCCCAGCGGCCTGGTGGTGCGCATCGAACGCAGCACTTCCACCTTGGCGGAGGTCATAGGCGGTCCGACCACCTGGGCCACATTGATTAACGTCGAATGCTATGCGCGCGCAACCGGCGCAGAGCCAGATGCGGTCGCCGACGCGCTGTTGGTGGACGTGTTTGATCGCCTGGCGCTGGCGCCCACCTTGAGCGGAGCCGCCATGTCGGTCGAGCCGCTGCCGGGCGACACGCTGTCATGGGAAGTGGACGAACTCGATTCAAAAATAACCTGCATTACCGCCAAACTCGTGGTCATGCATCAAACCAAAGGAAGGACCCTGACATGAATGTCGTTACACAAAAGCCGGCCGCAACCGCCGTACAAGAAACGCCGGCGCCGATTCGCCAGGCTGAGCCGAAAACGGGCGGCAGCTACACCCGCAACCCTGCTGACGGCTCGCTCATCAAGAACCCGGCCCCAGCCCCGGCCACGCAACCCAACCAGGAGTAATCCATGTCTCGCCTCATTCGTAATACGGCGATCCTCGCCAAGATCGAGCCAGTATACGGTGCCGACGCAGTGCCAACTGGCGCGGCCAACGCAATGCTGGTCAGCGAGTTGAGCATCAACCCGCTGAACGCCCAAAACGTCGACCGCAAC
The DNA here is from genome assembly GCA_963530105.1 of uncultured Janthinobacterium sp. Lineage (GTDB taxonomy): Bacteria > Pseudomonadota > Gammaproteobacteria > Burkholderiales > Burkholderiaceae_D > Janthinobacterium. The sequence continues at coordinate 795 of CAUSDR010000308.1, forward strand.
AACATTCGTCCATTTTTGGGCGGTGATGAACAGCTGGTCGGCAGCCGCTATGTCGAGATGGGCTTCGATGTCGAGTTGGTCGGCGCCGGCACATTGGGTATCGCCCCCGCATGGGGCCCGCTGCTGCGTGCCTGTGGTTTCGCCGAAGTTATCACAGCAGGCGTGCGTGTGGACTATGTCCCGATTTCAACCGGTTTCGAATCGGCCACCATTTACTGGTACGACGATGGCGTGCTGCATAAAGGCTTGGGTGCTCGCGGTACCGCTTCACTGAAGTTGAGCGTTGGCGAAAAGCCAGTCATCTCGTGCAAGTTCGTTTGCCTGTACGGCGGCATTGGCGTGGCAGCGGCTCCAACGGCAGACCTGGAAGAGTGGCAAGTCCCGGAAATCGTGCTTGATGCCAACTCCGGCAAGCTGATGTGGGGTGCTACACATGCGACCGCTACGCCGCCAGCGCTGGTCGGTGGCGATTCCTACCCGAGTAAGGGGCTGACGATCGATCTGGGTATCACCTCGCCTTTTCAGGCGCTCCTCGGTGGTGAATCCGTACCGATTACCGAACGCAAGGTAACTGGCGCGGTGCAACTGGAATTGACAGCTGCGCAGGAGGTGGCCGCCATGGCTGCAGTTTTGGCCACAGCCAAAACCAGCCTTGGAATGATCCACGGTACCGTGGCCGGCAGTCGCGTCGCCGTGTTCATGCCAGGTGTGCAGCGCATTGAACCGTCCAAGGAAGATCTTAATGGCGCCCGCATGATCGGCTACAAGCTGCTGGTCAACCCGATTACTGGCAACGACGAAATCCGCATTGCCACCAGTTTCTAAACCCTTGGTGCCAGAGTGCCCTACCCTCAGAAAGAAAAATTATGAAAAAGCAGTACAAAATCGTCGTTGGCAATACGGTAGCAGTCCCGGTAGCTGGTTCGCACACCAACGAAAGCGGCAAAGCGATCCCATTTAAGTTCTCGCTGATCTGCAAACGTCTGGATACCGCAGGGCTGAAAAGTGCGTTGAACGGTGGCGAAACGCAAGTTGACGAATTTATCACTGACGTGGCGACGGATTGGCGCGACCAGCGCCTGGTGCTGGAAGATGATGACAAACCCGCCGAATTTTGCGAAGAAGCGTTGGCGGCCCTGCTCAGCATTAGCGGCATGGGTATGTTGTGCTTCAGCGCCTACATGAAAGAAGCCCAGGCCAAGGCAAAAAACTAAGTCAGGTCGCGCGCTGTGTGGCGCTCGGCCTGGTCGTGTCGGACGAAGAGCAAGAGCAAGAGCAGGAATCAACCGATACAGCAGCAGCTGCCTTTGGATTGCGGGTAAAGCGACCGGCAGCTGTTTGCGAAGAGCTTTATTTATGGCCCGAGAACCTGCCCAGCTGGAATTTGTTTCAAGCCGTGAGCACACAGTGGATGACGGGCATGGCCGGCCCGACCGGGCTGTCCTATCCAGGTGTAGAGGTCGTCATGCGTAAGGCTCGTGTCAAGCGGTGTGATGAAGAGCGTATGTTTTTTGAAATTCAGTGTATGGAACGGGCGACCTTGAGCGCCTGGAGAGAAAAGACCGATGGGAAATGAATCTCGCGTCATCATTACTGCAGACTCAGCACAAGCGATTCGGGAATTCAATCGCTTGCGTACACAGTCGACATCGTCTCTTCGTGATATCGCAGCGTACAGCGACAAGGTCGGCGCCGCGTTGGGCGCCATAGGCCTGGGAACCGGCTTGGCTGGGATCGTCAAAATGAGCGATGAGTATGCCAAATTTACCGCCCAGCTGCGCTTGGCGACGGTATCTCAACGTGAATACAACGCGGCGTACGCCGATGTGAAGCGGATCGCCAAAGATTCTCAGCAGGCTTTGGACGGCACGGGTACTCTTTATGCACGAATTGCCAACGGCACTCGTGAGCTGGGTACTACGCAACAGCAGGTCGCTGACATAACGGAGACCGTCAACTTGGCCTTGAAGGTCAGTGGCGCAACGGCCACAGAATCTGCATCAGCTCAGTTGCAGTTATCTCAAGCTTTTGCATCTGGCACGTTGCGCGGAGAAGAATTCAATGCCGTGAACGAAGCTGCCCCCCGATTGATGAAGGCTTTGGCAGATGGTATGGGATTGCCCATCGGCGCCTTAAAAGGCCTTGCTGGCCAGGGCGAAATTACGTCAAAGATCATGGCCGAAGTCTTGCCAAAAGCACTCGTGTCATTACGGGAAGAAGGTAAAAAAGTAGCCACCATTGGCGGTGCTTTCACCGTACTGAAAAATGAATTTATGGAATTCACGGCCATCAAGGCACAAGCCAATGGCACAGTCAATATCCTCACCACTAGCATTAAATTACTCTCTGACAATATTAATGTGCTGTTTGCCGCAACCGCAGGCTTAATGACTCTCAAGCTGGCTGGATACTTTTTCATGGGCGTCGCAGCGGTCCAGGCCTATTTCGCTTCAAATGCGGAACTGGCCGCACTCTTGGTTGTTGAGCGCGCAGCGCTGATTTCTAAGGCCGAAGCCCTTGTCGCTAGCACCACCGCTGTATCAGCTTCGACTTCGGCCAAGTTGATCGAGACGGAAGCGACTCTTGCAGGACTGGTCGCACAAAAAACTGCGTTGCTCGCGGCGCGTGAAATGGTATTTGCCCAATACAACCAGGCGAAAGCAAATATTGCCTCAGCTGAAGCAGCAATCGCCGCGGCATCCTCTGCTGGCGCGCTCAGTTTTGCCCTGCGTGTTGTACGCGCATCGACGCTCGACCTGGCCGTGGCCGAACAGGCCCGTGTGGCTGCACTGGCGGAGCTGACCGCATCAAGCATTGCACTGGGGCGAGTTTCCGCCCAATTGGCGGCTGCTACCGCATCCGTTACTGCCGCCACATCTGCTGATACAGCAGCTACAGCAGCGCGCACCGCGGCAACAAATGGTTTAAATGGCGCAATAGGTCGAACGGCAGTCACCGCAAGCCTTGCATCAAGGGCATTAGGCTTTCTGGGTGGGCCCATTGGCATTATTACGACCTTGCTCAGCGTGGGTGCGGCTGCATGGGTTTTGTGGGGAAGTAAAGGTAGCGAGGCAGAAAAGGCGGTAACGACAACGCTCGCGGAAGAAATCGACGAATATTTGTCGAATTTGAATAAGCAAATCGAAAAGCTCAAGGAGCGAAACGAACTTGCCAATAAAAAAATGACGACTGGTGCAGCACCAACGACGGATGCGGAAAAAAACCGTGAAAGAATTTTGGCGGAAATTAATTCGATCGGCAAGCGCACGGATTTGGATATTGCTGCCAAGTCAGCTGTGATGGGTGTTTGGGGCGGAAGGTTGAATCAAGTCAATCAAGAAATGGCAGCATTTAATGACGAACAGCAAAAAAACAAAGCGTTTACGCGAAATGCTGATATTAAAACTTGGTTCGACCAGAATGGCACAGCCGCACAGAAAATGGCGGCCGAATTTGCTGAGCTGAAGAAGAAGTTTGGCGAAATTCCCCCGGAAATGGAAAAGCTGGTAAAGGCTAAATATGCAGATAAGGGTGCTGCTGCCGGCCTCAAAAAAGAGGAACAGGCCTACACCACGTTAATTGCAAGCATTCGCGAGAAGATCGAGGCCGGGCGCATGGAGAACGCTACCGACGTCGATGCGACCGAAAGCCAGAAGCTACGAATCAAGCTGGATGAGGAAAACAAGACAGGTAAGCTGAAACTGGCCGATGGGCACTTGATCGCGGCTCGCGCTGCCCTGGATGAGCTGGCGGCTGAGGAAAAGATTGCCAAGGCCCGCGCTACAGAAAAGGACGTGACCTCGCACATTCAGGAAAGCACACTGGCGCGCCAGGACTCCGCAGCGGCGCTGGCGGTGGAATACCAAATGATGGGCAAGTCCAGCGACGCCCGTGAATTGGCCATGGTGGCGGTTCGCGAGCAGACTGCGCTGGAGAAATTTCTGCTGCAGGAAAAACTGGCCGGCAAGGAGATCATTGAGGATCAGATCAAGCGCCTGACGGAAGAGGCAGCCGCGCGCGTGCGCGTCGAGCAGGCCACGCTGGCGCAGACCAAGGCGCTGGGCTATGCCGCTCAACTTTCCGATGAGAATCGCCGCTTCGCTGCCGAATCGCTGTTCGATGAAAAGGCGCGCGCTGCAGCGCTGCTGAAAATCGACGCCGCCATGTGGCAAGAGCGCATCGCCCTGGCCGGCGCCGGCACAGATGCACAGAAGCGGTTGCAGGAAGAATTTTCGACCTGGTACAGCAACCAGCTGGCCAAGCCGGAGATCGAAGCGAGCCGCAAGATGTGGGAATCGATCGACACCACCGCACATGATACCTTCGTGTCGATTTTCGATTCCGGCAAGTCTGCATTCGACCGCCTGCGGGACACCCTAAAAAACGGTCTCCTGGACTTGCTGTATCAGATGACCATCAAGAAATGGATCTTGAACATCGGCGCATCCGTGTCGGGATCTGGCGCCGCTGGCCTGGCTTCGGCCGCTGGTTTGGGGGGCGCAGGATCTGCGAGCGGGCTGGGTGGTGTTGGCGGCTTGTTGCAAAGCGCCAAAACCGCTTACAGCATCGCCACGCAAGGATTTGCGGGCATCACCGCCGGCCTGGGCACTGGTGTTGTTAGCCTGGGCACGCTGTTTGGTTCGACAGCTGTGGAAGCTTTTGGTGCTGGGCTGGGTAGTACGGGGCTGGTCGGCGCGGCCGATGCTGCGGGCCTGTACGCTGCCTCGGGCGGCGTGGGTAGCGCTGGTGCGGTAACTGCTGGCGCGTATGCCGGTGCTGCGATCACTGCAGCTGCAGGTATTGCTGCTGGCGTACTGGGCGGCAAGCTGATTTCGGGACAATTCGGCAGCAACGCCACAGTTATTGGTGGTACGGCTGTTGGCGCGGTGGCCGGCGCATTCCTGGGCGGCCCGATCGGCGCCGCCATCGGTGGCGCGCTGGGTGGCGTTATTGGCGGTATCGGCAATCGGCTGTTCGGCATGGGTGACAAAAAATATGGCGAAAACGGCATCACCGGCACGCTGTCCGGTACCGGGTTTACGGGCAACGAGTATGCCAACTGGTCGCAAAAAGGAGGCCTGTTCCGCAGCGATAAGACAGGTACGGATCGTACCGCGGTAGATGCAACTACCGCGGCAGCGTTTGTGGAAACCTACGCTGCGATCCGCAATGTGTCGGCCACGCTGGCCAATACCTTGGGGGTGGACACTGCCAGCCTGGCGACGCGCGCCCAGGCGCTGAATATCAATCTGACAGGCCTCAAGACCGAGGCAGAGCGCCTGGCCGCAGTCACCACATTTTTCGAGAGCGTGGGCAATGCGATCGCGGTTGAGCTGGTGCCGAATCTGGCCCAGTTCCAAATTCAGGGCGAGGCGCTGAGCACCACACTGCAACGCGTGTCGCAGGACTATGCCGGCGTCGATGCTGCCCTGCAGCTGATCGGTCGTACTTCCCAGGATGCGTTCGGCGCCGTGGGCGTGGCCACCATAGGCGCGCGCGAAAGCTTGATCAAGCTGGCTGGCAGTCTCGATACCCTCTCCAGCGGTACCAGCTTCTTTGCCGAAAACTTCCTGACCGAAGCCGAGCAGATGGCGCCCGTGCTGTCTACCGTGGCCGACACGCTGGATAAATTGGGCTTGTCGGGTGTTAAGTCGGTCGAGCAGTACAAGGACGTGGTACTGGGCCTGGACTTGGCCAGCACGAGTGGCCAAGAGATGTACATCAAGCTGCTGGCCCTTGCACCTGCGTTCAAGGCAGCATCGGACTATAGCAGCCAGCTCGCCGCCGCGACCGGGAATTATGCCGCCGTGGTCAAGACGGCCAGTGAGATTGCCAGCGAACGCCTGGACCTGCAAAAGCAGCTGAACGAGCTGACGAAAAGCGAGACGGAGCTGCTGGCTATCCAGCGTGCCGGCATCGCCGACGTCAACAAGGCGCTGTTCGACCAGGTGCAGGCAGCCAAGGCCGTGGTATCGGCCAAGGATACACTGGCCAAGGCCTACGATACCGAGGCGGCGGCGGCCAAGACGGCGCTGGAGAAGTCGAAGTCGTGGGTGTCCACCCTCAATGGCCTGAACGCCAGCATGGCGCTGGGCGCGCAGTCGACGCTGACGCCTGAGCAGAAATACGCTGAGGCGCGCGCCCAGTTTGAGAAGACCCTGGCGGCAGCGAATGCCGGCGACACGACGGCGCAGTCTGGCCTAT
>CAUSDR010000309.1:0-6988 GCA_963530105.1 uncultured Janthinobacterium sp.
TCCACGTGGTCAACGCGGGCGACGGACGCCACGCGCATCCGACCCAGGGCCTGCTCGACATGTACACGATCCGCCACTACAAGAAGGATTTCACGAACCTGACGGTGGCCATCGTGGGCGACATCCTGCACAGCCGCGTGGCCCGTTCCGACATCCACGCGCTGACCACCCTGGGCGTGCCGGAAGTGCGCGCCATCGGCCCGCACACCCTGCTGCCGGGCGGCCTGGAGCAGATGGGCGTGCGCACCTTCACCAACATGGATGAGGGCTTGAAAGGCGTTGACGTGATCATCATGCTGCGCCTGCAGAATGAGCGCATGAGCGGCGCGCTGCTGCCGTCGGCGCAGGAATATTTCAAGAGCTATGGCCTGACGCCCGAGCGCCTGGCGCTGGCCAAGCCGGACGCCATCGTCATGCATCCGGGCCCGATGAACCGCGGCGTGGAGATCGATTCGGCCGTGGCCGATGGTCCGCAGGCGGTGATCCTGCCGCAGGTGACGTTCGGTATCGCCGTGCGCATGGCGGTGATGAGTATTTTGGCTGGTAATCAGGGCTGATAGCCCAAGGACGAGTAAGCAAGCATGACGACACTACATATCAAGAATGGCCACCTGATCGACCCTGCCAACGGCATCGATGGCTTGCAAGACCTGTTCATCGCCGACGGCAAGGTGGTCGCCGTGGGCAGCGCCCCCGCCGGTTTTGCCGCCGACACGACGTTTGACGCGGCCGGCCTGGTGGTTTCACCCGGCCTGGTCGACCTGTCCGCGCGCCTGCGCGAGCCGGGCTACGAATACAAGGCGACCCTGGAATCGGAATTGCAGGCGGCCCTGCAAGGCGGCGTCACGAGCCTGGTGTGCCCGCCCGACACCGACCCCGTGCTCGACGAACCGGGCCTGGTGGAGATGCTGAAATACCGCGCCAAGACGCAGAACAAGGCGCACGTGCACCCGCTGGGCGCACTGACCATGGGCTTGAAGGGCAAGTCGCTGACGGAAATGGCGGAACTGACGGAAGCGGGCTGCATCGGCTTCGCGCAGGCGGAAGAGCCGATCGAAGACACCACCGTGCTGCTGCGCGCCATGCAGTATGCGAACACCTTCGGCTACACCGTCTGGCTGCGTCCGCAGGACCCGCACATCGGCCGTGGCGGCATCGCCCACAGCGGCCCGCTGGCGTCGCGCCTGGGCCTGTCCGGCGTGCCCGTGATGTCCGAAACCATCGCGCTGCACACGATCTTTGAACTGATGCGCGCCAGCCGCGCGCGCGTGCACCTGTGCCGTATTTCGTCGGCTGCCGGCCTGGAGCTGATCCGCGCCGCCAAGGCCGAAGGCTTGCCCGTCACCTGCGACGTGGGCGCGCACCATGCGCACCTGACGGACGCCGACATCGGTTTCTTCGACCCGAACGCGCGCGTGACGCCGCCATTCCGCAGCCAGCGCGACCGCGATGCGATCCGCGCCGGCCTGTTCGACGGCACCGTCGACGCCATGTGCTCGGACCACACGCCCGTCGACGACGATGAAAAACTGCTGCCGTTCGGCGAAGCGTCGCCTGGCGCCACGGGTCTGGAACTGCTGCTGTCGCTGGCCCTGAAATGGGCCGACGACTATGCCTTGAACCAGCCGCAAGCGGGCGCGCGTCCGCTGGCGCGCGCCGTGGCGAAGATCACCTCCGACGCGGCGCGGGTGGCCGGCATTCCGGCCGGCAGCCTGGCCGTGGGCGAAGCGGCCGACATCTGCGTCTTCGATCCCGCCGCGCGCTGGACCGTGTCGTCGGCCTCGCTGGCCAGCCAGGGCAAGCACACGCCTTTCCTCGGCTATGAGCTGAGCGGCATCGTCAAGGCGACCATCGTGGCTGGACAGGTAGCGTTCCAGCGTTAATTTTTTGTATTGAAGCCGTAGGTCGGATGAGCGGAACGCGTAATCCAACCAGTCCATGGCGGCTCCTGTCGGCTTACGCAGCGCCTCGCTGGCGCTGCCAACCCGACCTACGCGGCTACATGGATTTGCTTCCAACCTTGGTGTGATTTGAAACTTCTGCTTACCTACCGCCTCGCGCGCATCGCCATCCACCTGAGCTGCGGCATGGCCAAGAGCGCGGTGCTGTTTCCCTGGCTGGACCTGGAAGGGCGCAACCGGCGCATTCGCCGCTGGTCCACGCAGCTGCTCGATATCTGCGGCGTGCGCGTGCAGCAGCCGTCCGCCAGCCTGCCGGCGCTTGACCATGCGATGGTGGTGGCCAACCACGTCTCGTGGCTCGATATCTTCGTCATCAATGCCGTCCATCCCTGCCGCTTCGTCGCCAAGGCGGAAATCCGCGCCTGGCCGATCCTGGGCTGGCTGGCGGGGCGCGCCGGCACCATCTTCATTTCGCGCGGCAGCAAGCGCGACTTGCGCCTGATTTTCCAGGGCCTGGTGGACAAGCTGACGGCGGGCGAGCGCATCGCGTTTTTCCCTGAAGGCACCACCGCCGCGCAAGGGCAGATCCTGCCGTTCCACGCCAACCTGTTCGAGGCGGCCATCGACGCGCAGGTGCCCGTGCAGCCGTTCGCGCTCGTGTACGTGGATGACAAGGGAGCGCTGCACCATGCCGTCGACTTCATCGGCGACATGAGCTTTGCGCAAAGCATGGTGGCGATTTTGAGCGGCCCGCCCATCACGGCGCGCCTGACTTGCCTGGCGCCGGTGGCGACGCTGGATGCGCACCGGCGCGAGCTGGCGGCGGCAACGCAGGCGGCGGTGGCCGCCGCGCTGCCGCTGGAGAAGGCGGCCTAGCGCATTGGCTTAGTTTTTTACGTGCAGCCAGCGCGCGTGCGCGGCGCGCGCCAGGTAGTCGAGCAGGAAGCCGAGTATCCCGATCAGCACGATGGCGGCCATCAGTTCCGAATACGCCAGGCGGTCGCGCGTGTCGAGGATGAAGTAGCCGAGGCCGGCCGAAACGCCCAGCATTTCCGCCGGCACCAGCACGATCCAGATGATGCCGATGGCCAGGCGCACGCCCGTTAAAATATCCGCCGTGATACCGGGTAAAATCACTTTGAAGACGATCTCGCTGCGCGTGGCCGACAGGCTGCGCGCCAGCAGCAGCCAGTTTGGATCGAGCCGCGCCACGCCGGCCGCCGTATTGAGCAAAATTGGCCAGACGGCCGCAAACGCCAGCAGGAAGTACACGGGCGCGTCGCCGACACCGAGCACCATCACGGCGATCGGCATCCACGACAGCGGCGAAATCATGCGCAGCAGCTGGAACAGCGGCATGGCGGCGCCGGAAAAACTCTTCGACATGGCCACCAGCACGCCCAGCGGCACGCCGATGACGATGGCCAGTCCCAGGCCCACGGCCACCCGCTGCAGGCTCAGTACCACGTGCAGCCAGATATCCGAGCCGCCCAGCATTTCCCTGAACGCCAGCGCCGTGGGCAGCGGCGCGAAGGCGGTGGCGATGGGCGTGGATTTCTCCAGCGCCGTCACGCCCATGGACCACAGCAGCAAGGCACAGGCCAGCCCCACCAGGGGCAGGCCGAACTTCGTGAACAGCTTGCTCGTCATCGTCAGACCGCCACGGTTTCGCTGCGCAGCAGGTTGGCCGGCAAGCCGAAGGCGGCGGGGCCGCCCACGGCGGTGATGGCCTTGCGCACGAAGCGGTCATCGACCAGGTCGCGCGCGGCGAACTTCGGATCGAGGTTGGCCAGGAAGCGCGTATCGCCTTCCACCTTGGTGCGGCCAATGGCGCGCACCAGTTCTTCCGTGTACGAGGCAAACGGGTACGGCTGGAAGTCGATGCGGCGCTGCTGCCAGTTCTTGTGCACGATCAGTCCCTGCTTTTCATAGCTGGCGTAATCGGTGGTGGCCAGCACTTTGGTCAGCACTTGCAGCGGATGCGGCGTGTAGCGATGCTCCCCCACGTTCGACAGCAGCTTGGCCGTGTCGACCTGGTTCGAGCGCGTCCACAGTTGCGCCTTGACGATGGCGTTGGTGACCTTCTGCGCCCATTCCGGACGCGTGTTGATGTCGCGCTCGGACAGGAAGGTGACGCAGCAGGCGTGGTTTTTCCACACGTCGCCCGAGAAGCGCAGGATCTTGCCGATGCCGGCGTTTTCCGCCGCCGCATTGAACGGCTCGGCCACGATGTAGCCGGCGATCGACTTGCTGGCCAGGGCCGAGACCATTTCGGCCGGCGCCAGCACGATCAGGTTGACCTCATTCGGCTTGATGGCCGCGTTGCGCGCGCGCGTGACCGGCGTCAGGCCGTTGGCGGACAGGATCTGCTGCAGCAGGATGTTGTGGATCGAGTACCAGAACGGGATGGCAACCGTGCGTCCGCCCAGGTCCGACACCTTGTTGATCTCGTTGGCCACCGTCAGCGCGGAACCGTTGACGTGGTTCCAGGCCACGACTTTCGCGGGGAACTTGGCGCCATAGCGTACCCACAGGGTGGCGGGCGACAGCAGGTGAATGACGTTGACCTGGCCGGCGACGAAGGCTTCGATGATCTGTGCCCAGCTGCGGAACAAGCGCGGCGTCTCGGCCTGCAAGCCTTCCGCCTCGAACAGCTTGCGGGCATGCGCGACCAGCAGCGGCGTGGCGTCGGTGATGGGCAAATAGCCGATTTTCACGGGCTGGTCGTCGCCTTTCGGACCTTGCTGGGCCATGGCGTCGCCTGCAAACAGCAAGGGCGACGCGACGCTGGCCGTGGCCAGCGCCGACATGCGCAGGAAGTCGCGCCGCGTCAGGCCGCAGTCGCAATCGGACGAGGTGCAAATGTGCAAAGGTTTGTTGTGGTCTTCGAATGTCATGGGAACGTTCCGGTCGATTAAAGTTGGGCGAAGGCGGGCGTGTGGTCCTGCTTTTGCAGCGCTTGCAGGGCGTCGAGGATGTCCATCTTGAGGGCGATGACGTCGGCGCTGTGGCCGATGCGGGGCTGGGCGATGGCGACCGGCCATTCGCGCACGATGTTGCCCGGTTTGCCGCCCATCAGCAAGATGCGGTCGGCCACCAGGATGGCTTCGTCGATATCGTGGGTGACGAGCAGCACGGCCGTGTGCCAGCGGTGCACCACGTCCACCAGCAGCGACTGCATCTCGGCACGCGTGATGGCGTCGAGCGCGGAAAACGGCTCGTCGGCGAACAGCAGTTCCGGTTCGCGTGCCAGCGCGCGCGCCAGCGCCACGCGCTGCGCCATGCCGCCCGACAGCGCGGACGGATACAGTTTTTCGCGTCCCTTCAGGCCCACCGCGTCGATGGCTTGCGCCACGCGGGCCTGGTGCGCTGCGCGCGTCAGCCTGGGCTGGTGCTTGAAGTCCAGGCCAAAGCCGGCATTGCCCGTGACGTTCAGCCAGGGCAGCAAACTGGCTTGCTGGAAGACGAGGGCGCTGCGCGGGTCCGGTTCGCGCATGGGGGCGTCGAGGAATTGAATGGCGCCCGTGGACGGCGGCTGCAAGCCGGCCAGCACGCGCAGCAGGCTGGATTTGCCGCAGCCGCTGCCGCCCAGCAGGCAGACGATTTCGCGCTTGCGCACGCCCAGCGAGACGTGCTGGAACACGGGCGCGCTGCCGGGGTAGGCGTAGCTCAGGTCCTGCGCCTGCAGCGCCCAGTCCTGCACTGCTGCCGTCATGCCTGCGCTCCCGCCGCCTTCGCCGCCTGCTGGCTGTCGAACAGCTGCAAGGCCGCCTGCAATTGCGTCAGGCTGGGGGTGACGATGGGGATGAACGACGATTCGCGCCAGCGGCGGGCAAAGCCCTGCTGCTCCGCGTTCAGGTAGGCGCGTCCGCCCATGGCTTGCAGTTCCAGCATCAGCGCCTGCTGCAGGATGTCCGCCAGCTGTATGCGCAGGCGGAACATGGCCGGCGCCTGCGTCTTGAAGCGGCCATCGTGCACGCCGTCCAGCAGGGTGGCGACAGCCGCTTCCAGGGTCGCCTGCAGCGCTTCGATGCGCGGCGTGAGCTGGTTGCGCGAGCCGGCGGAAATCTGCGCCGCCTGCGCCAGGCTGGCGCGCGCCAGGCCGATCGACAGGCCGCACTGCATGCCGAGGAAGGAGGGGCGCACCTGCGGCAGCCAGGCTGGCGCGTTGTCGCTGATGATGTCCGCGGCGGGAATGTGCACCTGCGCCAGCTTGACGGAAGCCGTATTGCTGCCGCGCAGGGCGATCAGGTCCAGGTCATCGCTGCGCTGCACGCCAGCCGCGCTGCTGTCGAAGGCGACGATGACGGGCGGCGCGCCGTCGTTCGGCGCCACGGCGGCCGCCGCGACAAAGCCCGCCTTGCGCAAATTCGTCACCCAGGCCAGGCCGCCGTCGACCAGCAGGCCGTCGGCATGCGGCGCGCCCGTGATTTGCAGCTGCTCGATGCCGGACAAGAATTTCATGGCGTTCGACAGGCCGCTGGCACCCGCCTGCGTACCTGCCAGCAAGCCAGGCAAGCGGCGCTCGGCCAGGGCGCGGTTCCCGCTTTGCAGCAGGAACTCGATGAAGCAGCGCTGGCCCCAGAACACAAAGGCGGCCGTCACGGATTGCTCGGCTACCCTGGCGATGGCGTGGATGGCATCGCGCACGTCGCCGCCCGCGCCGCCGTGTTCCTGCGGCACGCCAATGCGCAGCAGGTGGTCGCCCGCTAGCGCGGGCAGGACGGTTTCAGCCAGCTGCGACGATTGGTCCAGCTGGTCGGCATGCATGTGCAGCCAGTGATTGAGGTGGCCCATGTCAGACGGCGCCAGGCAGGTAGGGCGTCAATTGCGGATTGACGGGCGTGCCGGCCAGGCTGTTGGAAAAATTGCACAGGGTGGCCAGGCTGATGCCCAGTACCACTTCCAGCGCCTGCTGTTCGTTGTAGCCGGCGCCCAGGAAGGCTTGATAGTCGGCGTCCGTGACGGCGCCGCGCGTGGCGATGACGGCCGTGGCAAAGGCGGCCACGGCGTCCAGCTTGGTGTCGCCCGTGGGCTGGCCGTGCTGCAGCGCGCGCACCGTGTCCGGCGTCTGGCCCGCTTTTTTC
>CAUSDR010000310.1:0-6966 GCA_963530105.1 uncultured Janthinobacterium sp.
GCGCGAAGCCGTGCAAGTGGTGTCGCATGTGTTGCCATTTCGCACCAACGAATACGTGCTGGACCAATTGATCGAATGGAACATCATCCCGGACGATCCCATTTACCGCCTCGTCTTTCCGCACCGCGACATGCTGACGCCCGAGCAGTACGCGCATTTGCGCGACCTGGTGCTGGTCAAGCAGGACAAGGCGGCCATCGATGCGTATGTGCATGGCTTGCGCCTGGGCATGAATCCCCATCCGGCGGGGCAGATGACGCATAACGTGCCGCGCGTCAACGATGCCCCCGTGCGCGGCCTGCAGCATAAATATGCGCAGACGGTGCTGTTTTTCCCCAGCGCCGGCCAGACGTGCCACGCCTATTGCACCTTCTGCTTCCGCTGGCCGCAGTTCGTCGGCATGGACGACATGAAGTTCGATGCGCGCGAATCGCATGAGCTGGCCGCCTACCTGCGGTTGCATCCGGAAGTGACGGACGTGCTAATCACGGGCGGCGATCCGATGATCATGAACACGCGCCAGCTGGCCGCCTACCTGGAGCCGCTGCTGGAGCCGGGCCTGGAACATATCCAGAACATCCGCATCGGCACCAAGGCGGTGGCGTACTGGCCGCAGCGCTTTGTTTCCGACCGCGACGCGGACGACTTGCTGCGCCTGTTCGAGCGCATCGTCAAGGCGGGCAAGAACCTGGCCGTGATGGGGCATTACAGCCATGCCGTCGAGCTGCGCCAGGATATCGCGCAGCAAGCCGTCAAGCGCATCGTGTCCACGGGCGCCACCTTGCGCATGCAGGGGCCGCTGATCCGCCACATCAATGAAGATCCGAAAAGCTGGGCCGAGCTGTGGCAGACGGGCACGCGCCTGGGAGCGATTCCGTACTACATGTTTGTCGAGCGCGATACGGGGCCGCGCAGCTATTTCGAGTTGCCGCTGGCAAAGGCGCACGAGATTTTCCAGGCCGCCTACCAGATGGTCTCCGGCCTGTCGCGCACCGTGCGCGGGCCATCCATGAGCGCGTTTCCCGGCAAGGTCGTCATCGATGGCATCGTCACCATCAATGGCGAAAAACTGTTCGCCCTGCAGTTCTTGCAGGCGCGCAATCCGGATTGGGTGCGGCGGCCGTTCTATGCCAAGTTCGATGCGGAAGCGACGTGGATGGACCATCTGAAACCCGCGTTCGGCCAGGAGAAATTCTTCTTTGAAACGGATGAGCCTGTGCCGCACCTGCCGCACAAGGTCATCCGCCTGGCGCAGGCGGCCTGAGCATGCCTGCGGCCGGCGCACCAGCGCGTTCCGGCGTGGCCGTGTTTTGCCTGGTATTCCTGCCGTTTGCGCTCGGTCATTACCTGTCGTGCCTGCTGCGCGGCGTGAATGCCGTGCTGACGGCCGAGCTGCTGGGGGCGGTACCCCTGACGCCAGCCCAGCTGGGACTGCTGACCAGCGCCTTTTTTCTTGCCTTTGCGCTGGTGCAATTACCCGTTGGCATGGCGCTGGACCGCTACGGGCCCCGCGCCGTGCAAGTGTGGCTGCTGGCGCTGGCGGCCGCCGGCGTGTGGCTGTTCAGCCGGGGCCACAGTTTTGCCGAACTGATATGGGCGCGCGCCATCATGGGCGCCGGGCTGGGCGGTTGTTTCATGGCGGCCGTGAAGGCGATTTCCTGCGCCATCGCGCCGGCGCGCCTGCCTTCCGTGCATGGCTACCTGATCGCCATCGGCGGCCTGGGCGCGGCCACGGCCACCATGCCCGTCAAGCTGGCGCTGCACTACACGGACTGGCGCGGCGTGTTCCTGGCCCTGGCGCTGGCCGCGCTGGCCATCGGCTTGCTGATCCGCATGCTGTCGCCGTCTACGCCCGCGCCTGCCGCCGCGGTGAATAAGGCCAGCGTGTGGAGCGTCTACCGCGACCCGGCCTTTCGCCGCACCATCGGCCTCATCCTGCTGCCGCACACGGTCTTCTTTGGCGTGCAGGGGCTGTGGATAGGCCGCTGGCTGGCCGACGTGGGCGGCATGTCCGGCGATAACGTGGCGTATCTGCTGTACCTGGGCATGGCGGCCGTCATCTTTGGCGCCATCGGCATGGGCATGCTGACGGAGTGGGCGGGCCGGCGCGGCATCGCGCCCATGCAGGTGGCCGCCATGGGGATCGCCCTGTTTGTCGCCGTGCAAGTGGCGATGGCCTGCAACAGCGTGCCCAGCCTGCCCTTGCTGTCCGTGCTGTTCACCTTGCTGGGCACGGTCACGGGACTCGAGTATGCGATCGTCGCGCAAAGCATGCCGGCCAGCTTGACGGGCAGGGCGGCCACCTGCCTGAACCTGCTGATTTTCACGGGCGCCTTTCTGATGCAGGCGGGCTTTGGCCTGATCCTTGGCTGCTGGCCCCTGAACAGCCAGCTGCAGTATCCGCCACAGGCTTACCAGGTGGCGTTTGGCGTGCTGGCGGCCTTGCAGTTGCCGGGACTTGCGATGTTTTTCATCGGCCGCTGCAGGCGTGCCGGGCCATCCGGTAAAATGGCGGCCTGCACAGCGGCAATGATCAACTCCAAGGAAGACTATGAAACTCGTTCGTTATGGACGTCCAGGCAAGGAAAAACCGGGCCTGATCGATGAAGAAGGCAAACTGCGCGACCTGTCCGGCGTGATTGCCGATATTGACGGCGCACAACTTTCCGACAAGGCCCTGCGCAAGCTGGCCAAGCTCGACGAAAAAACGCTGCCGCTGGTACGCGGCAATCCACGTTTCGGCGTGCCGCTGGCCAAGGTCGGCAAGTTCATCGGCATTGGCCTGAACTACGCGGACCACGCGGCCGAATCGGGCATGCCGATCCCCGCCGAACCGATCGTGTTCATGAAGGCCATCACTTGCCTGAATGGCCCGGACGACAATGTCGTGCTGCCGAAAGGCTCGAAAAAGACGGACTGGGAAGTGGAGCTGGGCGTCATCATCGGCACGCGCGTGCAATACGTCAGCGAAGAGGAGGCCCTGAAATACGTGGCCGGCTATTGCGTCGTCAACGACATTTCCGAGCGCTCGTTCCAGCTGGAGCGGGGCGGCCAGTGGGACAAGGGCAAGGGCTGCGACACTTTCGGCCCCGTCGGCCCATGGCTGGTGACGCGCGATGAAGTCATCGACGAGCAAGACCTGGACCTGTACCTGGAAGTCAACGGCAAGCGCATGCAGACCGGCAATACGCAAACCATGATCTTCACGGTGGCGCAGATCGTCAGCTACCTGTCGCAATTCATGACCCTGGAACCGGGCGACGTCATCGCCACGGGCACACCGCCGGGCGTGGGCCAGGGCCGCAAGCCGCAGCGCTTCCTGAAGAAGGGCGACAGCATGCGCCTGGGCATCGCCGGCCTGGGCGAGCAGCAGCAGGACGTGGTTGCCTGGACCGCCTGATGGCCGGCAGCGCCATTGACCGCTTGCCGCCGCTGCCGCTGGACCAGCTGGACCCGCAGCAGCGGGCCGCCGCGCAGGAAATCATCGACGGCCCGCGCGGGGCGCTGTACGGCCCCTTCGTGCCGCTGATCCGCAGCCCCGAGCTGATGGAAACGGCGCAGCGCATGGGCGAGTATTTGCGCTACCGCAGCGCCATCGGCACGCGGCTGTCGGAACTGGCGATCCTGGTGACGGCGCGCCAGTGGGACCAGCAGGTCGAGTGGGCCATCCACGCGCCGCTGGCCGTGCAAAACGGCATCGCGCAAGCGGCCGTGGACGCCATTGCCGCGCGGCGCGCACCGGCTGACTTGAAGGACGACGAGCAAGCCGTGCACGATTTCTGCATCGAGTTGCAGCAGAACAAGCGTGTCAGCGACGCCACGTATGCGCAGGCGCTGGCGCTGTTTGGCGAGCACGGCGTGGTCGACTTGATGGGCATCAATGGCTACTACACGTTTCTGGCCATGGTGATGAACGGCGCGCAGACGGCCGTGCCGCCATTGGGCGTCGCGCCGCTGCCTGATTAGAGGATTTCTTCGGACGAAGATGGACAAAATGTAATGATGTTGCCATTATTCAATATATAATTTTGCTTCCCTTCCATTGCGAAAAAGCTCAATGAAAACTCGTCCGTGCTTCACCCTGATGGGCCGCGCCTGCCTGGCGCTGGCCCTTTCTTTTTGTCCCATGATGCTGGTGCCAGCTGTCGCGGCGGAAACCGGCGCGACGGCCAGTGCCTCCGCGCTGGAAAATTCCGTCGTCAAGGTGTTTTCCACCCTGCGCCGGCCCGATCCGTACAAGCCGTGGAGCAAGGCCGCGCCGCAGGACGTGACGGGCTCCGGCGTCGTCATCGATGGCCGCCGCATCCTCACCAACGCGCATGTGGTTGGCTATGCCAGCCAGGTGCAGGTACAGGCCAACGGTTCCGGCGACAAGATGCCGGCCACCGTGCTGGCCATTTCGCGCGGCATGGATCTGGCCTTGCTGAAGCTGGACGACGACAGTTTCTTCGACAGCCACAAGCCGGCGCCGCGGGCGAATGTCTTGCCCGACGTGCGCGATGCCGTGCTGGCGTACGGCTATCCCTTGGGCGGCACTTCGCTGTCGATCACCAAGGGCATCGTTTCGCGCATTGAATTCGTGCCCTACCGTTTCCCTGCGTCAGGCCTGCGCATCCAGATCGATGCCGCCATCAATCCCGGCAATAGCGGCGGCCCCGTGATCGCCGGCGACAAAATGATCGGCCTGGCCTTTGCGGGGGCGCAAAATGCGCAAAATATCGGCTACATCATTCCCAATGAAGAAATCGAACTGTTCCTGCGCGAACAGGCGGCGGGCAAGACGGGCAAGGAGGGCGAAGGCAAGCCGGCCATGTTCGACGTGACGCAGACGCTGGAAAATCCCGCCTTGCGCAGCTTCCTCAAGCTGGGTAAGAACGTCGAAGGCGTGGTGGTGATGTCGCCCATGAAAAAGGATGCGGCCTATCCGCTGAAAGAGTGGGACGTCATCACGCATATCGGCGATGCGGCCATCGATAACCAGGGCATGGTCAAGCTGAATGCCAACAGCCGCGTGCGCTTCCAGTACCGCGTGCAGCAAGTGGCGAAAAATGGCGTCCTGCCGTTGACGGTGGTGCGCAATGGGGCGGTCATGAAGGTCGGCTTGCCCGTGTCGGCCGAGCGGCCCATGCTGATCGCCGACCTGCAGGGCGACTACCCGTCGTATTTCATCTATGGCCCCATCGTGTTTTCGCGCGGCACGGCCGAATTCCTCGCCTCGGCCAACAGCAATGCGACGGCGCTGGCGGCGATGAGTTTTTATGGCAATCCGCTGGTGACGCGGCGTGGCGACGCGCCCGATGCGGCACGTGAAGAACTGGTCGTGATCGCCGCGCCATTTTTCCCGCACAAGTTGATGACGGGCTACAGCAACCGCTTTGGTGCCGTGGTGCAATCGATCAATGGCGTGCCCGTGCGCAGCCTGGCGCACCTGGTGACCCTGCTGCGCGACCAGACGGATGACTTGCTGACCATCCGCTTCGACCAGCATGGCGGCGAAACCATCGTCGTGCCGCGCAAGGAGATGCTGGCGGCCACGGATTCCGTGCTGACGGACAATGGCATCCGCTCGGAAGCGTCGCCCGACATGCTCGCCATCTGGAATGAAAAAACGCCGGCGAACAAATAGTTCCCGGCGTTGCGCAGTTCCTGCAGGCGTGGCGCGAGCCGCGCCTGTTTTACTTTATGCCAATACTTTCTTCAGCCACGCACCGATGGCGTCGATTTCTTCCTGGCACAGCGAATGCTGCATCATGTATTCGTGCCATTCCACCTTATAACCCATGCTGGTCAGCAAGTCGCGCGATTGCTGCGCGCGCGCGATCGGCACCACCGGGTCGGCCGTGCCGTGCGCCATGAAGATCGGCGTCTGCAGGCTGGCCGGCGTGCGCTCAAGAGCCGTCTTGTCGGCCAGCGGCAGGTAGCCGGACAGGCACATCAGGCCAGCCAGCGGTTCCGGGTGGCGCAAGCCTGTTTGCAGGGTCATGGCGCAGCCCTGCGAGAAACCGGCCAGGATGATGCGGCTGGCGGGAATGCCGCGCGCCTTTTCGCGCTCGATCAGCGCTTCGATCTGTTGCTGCGAGGCGCGCAGGCCGGCTTCGTCTTCGCGGCGCACGAGGTCGCTCACGAGGATGTCGTACCAGGCGCGCATCACATAGCCGTTGTTGATGGTGACAGGCATGGTGCCGGCGCTGGGGAAGATGAAGCGGATGCCGGGACAGCCGCGCAGGTCGAGTTCTTTGACCAACGGCACGAAATCGTTGCCGTCGGCGCCCAGGCCGTGCATCCAGATGATGGAGACGGTGGGATTTGGTGCGCTGTCGAGTTCGATGGTTTCCAGCAAAGTGCTCATGTATTTTCCTCAGGTAAGGGTTGCGCCGGACGCAGCGCCGATTTGGGACGGAAGGCCTTGCAGATGGCCGGGTCGGTTTCCATGTAGGGGCCACCGATGAGGTCGATGCAATACGGCACGGCGGCAAAGATGCCGTTTACCAATTGATTTCCATCAACATCCTTCAAGCCTTCCAGGGTTTCCTTGATGGCTTTCGGCTGGCCTGGCAAGTTCATGATCAGGGCGGCGCGCTCGGGCGTCTCGCGGATCACGGCCACCTGGCGCGAGAGGATCGCCGTCGGCACGAATTGCAGGCTGATCTGGCGCATTTGCTCGCCGAAACCGGGCATTTCCTTGGTGCCGACCGACAAGGTGGCATCCGGCGTCACATCGCGCCGCGCCGGCCCCGTGCCGCCCGTCGTCAGGATCAGGTGGCAGTGGTTCAGGTCGACCATGTCGATCAGGGTGTTTTCAATCTGCGAGCGCTCGTCCGGGATCAAACGCTTTTCCAGGCGGAAAGGCGTGCGGATGGCGGCGGCCAGCCAGCTTTCCAGTGCCGGGATCCCCTGGTCTTCATACACGCCGCCGCTGGCGCGGTCCGACACCGACACGAGGCCGATAATCAATTCGTCTTCGAG
>CAUSDR010000311.1:0-6966 GCA_963530105.1 uncultured Janthinobacterium sp.
AAAAAAGGCCTGGGCCGCGTGCTGGAGAAATTCAACCACTGGTTCGATCACCAGGCGGACCGCTACGGCCACGTCATCGCCTGGGCCCTGCACCACCGCCGCTGGATGGCCGTCATCGCCTTCGGCAGCCTGGTGGGCGCCATCGCCCTGCACGCCACGCACGGCGGCACGAGTTTCCTGCCAGCCTCCGATTCCGGCAACCTGATGATCAATGTGCGCACGCCATCGTCGAGCAGCATCGAGTATTCGCGTTTGAAACTGGAAGCGGCGGCCGTCCTGGCGCGCACCTTGCCTGAAACCAAGGACACCAACAGCTCCGTCAACGCAAATGGCGGGCGCGTGTATGTCGACATCGGCAAGCGCAACACCCGCAAGCGTTCGGCCAAGGAAATCGCGGTCGAGCTGCGCGAAAAGATGTCGCGCCTGGTGGGTGCCGAATACGTGGTGCAGGACGACTTGAGCAATGGTTCGCAAAAACCGATCCAGGTGGAATTCACGGGCCCCGATTCGCGCAAGCTGATGGAAATTACCAACGCCTACATGGACAAGCTGCGCTTGATTCCGGGCGCCGTCGACGTGGGCCTGTCGGAGCAGGACCCGAAGAACGAGCTGCAGATCGAGCTCAACCGTGGCCTGGCCAATTCGATGGGCATTTCCGTTAATGACGCAGCGCAATCATTGCGCGTGGCCTTCGCCGGCGTGGAAGTGGGCGACTGGGTCGATCCGACGGGCGAGACGCGCGACGTGGCCGTGCGCCTGCATCCCGACGACCGCGTAGCGTCCGAGAATATCGAGCGCTTGCCCATCAGCGTGACGGGCACGTCGCAAATGGTGCCGCTGGACCAGATCGCCACCATTACCATGGGCAAGGGCCCGTCCGGGATCGAGCACAAGAATGGCAAGCGCACGATTACCGTGTCGGCCAACGCGCAGGGCCGCTCGAATGGCGAAGTGACGAGCGACGCCATGAAGCTGGCCAAGTCCATCGATTTCCCGCCTGGCTACGGCCTGGCCCTGGGCGGAGCCGGCCAGGACCAGCAGGAGCTGTTCACGGAAATGCTGATCGCGCTGGTGATGGGTATCGGCCTGATGTATTTGATCCTGGTGATGCAGTTTGGTTCCTTCACGGCGCCCGTGGCCGTGATGATGTCATTGCCGCTGAGTTTGATCGGCGTGGTGGTGGCGCTGGTGATCACGAATAACACCCTCAACCTGATGAGTTTTATCGGCATCATCATGCTGATGGGACTGGTCGCCAAGAACGCCATCCTGCTGCTGGACGCGGCGCGCAAGCGCGAGGAAGAGGGGCATGGGCGCGAAGATGCGCTGATGTATGCGGGCCGCATGCGTCTGCGCCCCATCCTGATGACCACGTTCGCGCTGATCGCCGGCATGTTCCCCGTGGCGCTGGGCCTGGGCGAGGGCGGCGAGTTCTACCGGCCGCTGGCGATCGCCATCATCGGCGGCACCATCACCTCGACGATCCTGACCCTGCTGGTGGTGCCGACCTTCTATGACAGCATCGAGATCGCCCGCGATGCTGCCGTGGCCAAGTTCCACCGCCGCGCCGCGCGCATGCCCGTGGCCGTGGCCATGATCCTGACCCTGCTCGAATGCGTGCTGACCTTGCTGATGGTGCGTTTCGTCTACCGCATGCTGAAAAAGGCCGTGCAGTTCCTGATGGGCCGCCGCGCGCCGAAGGCCACCTCGGTCAGCCTGCAAAAGTAAGTCAGGCGGCCTCGGCTGCTTAATCCTTGTGCCAAGTCAAAGAGCCTTCTTCGGAAGGCTCTTTTTACGTCAGGTGCTCTACAATCGTAGAGCGGATGGCGGCCTCACCGGACCGCCGCCAGCGCGCGGTCGGGATGCGCGGTCGGGATGCGCAGTCGATCGCTACGCGAGGATGTTGCTCAATCAGGTCCACGACGTGGCACGGCAAGGTATGGGATAAGAATCATGCTCTCCAGCATATGGCAGCCCAGTTCCAGCATCGTCCTCATGGCATGCATGCTGGCGGGCTGCGCCGTCGGCCCCGATTTCCAGCCGCCTGCCCCTCCCGGCGCTGGCGCTGGCTACACGCCGGCGCCAGTGCCGCTGGAAACGGTTTCCGCACCGGGGCCCGGCGGCGAGGCGCAACGTTTCCTGCCCGGCCAGGACATTCCCGCGCAGTGGTGGGCGCTGTTCCAGTCGCCGGCGCTGGACCAGCTGGTGCGCGATGCCTTGACGCGCAGTCCCGGCCTGGCGTCGGCTCAGGCGGCGCTGCGCCAGGCCGATGAAAACTACCGCGCCCTGTCCGGCAGCCTGCTGTATCCGGACGTGAGCGCCCGGCTGGGCGTGGGCCGTGAAAAGACCAGCCGCCTGGAGGGGCAGGGCGGCGTCTTCACTTTGTACAATGCCTCGGTGAATGTGTCGTATGCGCTGGACGTGTTTGGCGGCAACAAACGCCAGCTGGAAGGCTTGCGCGCGCTGGCCGATTACCAGCAATACCAGCTGGAAGCGGCCTACCTGGCGTTGACGGCCAACCTGGTGACGACGGCGATCCGCGAAGCATCGCTGCGCGGGCAGCTGCAGGCGACGGGCGAGGTGCTCGACGCGCAGCAGAAACAGCTCGATGTGATCGAACTGCAATTCCAGTTCGGCGCGATTCCCCGTGCGACGGTCTTGCTACAGCGCAACACGGTGGCGCAGACGCGCGCCACCGTGCCGCCGCTGGAAAAGGCCCTGGCCCTCACGCGCCACCAGCTGGCCGTGTACGCGGGCCGGCTGCCCGGCGAAGCGGGATTGCCCGCATTCGACTTGGCAGCGCTGCGCTTGCCGCAAGACTTGCCGCTGTCGCTGCCATCGGCCCTGGTGCGCCAGCGCCCCGACATCCGCGCCAGCGAGGCGCTGCTGCACCAGGCCAGCGCGCAGATCGGCGTGGCCACGGCGAACCTGTATCCGCAAGTCACCCTGACGGGCAACTACGGTGCGCTGGCCTCCAGCTTTCCCGCCTTGCTGCACGGTGGCTCCTCCGTCTGGGGCGTGGCGGCCGGGCTGGCCCAACCCCTGTTCAATGGCGGCGCCCTGCGCGCCAGGCGGCGCGCCGCCATCGCCGTCTACGAGGTGGCCGCCGCCGGCTACCGCGCCACCGTGCTGGGCGCATTCCGGGACGTGGCCGACAGCCTGCGTGCGCTGGAGACGGACGCTGCCGCGCTCAAGCAGCAGGCCGAGGTGGCGGCGCTGGCCAGCGAATCGCTGGCGCTGAGCACGCAGCAATTCAAGCTGGGCGCCATCAGTTATCTGTCCCTGCTCGATGCCCAGCGTACGTACCAGCAGGCCAGGGTGGGCCTGGTGCAGGCGCAGGCGGCACGCCATGCCGACAGCGCCGCGCTGTTCCAGGCGCTGGGCGGCGGCTGGTGGAACCGCGCCGCGCTGGCGCCGGTGCCCGCCACGACAGCCTTGCCGGCGGGGAGCGGCACGGACTGACTTGTTTGTCGACTATCGGACGCCACAATCACAAGGGAGGGCATTCATGACTCTACGCACGAAGCGCATGCTGATCATGCTGGGGGCGGTGACGCTGCTGATTGCCTTGCTGGCACTGGGTTTCTTCCTGCATATCCGCCAACTGATGGCCAGCGCGCCCAAGCCGGCGCCGCAAACGGTGTCGGTCACCATCATCCGCCATGCCCAATGGCAGCCGCATCTGTCGTCGGTGGGCACCATGGTGGCCGTGCGCGGCGTCGACGTGGCCAGCGAAATTGCCGGCCTGGTCAGGTCCGTCCATTTCAAGTCGGGCCAGGAAGTTGCGGCGGGGCAGTTGCTGGTGCAGCTCAACGCCGACGCCGATATCGCCCAGCTGCGCGCCCTGCAGGCAGCGGCCGAACTGGCCGCGTCCGTGCTCAGGCGCGACCAGCAGCAGTTCGCCGTGCAGGCGATCAGCCAGGCGCAGATCGACAGCGACCAGGCCGACCTGAAAAGCCGGCAAGCCCTGGCCGCGCAGCAAGCGGCGCTGGTGGAGAAAAAAACCATCCGCGCGCCGTTCGCGGGCAAGCTGGGCATTACCACCGTCAATCCGGGCCAGTATTTGAATCCCGGCGACAAGATCGTCACCCTGCAAACCATCGATCCCATCTACGTGAATTTCCATATTCCGCAAAAGCAGCTGAGCGGACTGCAAGTGGGGCAAGCCTTGCAGCTGTCCAGCGACGCGTATGCAAACACGGCTTTTACGGGCAAGGTCAGCGCCATCAGTTCCAAGGTCGACCCCGCCACGCGCAACGTGCAGGTCGAGGCCACGGTGGCCAATCCGCAACGGCAGTTGTTGCCGGGCATGTTTGCCAACGTGCACGTGGAAGCGGGTGGCAAGCGGCAGTTCCTGACCTTGCCGCAAACGGCGATCACCTACAACCCGTATGGTTCCACTGTTTTCGTCGTGCAGCCGGCGCGGCAGGCCAAACCGGATTCCACGGCGGCAACACCGCCACCCACATCGGCTGAGCTGGTGGTGCGGCAAGTGTTCGTGACGACGGGCGAGACGCGGGGCGACCAGGTGGCCGTGCTGACGGGCCTGGCAGAAGGGCAGCAGGTCGTCACCAGCGGGCAGATCAAGCTCAAGAATGGCAGCCCCGTCGTGATCAGCAACGCGGTCGAACCCCGCAACAATCCGCAACCCACACCGCAGGAACACTGAGGCGCCGCCATGAACTTCACCGATCTCTTTATCCGCCGGCCCGTGCTGGCGATGGTGGTGAGCCTGCTGCTGGTGGTGCTGGGCTTGCGCTCGCTGTTCAGCTTGCCCATCAACCAGTATCCGAAGACGCAGAACGCCGTGGTGACCATCTCCACCACGTATTACGGCGCCGATGCGCAGACGGTGGCGGGCTTTATCACGCAGCCGCTGGAATCGGCCATCGCGCAGGCGCAGGGCATCGATTACCTGTCGTCGTCGAGCAGCAGCGGCGTGTCGACCATCACGGCCACCCTGCGCCTGAACTATGACGCCAACCGTGCTTTGACGCAAATCAATACCCAGGTCAGTTCCGTGCGCAACCAGTTGCCGGCGCAAGCCCAGGCGCCCGTGCTGACGGTGGAAACGGGGCAGACGACGGATGCCATGTACCTGGGCTTTTACAGCAAGACCTTGCCGACGAATAACGTCACGGATTTTCTCAGCCGCGTGGTCAAGCCCAAGCTCGATGCCGTCAGCGGCGTGCAGACGGCCGAACTGCTGGGCGCGCGCCTGTTCGCCTTGCGCGCCTGGCTCGATGCGTCAAAAATGGCGGCCTTCGGCGTGACGGCGGCCGATGTCAGCACTGCGCTGGGCAACAATAATTACCTGGCCGCGCTTGGTTCCAGCAAGGGCCAGATGGTGACGGTGCCCTTGACGGCAGGCACCGACCTGCATTCCGTCGATGAATTCAAGAAACTCGTCGTCAAGCGCAGCGGCGACTCCATCGTCCGCCTGGAAGACCTGGCCACGGTCGTGCTGGGCTCTGAAAACTACGATTTCAACGTCGCCTTCAGCGGCGTGCGTTCCGTCTTCATCGGCATCAAGGTGGCGCCGGAAGCCAATATCCTCGACGTCGCCGAGCGCGTGCGCGCCGTTTTTCCCGATATCCAGTCGCAGCTGCCGGCCGGCCTGACGGGCGAAATCGTGTATGACTCCACCTTCTTCATCAATACCTCGATCCGCGAAGTCATCAAGACCCTGGTCGAGGCGCTGCTGATCGTCACCATCGTCATCTACCTGTTCCTGGGCAGCCTGCGCGCCGTCATCGTGCCCGTGATCGCCATGCCGCTGTCGCTGGTCGGCACGTTCACCGTCATGCTGGCGCTCGGCTATTCGATCAATCTGCTGACCTTGCTGGCCATCGTGCTGGCCATCGGCCTGGTGGTCGACGACGCCATCATCGTCGTGGAAAACGTCGACCGCCACATGAAGCTGGGGCAGTCGCCGCTGGAGGCCAGCCTGCTGGCGGCGCGCGAACTGGGCAGTCCGATCCTGGCCATGACGGTGGTGCTGATCGCCGTCTACGTGCCGATCGGCTTCCAGGGCGGCCTGACGGGCGCGCTGTTTACGGAATTCGCGTTTACGCTGGCCGGCGCCGTGGCCGTCTCGGGCGTCGTGGCCCTGACCCTGTCTCCCATGATGTGTTCGCGCTTCTTCCGTCCGGAACAGGATAGCGGGCGCTTCGTGCACGCCATCGACCGCGTGTTCGGCAAGGTGCATGAGCGCTACCGGCGCATCCTGCACAGCTTGCTCGACACCTGGCTGGTGCTGATCGTGCTGGCGGCGATCCTGATGCTCGTGCTGGGCCTGATGTTCCGGATGTCGCAGTCCGAACTGGCGCCCGAGGAAGACCAGGGCGTGGTGCTGTCGCAGGTGGTGGGCGACCCGACGGCCACCTCGGACCAGATGCAGACGTATGCCGAGCAGATCTACCAGGTGGCCAAGAGCATGCCCGAGTACAGCCAGATATTCCAGATCACGGGCGTGCCAACCGTCAATTCGGGTTTTGGCGGCATGCTGATGACGCCGTGGGACACGCGCACGCGCAGCGCCCAGGAAGTGCAGCAGGACTTGCAGGCGGGCTGGAACAGGATCGCCGGCGCGCGCGTCGCCGCCTTCCAGTTTCCCGCCTTGCCCGGCTCTTCCGGCCTGCCGGTGCAGTTCGTCATCACGACCACGGAGCCGTTTGAAAACCTCGACGCCGTCGCGCAGCAGGTGCTGGAAAAGGCGCGCGCGTCCGGCAGCTTTTATTTCATCGACACGGATTTGAAGATCGACAAGCCGCAGGCGACGGTGGTGATCGACCGCGACAATGTGGCCGCGCTGGGCCTGACGCAGCAGGATGTGGGCCAGGCGCTGGGGGCGGCGCTGGGCGGCGGCTACGTGAATTACTTTTCCATTGCGGGGCGCTCCTACAAGGTGATTCCGCAAGTGCTGCAGGTGGACCGGCTCAACCCGTCCGAAGTGCTGGATTTCCA
>CAUSDR010000312.1:0-6935 GCA_963530105.1 uncultured Janthinobacterium sp.
GTTCATAGGGACTCCCGGTGTGCATCACTGCTTCCAATCTCAGAGGGGACGGGCGTGATGTCAGGACTGGAGTGTGCGTGCGAAGCAGGGAATGTGCTACCAGATTATACAAAGGCGCAAAATTCGATGCCATCGGTACCGGCAGGCGGTACGTTTAGCGTTTCTGTACCACTTCGGTCGAGAGCGCCAGGGTTTCCTTGATCTCTTCCATCACCACATAGCTTTTCGATTGCGCGGCGCCGGGCAGCTGCAGCAGCATGTCGCCCAGCAACTTGCGGTATTCGGCCATTTCATGGATGCGCGCCTTGATCAGGTAGTCGAAGTCGCCCGATACCAGGTGGCATTCCTGCACTTCGGGAATCTGCAGCACTTCGCGGCGGAACTGTTCGAAGGCGGACGCCGATTTCTGATTCAGCGTAATCTCGACAAAGACGAGCAGCTTGGCGCCCAGCGCGGCCGGGTTCACTTTGGCGTGATAACCGGTAATGACGCCGTCGCGCTCCATGCGCTTGACCCGCTCGATGCAGGGCGTGATGGACAGTCCCACCTGTTCGCCGAGGTCTTTCATCGAGATACGGCCATCCTGTTGCAGGATGCGCAGGATGTGGCGGTCCAGCTTATCCAGCCCGCGTGCCGATTCTTTAAGTATTCTCATGATTTATTGCTGAATATCTCGATTTATACGTGAACAAATACTGGGTCATTCCCAATATGATAGCGGTAAATCTGGCACTAGCCTAAAAATATAATGAGGAAACTATGCGTATCGTGATTCTGGGTAGCGGCGTCATCGGCGTCACCAGTGCTTACTATCTGGCCAAGGCAGGGCACGACGTCACCGTCATCGACCGCCAGCCGGGCCCGGCACTGGAAACCAGCTTTGCCAATGCGGGGCAGATCTCGCCCGGCTACGCCTCGCCATGGGCCGCGCCCGGCATTCCCCTGAAAGCCGTGAAGTGGATGATGCAGCGCCACGCGCCGCTGGCCATCTCGCTCGACGGCAGCGCCGCCCAGCTGAAATGGATGTGGCAGATGTTGCGTAACTGCACGCCGGAAGCGTATGCCGTCAACAAGGAACGCATGGTGCGCCTGGCCGAGTACAGCCGCGACTGCTTCAAGGTGCTGCGCGCCGAGGCGGGCATTACCTATGAAGGCCGCCAGCAAGGCACGATGCAACTGTTCCGTACGGAAAAACAATACAACGACGCCGCGAAAGACATCGAAGTACTGAAGGATGCGGGCGTGCCATACGAAGTGCTGCAGCGCGACGAGCTGTCGCGCGCGGAGCCGGCGCTCGAAGCCGTCAAGGGCAAGCTGTTCGGCGGCCTGCGCCTGCCCAACGATGAAACGGGCGATTGCCAGTTGTTTACCACGCGCCTGTCGGAAATGGCCGTGGCGCTGGGCGTGAAGTTCCGCTATGGCGTGGCGATCGACGCGCTGCTGACGCAGGGCGACGAAATCGCCGGCGTGCAATGCGGCGCGGAAATCGTCAAGGCCGATTCCTACGTGGTGGCCCTCGGTTCCTACTCGACGGGCTTCATCAAGCCGCTGCTGGACATTCCCGTGTATCCATTGAAGGGCTATTCCATCACCGTGCCCATCGTCAACGCGGCCAAGGCGCCCGTCTCGACCATCCTCGATGAAACCTACAAGATCGCCGTGACGCGTTTCGACGACCGCATCCGCGTGGGCGGCATGGCGGAAATCGCCGGCTACAACCTGGGTTTGAACCCGCGCCGCCGCGAAACCCTGGAAATGGTCGTCAACGACCTGTTCCCCGGCGGCGGCAACACGGCGGAAGCCACCTTCTGGACGGGCTTGCGCCCGATGACGCCGGACGGCACACCTATCGTCGGCCGCACGCCGCTGCGCAACCTGTTCCTGAACACGGGCCACGGCACCCTGGGCTGGACCATGTCCTGCGGTTCGGCGCAATTGCTGGCCGACCTGATGTCGTCGAAAAAGCCGGCCATCCTGGCCGACGACCTGTCCGTCAGCCGCTACAGCGGCGCGCAGGGCCAGGGCAAACTGCAACACGCGGCGGCTTGACATGGGCGCCAGCATGCCTCCCAAGGAACGTAGCGGCGCCATCCTGACGGTGGACCTGGACGCCGTGCGCGCCAACTACCGCCTGCTGCGCGACAAGGCCCGCCCGGCCGCCTGCTCGGCCGTCGTGAAGTCCGACGCCTACGGCCTGGGCGCCGCCCAGGTGGGCGCGGCCCTGTATGAAGAGGGTTGCCGCCATTTCTTCGTCGCCCACCTGGAAGAGGGCATCAGCCTGCGTCCGCACGTGGCGCCCGACGCCGCCATTTTCGTGCTGCACGGCCCGCCCGTCGGCACGGAAGGCGAATTCACGGCCCACGGCCTGATTCCCGTGCTCAACAGCGAGCCGCAGGTGGCGGGCTGGCGCCAGCATGCGCAGGCGCTGGGCAAGCCCCTGTACGCCATCGTGCAGGTCGATACGGGCATGTCGCGCATGGGCCTGTCGCCGCGGGAAATCGACGCCTGGCTGCTGGACCCGCACTTCCTTGACGGCATCAATGTGCGCTACATCATGAGCCACCTGGCGTGCGCCGACGAGCGGAGCAATCCCATGAATGGCGAGCAGCTGGCCCGTTTCATCGCCATCCGCGCCCGCTTGCCGCAGTACCGCGCCAGCCTGGCCAATTCCTCGGGCACCTTTTTGTCGCCCGACTACCACTTCGACCTGGTGCGCCCGGGCGCGGCCCTGTACGGCATCGCGCCGCACCCGGATGCGCCGAATCCGCTGCATCCCGTGGTGCGACTGCAGGGCAAGATCATGCAGACGCGCACGATTGCCGCCGGCGACCACGTGGGCTACAGCCGCCGCTACACGGCCAGCGAGCCGCGCCAGGTGGCGACGGTGTCCGTCGGCTATGCCGATGGCTGGCTGCGCAGCATGAGCAACCAGGGCCTGGCCATCGTCGATGGCGTCAAGGTGCCGCAGATCGGCGCCATTTCCATGGATTCCATCACGCTGGACGTGAGCGCCATCGCCAGCGAGCGCGTGGCGCCGGGCAGCCTGGTCGACCTGATCTGCGCCGAGCACCCGGTCGACGCCGTGGCGGCCATGGCCAATACCATCGGCTATGAGGTGTTGACCAACCTGGGCGGGCGCTATTACCGCGAGTACCAGGGCCTGGCACGCTAGCGCGCCTGCCAAAACGCCCATGGCGTTGTTGCCTTGCCTAGCCGTACCTGCGTACT
The DNA here is from genome assembly GCA_963530105.1 of uncultured Janthinobacterium sp. Taxonomy (GTDB): domain Bacteria; phylum Pseudomonadota; class Gammaproteobacteria; order Burkholderiales; family Burkholderiaceae_D; genus Janthinobacterium. The sequence continues at coordinate 3,229 of CAUSDR010000312.1, forward strand.
GTCTTCGGCAAGGCGCCTGGCCCCGAGCATTTTCCAGGCGCGCCGGTGCCGCACGCCAGGCAGCGCGAAACCCATGATTGTGTGGCAAGATAGCCCTGTAGTGACATTCACTCCAGGGCTATTTTTTCACCTTCATCGGGGATTTTTATGAGTCAATATAACGTTGCAATCATCGTCGGCAGCCTGCGCAAGGATTCCTTCAACCGCAAGCTGGCGGACGCCATCATCAAGCTGGCGCCGCCCGAATTTTCCTTCAAGCACATCGAGATCGGCGACTTGCCGCTGTACAACCAGGATGACGACGGCGCGCAGGCCGAGCAGGTGCTGCGCCTGAAGACGGAGATCGCCGACGCGCAAGCCTTGCTCTTCCTGACTCCCGAATACAACCGCTCGATCCCCGGCGTGCTGAAAAACGCGCTCGACCACGGTTCACGTCCGTACGGCCAGAGCGTGTGGGGCGGCAAGCCGGGCGCCGTGCTGGGCGTGTCCGTGGGCGCCACGGGCACGGCGCTGGCGCAGCAGCACTTGCGCAACGTGCTGGCCTACCTGGACGTGCCGCTGCTGGGCCAGCCCGAGATGTTTATCCAGGCCCAGGATGGCCTGTTCGACGAACACGGCGGCATCGGTCCCGCCAGCCTGGGCTTTTTCCAGGGCTGGATGCAGCGCTATGTGGACTGGGTCAAGAAGCACGCCATCCACGCCTGATGCGGCCGGCATGACGTAAGCCTTTGATGCATATCAAGGCGGCAACGCAAGCCGTTGCCGCCTGTCCACATTCCCCTTGCCTGCTTGCCAGAATTTCCATTTTGGCACGTTTTACTCGGTATAATGCGCCCTTTCTTTAGCGCAATATTTCCCATTCCCTGCCGACTCCATGTGGACTAAACCTGTTCTGCGCATGAATTTGCGCCGTTTGATCGTGCTCGTGGCCTTCGCCAGCGCCCTGGTGTCGCTGGCCAATACCTTTTATGCCAGCTACCGCGTGCAGCGCCAGTTGCTGATCGACACGACGCTGGAAGCGAACCACGCGTATGCGAGTAAGCTGGCCAGCACGGCCGAGGATTTCCTGCAGTCGGCGCGCCAGCAGCTGGCCTACAGCGCGGGCAGCCTGCCGTCGCGGATGGACGACGACGCCTGGCTGACGGCCGAGGCGCAGCGGCTGCGCCTGCAAACCAACAGTTTTAACTCCGTGCTGATCGTCGATGCGCAGGGCAAGGTGCTGGGCGTGTCGCCGGAAACCCTGGCCCTGAAACACCGCCAGCTCGATTCGGCCGGCGCCGTGCAGGCGCTGCGCGAGCGCCGGCCCCTGGTCACGCAGCCCTACATTTCCTCGGCCGGCAACCTGGTGGTGTTCATTTCGCACCCCATCCTGGGCAAGGATGGCCGCTACCTGGGCTATGTGGGCGGCAGCATCTACCTGAAACAGAAAAATATCCTGTACACCATGCTGGGCCAGCATTACTACCGCGACGGCTCCTACCTGTACGTGGTGGACCAGAAGCGGCGCCTGCTGTACCACCCCGACCCGGCGCGCCTGGGCGACCTGGCCGGCAGCAATGAAGTCATCGACGCCATCATCGCGCGGCAGGGCGGCGGCAGCCGGCGCATGGCCAACAGCCTGGGCGTGGACATGCTGGCCGGCTATGCCGTCATGCCGTCCACGGGCTGGGGCATCGTGGCGCAGCGCCCGACGGCCATGACCCTGGCGCCGCTGAACCAGCTGATGGCCAACACGGTCTGGCATTCGCTGCCGATCGCCTTGCTGACCCTGCCGTTCATCTGGTGGCTGGCGAACCTGATTTCGCGCCCGCTGGTGCAACTGGCCGAAGGCGCGCGGCGCATGGATGCGCCGGGCACGGCAGAACAGCTGGCCGCCATCCGCTCCTGGTACGTGGAAGCGGCGCAGATCAAGAAAGCCTTGCTGAAGGGACTGGCGCTGCTGCAGAGCAAGATCGGCAAGCTGAAATCCGACGTGCAGACGGACCCGCTGACGGGGCTGTCGAACCGGCGCGGCATGGCGGCGGCGCTCGATGCCTGGCAGGCGCAGGCGCGGCCATTCTCCGTCATCGCCATCGACATCGACCATTTCAAGCAAGTCAACGACCAGTGGGGCCACGCCGTGGGCGACGACGTCATTTTGCGCCTGGCGCAGCTGATGCGCGCCTGTTCGCGCGATGCCGACGTGCTGTGCCGCAATGGCGGCGATGAATTCATCATGCTCCTGCCGGACGCCGACCTCGACGTGGCCATCCAGGTGGCCGAGCGCCTGCGCGCCAAGGTGGCGGCCGCCGTGATTCCCGGCGCAGGCGCCATCACGGTGTCGCTGGGCGTGGTGTCGTCGGAGCAGGAGGGCGGCGGCATGGACGCCGTGCTGCTGGCCGCCGATGCGGCCCTGTACGTGGCCAAGGAAAACGGCCGCAACTGCGTCGGCATCACGGAGCCGGCGTGACAGGCTTGCCGTACGGCACAAACTGATACGCTGTTTTCTGTTGCTTCTGAGCCTGTCCTGTTTGCGCGCCAGCGCTTACCATGTGGCCCTGGGATGCACAACGGGGAGCAGCAACCATGGCAGGGATGGATAGTAATGACGTTTGAGCAAGAGCCGGGCATCCGCTGCGACGTCGATGGACGGCCGCACGCGCTGGCCTTCCTCGGCTGCCGCGAACTCAACTATGGCCAGCGCAGCGCGCTGCCGCTGCACCCGTTCCGCCTGCGCGTGCCGGAAGCGGCGCTGGCGCCCCTGCTCGACGCGCCCTTCAACAGTTTCGTGCAAACCTGCCGCGAGGATGACGCCGACTACCCGGAAAGCGACTTGCCCGCGCTGCGGGACGCCGGCTACCCCGACATCACGGCCATGCTGGCGGGCCACCGGCCGTTGCTGGCCGAGATGCTGTATGACTTCATGGTTGCCGACCTGATGGCGGCCATCGGCCGCGCCAGCGGCTACCGTTCACCCGATGCCCGCTATTGGGGCGATGTGGAGACGGCCGACCGGCGCGCTTATTTCACCATCAATCATGTGCACACCGTGTCGTTTGCCGACGGCCATGCCGTGTTCGAGGGGGAGGGCTATTACGGCGCCTACGTCATCTGGCTGACGCACTGAGCGCAGCGCAAATGGGGCTTGACCTTCCTCATGTGGGAAGGTTTATAGTCCTGCCATGAACCGTGCCTTTTTCCGCTCTCTCGCCCACTCGCTGCTGTGGCTGCTGGCCGTGACGCTGCCCTTGCAGGGCTTTGCGTCGGCCATGCGCAGCTGCTGCGTGGACGAACTGGCGGTTGCCGTCACGGCGGCGCAGGCACATGCGCAGGCGCAAGTCCAGCATTGCCACAGCATGGCCGACATGGCCGGCATGCAGATGGCGGACCAGCCCGTGCCCATGAAAATGGCCATGGATGATGGCGCCGCCAGCCATCAGGGCCACGATTGCGGCAACCATGGCGCGTGCACCGTGGGCGCCACGGCGCCGCCCGGCATGCCTGCGCTGCACGCCCTGACCCTGCGCGCGCCGCCACCGGCGCTGGCGCCCGATTCCCTGTTCGCCGGGCACATCCCGCCCGGTCCCGAACGTCCCCCCAGAAGCACGCACTCCGCCTGACCGCCCGTGAACCTGGCGGTGCGCAGCCGCACGTCCCTGCACGTCGCGATTGCACGCCAGCGTTCCACCGCGCGCCCGCCGCGCCATACCCCGTGATTCAAGGAATAC
>CAUSDR010000313.1:0-6912 GCA_963530105.1 uncultured Janthinobacterium sp.
CCTTGGCGCTGGCGTCGATCTGCGCCGTCAAGTCGCCGTCGGCCACCTTGCGGGCAATTTCCACGGCCGTGCGCAGGGGGCGCACGATGCCCATCGTCAAGACCCAGCCGCAAACGACGCCAAAGCCCAGCGCCAGCACGGCCAGCACCAGCAGCAGGTTGCGGCTGGTGTTGGCGACGGCGTCGATCTCGCGCGCGGTGGTATCGATGGTCGCGCGCTGGTGCTGCAGCAAATCGGCCACCATCTTCTGGTACTTGGCGGCGGCCGGCACGAAGGTCTTTTCAAATACCTCATTGGCGGCCTCGACCTGCGCTTCCCCCTTCAGCTTGTAGACCTGGTCGCGCGAGCCGATGTACACCTTGCGCTGCTCCAGCAAGCCGGCGAACATGGCTTTTTCCTTGGGCTTGTCGATCAAGGCCTCGATTTTCTTTTGCAGCTCGGCCGAACTGGCCGACGAGACTTTCGACTCTTCGGCGAAGTAGCCGCTCAGCGACGTGTCGCTGCTGCGCGCGATGGCGATGGTGCGGCGCACGGCGCTGTCGATGCGGCCATACTAGTCGGAAATATAGCGTTCCTTGGCCAGCGGCTGCTCCATCATGGTGCGCGTGGCCGTGGCCACGTCGTGCAGGCGCCAGACGCTGATGCCCGTGATGAGCATGGAAAATAGCAGGATGACGGCAAAACCGAGTCCCAGGCGGACACCGATGCTGACGTTGCGTAATAAATTCATGTGACTATCCTAAAAAAACCGGTTGCCGGCGCGGCGCCATGGCGGGCAGCCTGGCGTGGCAGGTGCTGGCTGGCTGCGGCATCCAAAGCGGGCGTGACAAGTGAAACTGGCGCACGGTCCGCGTGAACCGTGCGCCAGGAAATGCGCTAGCGTGCGCCTTGCAGAAAAAGCAAGCAATGCTTGGGGTCAATTGTTTCTAAAAAAACCTTCTTGGCACCAGGGTGTCAGGACCTGTCCAGCGCAAGGCGCGTCGCCGACGTCAGCAGCAAGCGTGCGGCGTAGCCATGCAGTCCCGGACTGTTCCTGCCGGCCTAGGCGGCCAGTTTCTCGATCAAGCCCATTTCGGCGCTGGACATCAAGAGGTCGATATCGACCAGGATCAGCATGCGCTCGTCGAGCGTGCCCAGGCCGATCACGTATTCCGTGTTGATCGAACGGCCCATGTCCGGCGCCGGCTTGATCTGTTCCGGCAGCAAGGTGGTGACGTCGGAAACGCGGTCGACGACCATGCCGACCACGCGGTTGCCGATGTTGAGGATGATGACGACGGTAAACTGGTCATAGCTGGGCGTGCCCAGGTTGAACTTGATGCGCATGTCGACGATCGGCACGATGATGCCGCGCAGGTTGACCACGCCCTTGACGAACTCGGGGGCATTGGCGATGCGGGTCGGCGTCTCGTAGCTGCGGATTTCGCTGACTTTCTGGATGTCGATGCCGTACTCTTCCTGGCCCAGGGTGAAAGCCAGGTATTCGGCGGCCTTGGCAACGGCCGTGCCAGACTCGCTGGAGATGGTGCTCATGATAATCCTTTAATTAAATCGCCCAGGGGCGCAGGCCACGGCGCGCTGCGTGCACGCCGTTGACGTGAGAAGAGCCATCCACAGGGAATGGCTCCAGCTGGTATGTTTTTGCAAATACATTCTTGCAATTAGCTTATGCTTCTAATTTCCGTGCGGCAATGTTACCTCATGTAAATTTTACATGCACTAAAAAAGAGCAGCCAGCCGCCACGCTCATTAGCGATATGCCATTTATGTGGCGAAAGCGGCACGCCTGGCTCCTGGCGCCGCCACCGCATGCCCGCGCGTTTTATGCCACACTGGCGGCCTTGGCTTTTTACGGAACCGAATACGTACCATGCAATCCTTGCTTACCCAATGGCAACCACGCCTGCTGGCACTGGCCACGGCCGGCCTGGGCGATGACAGCGCCCACGATATCAACCACCTGGGGCGAGTCTGGCGCAACGCCAGTGTCCTGCTGCAAGAGCACGCGGAAGCCGACGCCCTCACCGTCATGGCGGCCTGCTATCTGCACGACCTGGTCAACTTGCCGAAAAACCATCCCGAGCGTCATCTGGCGTCGCGTCAGGCGGCCGCGCTGGCTTGCCGCCAGCTGGCGGCACTAGATTTCCCTGCTGAAAAACTGGCGGGCGTGGCGCATGCCATCGAAACGCACAGCTTTTCCGCCAACTTGCCACCGCACACCATCGAGGCGCAAATCGTGCAGGATGCGGACCGCATCGACGCGCTGGGCGCCGTCGGCCTGGCGCGCCTGTTTTACACGGCCGCGCGCATGGATAGCGCGCTGGCGCATGGCACGGACCCGCTGGCCGCCCACCGCCCGCTCGACGACAAGGCGTATGCCCTCGACCATATCGTCATCAAGCTGGACAAGCTGCCGGGCAAGATGCAGACGCGCGCGGGCCGCGCCCTGGCCGAGCAGCGGCTGGCCGTGCTGACGGATTTCCGCGCCGCCTTCGCCGCGGAATGGGGTGTTGGCGCCTAGCACTGGTGGCGATAGCCAGCATGGCCCATGCTGTCTATAATACAAGGCTCAGCTATCGCGCCGCGGCGTCAGCAGGAACAGGAACGCGCGGGCGCAACGCCAACAACTGACCCCCGCCAGCCCCGTGGCGGCGCGGGGTGTGCGCCGAAAGAATGCATGTCCGACAGCAAAACTCCACCGTCTTCCGCCGCCGCGCCCGCCCGCGCCGGCAACCTCAATTTCATCCTCGTCTGCGTCTTCATCGACATGCTGGGCATTGGCCTGGTGGTGCCCGTGCTACCCATCCTGATCGGCGACTATGTCAGCGGCAAGGAAGCGCAAGCGTTCTGGTACGGCATCATGGCCGCCGTCTTCGGCTTGCTGCAATTCATCTTCATGCCCATGCTGGGCGCCATCAGCGACCGCGTGGGGCGCCGCCCCGTGCTGCTGTATTCGATGGCCGGCATGGGCGTCAACTTCCTCGCCACGGCGCTGGCGCCGAACCTGGCCTGCCTGTTCATCGGCAGGGTGATCGGCGGCGTGTCGTCGGCCAGCATGTCGGTGGCGTCCGCCTATGCCTCCGATATTTCCACGCCGGACAACCGCGCCAAGAGCTTCGGCAAGATCGGCGCCGCCTTCGGCCTGGGCTTCATCTGCGGCCCCATGCTGGGCGGCCTGCTGGGCGACGTCAACCTGCACCTGCCCTTCTTCGTGGCGGCGGCCCTGTCGGCGGCCAATTTCCTCTACGGCTATTTTTTCGTGCCCGAATCGCTGGCAGCGGGAACGGCTGCCCGCGCGCCGTTCACCCTGGCGCGCATCAACCCGTTCGCCGCCCTGCTGAAACTGGTGCGCCGCGTGGAAATCCGCGGCCTGGTGCTGGCCTTCGGCCTGATGACATTTGCGCAAATGATGCTCAACACCACCTGGGTGCTGTACACGCACTTCCGCTTCGACTGGACGCCGCGCCAGAACGGCATCGCCCTGTTCTGCGTGGGCCTGTGCGCGGCCGTGGTGCAGGCGGGCTTGCTGGGCATCCTGATCAAGCGCTACGGCGAAGTGCGCTTGTCCTTGCTGGGCATGGCCTCGGGCGCCATCACCTACCTGCTGTACGGCCTGGCCACGCAGGGCTGGATGATGTACGCGCTGATCCTGTGCAACCTGCTGGCCTTTGCCGCCGGCCCTGCCCTGCAAGGCATCATTTCAAAAGCGTCGGCGGCCAGCGAACAGGGTGAGCTGATGGGTTCCCTGCAATCGATCAGCAGCCTGGGCATCATCATCATGCCTTTGCTCGGCAGCATGATCCTGGGCGAAGTGAGCCATTTGCCGCCGCAGGACTGGCGCATCGGCAGCACCTTTTATCTGTGCGCCATCATGCAAGGCCTGGGCATCATCGTGGCCTGGCGCTACTTCAAGGCGCAGCGCGATGCCGGGCTTGCGGTTTCCACCACAAAGTAGTCGGCAAGATAATGTTGCACTTGAGAAATAAATAGGCGAGAATGGAGAAATCAGCCGCGCGTTACCGACGCCCGGCATTTGATGGTGAGCAAGGATGGGTATGACTGATTTTTATTCCAGCGCATGGCGCCGAAGCCTGGCCATGCTGGCGCTGGCGCTGCCGTCATTCGCGGGCGCACAATGCTCGCGCGACATCCACGTGCCCGTCTCGGCGATCGGCGCCAGCGTGGTGGTCAATGGCGCCAGCGTCAGCGGCATCTATCCCGACCTGCTGCGCAGCATGGGCGCCAAGGTCGGCTGCAATTTCATTTTCACGCCCGTGCCGCGCGCGCGCCTGGAAGCGATGTTTGAAACGGGCAAGGCCGACATGCTGATTCCCGCCAGCAGCACCCTGCGGCGCGACCAGTACGGCCTGTTCATCCCCCTGATGGGCAACCGTCCCCTGCTGATCTCGCTGCAAGGGGCGCGCGCGGCCATCAATACCATGCAGGAACTGATCGAGCGGCGCGAATTGCGCGTGGCGCTGGTGCGCGGCTATGACTATGGCGCCTCGTACCAGGCGCTGGCCAAGGAATTGAGCAGCCAGGGCCGTCTGTTCTACGAAGTCGATGCGCTGTCCGTGGCGCGCCTGATGCAAAGCGGCTTCATCGACGCCACCATCATGAGCCCCACCATCCTCGCCGGCGTGGCGCAGAACGATGCGCGCGTCTACGGCCTGGCCGACCGCCTGCGCATGGAAGCGCTGCCGGAACTGCCCTGGGGCATGAGCGGCGTCTACCTGTCGCGCAAGTCGCTGACGGCCGATGACCAGGCCATCCTGCGCGAGCTGCTGGAAAAGGCGGGCCGCTCGGGCATCCTGATGGACGGTTTCCAGCGCCATCACCGCCAGGAATTGCTGACGCTCAGCATACGTCCCCGCTAAGGCCCGCATGTCCGGCACCGTCGTCGCTGTCGTCCTGTTTGCCGCCCTGCTGCACGCCAGCTGGAATGCCATCGTCAAGTCGGGCAAGGATACCTTCCTCAGCACCGTGCTCGTTTCGGTGGGCGCGGCGCTGATCTCGCTGGCCGTGCTGCCTTTCGTCGCAGCGCCCGATGCCGCCAGCTGGCCCTACCTGGCCGCTTCCGCCGTGGCGCAGCTGGCCTATTATTCCCTGCTGGCGGCCGCCTACAAGGCGGGCGACATGAGCCATGCCTACCCCTTGATGCGCGGCAGCGCGCCCCTCATCGTGGCGCTGGCCAGCTGGCCGCTGATCGGCGAGCGCCTTTCTCCCATGCAAATGGGCGCCGTCGCCTGCATCTGCGCCGGCATCCTCGCCTTGTACGTGGCCGCGCGCACGCCCGCCACGCCGAAAAACACGGGACGCGCCACCGCCTTTGCGCTGGGCAACGCCTGCGTCATCGCCAGCTATACCTTGATCGACGGCATCGGCGTGCGCCTGTCCGGCGCGCCCGCCGCCTACACCATGTGGATTTTTGTGCTGAACGGCACGGGACTGCTGCTGTGGACCTTGCTGCGCCGCCGCGCCGGCTTGCTGGCGTATGCGCAAACGCAATGGCACCTGGCCGCCTTTGGCGGTTTCGGCACCCTGGCCTCGTATGGCCTGGCCCTGTGGGCCATGACGCAGGCGCCCGTGGCCGCCATCGCCGCCCTGCGCGAAACGTCGATCCTGTTCGCCATCGCCATCGCGGCCCTGTTCCTGCGCGAAAAAATCAGCCCCCGCCGCTACCTGGCCATCGGCCTGATCGCGGCGGGCGCCATCCTCATGCGCGCCGGCTAGCTAATCCTCAGGAAATTATGGTGAATTTATAAAGAACAGAACCGGATGCCCTGCAAGGCGCCCGCTGCGACGCAGTGCGAGCACTGCTGGCAGCGGGCAAGCCTCGGCGGCCACCTTGCAGAGCGCCGCGGATGGAAGTCAGCAATCGCCATAATTTATCGCGGTTACTTAGCGGGCGTCGAGCGGCGCAATCGGCAACTCGATCGCGCTGGCCGCCCCTGCCGCGTGGTACACGCGCTGCGTCGCCTTTCTATAATGGCCCGGGTCGGCCAGGAAGATGTTCGGCACGTAGTTTTGCGGATTGCGGTCGTACAGGGGGAACCAGCTCGACTGGATTTGCACGGCAATGCGGTGGCCGGGCAGGAAGACGTGATTCGCGTTCGGCAAAGCGAAGCGGTAGCGCTCCACCTTGCCCGCCGGTATCGGCGTCGGGTGCTCGAAGCTGTCGCGGTAGCGGCCGCGGAAGATATCCATCGCCACGCCCAGCTGATAGCCGCCCATGGCCGGCTGCGACGGCACTTCGTCCGGATACACGTCGATCAGCTTCACCACCCAGTCGGCGTCCGTGCCGCTGGTGGCGGCGAACAGGTTCACCATCGGCGCGCCGGCGATGCGCACGGCTGTTTTCAAGGGCTCGGAAACATAGCTGAGCACATCCGTGCGGTCCGCATAGCCGCGCTGGTCGCTGACCAGCCATGGCTTCCACACGTCGCCGTCATTCAGGCGCACGGGACGGGGCACGAAGGGCACGGGCTTGGCGGGATCGGCCACGTATTCGTCGTAGGCGCCTTCAGCCGCCTCGGCCGCGCCCGACGGCGCCGCAAAGCCCAGCTGGTAGCCATCCTGCAGGTAGATCGGCGTCAGCTTCGTGTCGCAGGTCTCGCAGGCCAGCGGCCACTGCTGCAGGCGCTGCCACTGGTTGGTGCCGCTCTGGTACGACACCACGGGGGCCGTGTTCGCTTCCGGCGCGCCATCCTTCAGGTATTGATTCAGGAATGGCTGCATGACTTTTTCGCGGAACTGGCGCGCCGTGTCGCCGTCAAACTTCAGGGCACCCAGGCTGGAGCCTTCATAGTTGACGCCGCTATGGCGCCACGGGCCGATGGCCAGGTAATTGAGGTTGTTGCGCTTGTCGCGCCCTTCCATGGCCCAGTAGCTGGCGTACGGCCCATAGATATC
>CAUSDR010000314.1:0-6909 GCA_963530105.1 uncultured Janthinobacterium sp.
GTTGCAGCCCAGGTCGCCGACGCCGCCGCAGGTGCGGCACGTGACACTGCCGCTGGCGCGGCAGGTGCCGCAATTGACGTTGCCGGAGCCGTGGCACGTGCTGCAACTGACCTTGCCGAAGCTGCAATGGTAGTAAGAGCGGTATTCGGTGCGGTACTGGGGCCGCGTTTCGCTGTGATAGCTGGTGTGCGAGCTGCCGTTGCTGTAGGTGGTAGTGGGCACTTGCACCGTGATGTAGTCTGTGACTTGCTCGGACACCGTGCCGCTGCCGCTGCAATACGAGCACGACACCTTGCCGCTGCCATAGCAGCCATAGCCGTCGCAGCTGACCGTGCGCCCGCCATGGCAGCTCCAGCACGTTTCCGTGGTCGCGCCGTGGCAGGTGTGGCAGCCGATGCGGCCCTTGCCGGCACAGTTGCTGCAGGTATCGAGGTGCCAGTACTTGACGGCGTGCGGCAGGTAGACGCCCGCCGCCACGCCGTTGTAGGCCTGGTCCGGCTGGCGCAGGGCGTTGTCGAGCTTGGCCGCGGCGCGGCGCAGGCGTTCCTTTTCCTGCGCGTGAGCGAGCGCTCCCACCTCGTGCAGGCCACCCTGACAGCGGCAATCCTGTCCCGCTGGCGCGAAGTAGCCGTTGATGACGCGCTGCTCGAAGCGCGCTTCCAGCGCATAGTTCGCCTGCAGCGAAAAATCCTGCAAGACATCTTCCTCGGCCAGCGGCGTGATGTCGTGCGGTTCGAAGCGCGTCTTGTCCTGCACCAGGGTGCGCAGCTTGCCCAGCACCGTCGGTACCGCTTCCTTTGCGAGCTGGATGGGCGCTGGCGCCGTCACGGCCGTCTCTGCCACCGGCGGCGCATCCTCGCTGCCTGGGGTTGCGTGGGCCGTTTCAGTGCTGGAATTCATGCGCGTCCTTTTGCTCTCTGGAAAGATGTTTGAATTTTAGCATCCCCATATGACAAAGCGGACGGCGCCGTTTTGCATTTTCAGCGCATGCCGCGGCGGAACTGGTCGGGCGTGCCGCCGCCTTGCCGGCGGAACATGGCGATGAAGGCGGATGCCGTGCTGTAGCCCAGTTCCAGCGCGATCGCCTGCACCGTGTCGCCCCGTTCCAGCAGCGGCAGGGCGGCCAGGAAGCGCTGGCGCTGGCGCCATTCGCCGAACGGCATGCCCAGTTCGCGCTGGCAGCGGCGCGCCAGGGTGCGCTCCGTTACATGCAATTGCGCGGCCCAGTCGGCAAGTGAGCGGTTACTGCCAGGCTCCGCCTGCAGGGCGGCCAGCAGGGCCGCGATCACGGGCTCGTCGCTGCCAGGCAGGTAGGTGCGGCTGCACGGCGCCTGCTGCAATTGATCGACCAGCACTTGCGCCAGGCGCTGGTCGGCGGCCGTGGCGGGCGTGGTGACGCCCCGTTCGGCGAAGTCGCCCAGGATGGCTTTCAACAGGGGACTCAGGACCAGCGCGCACGGCTGCGCCGGCAAGCGTTCGCACAGGCTGGCATCGATATACGCCGAATGAAACACGACATCCTGGCGGATATAGCCGTCGTGCAAGGTCTCGGGCGGTATCCACACGGCGTACTGGGGCGGCGACAGGTAGCGCTGGCCCGCCACCATGATTTCCATCACGCCCGTGGAGCAATACGTGAGCTGGCCCCACGGATGGCTCTGGTAATCGAACTGCTGGTGCGCGTGATAATCGTCGAGGCGGAAATACACGGGATAGGGCAGGGTGTCGGAAACGGCGGGAAAATGCTGGTTGCTGGCCATCGTGTCTCCTGTTTTGTCCGGTTCTTTGCATCGTTTGTCCGATATGCATTATATCCATGGAATCGGACCATGCGAAAATGGCGGCATTGAATAAGGGAGTCCGCCGCATGCAAGCCAAGCATTACCTGTTACCCGTGATCGCCGTGCTGATCTGGGCCATCAACACCATCGTCAGCAAGATGGCCGTCGGCGTCATCGACCCTGCCGCCATCTCGTTTTTCCGCTGGCTGCTGGCCGGCGTGCTGCTGGCGCTGGTATTTGCCCGCCCTGTATGGAAGCAGCGCGCCGTGGTGAAGCCGTATCTGGGCAAACTGTTCGTGCTGGGCATGCTGGGCATGGTCATGTACCAGTGCCTGGCGTATATCGCCGCGCAAACGACGACGGCCACCAACATGGGCATCCTGGCGTCCATGATGCCCTTGCTGGCCGTGGGCCTGTCCGTGCTGTTGTTGAACGAGGCGCCCACCGTGGGCGGCGTGTTTGGCGGCCTCGTGTCGCTGCTGGGCCTGGCCTATTTGCTCAGCCATGGCGACCCCGCCGCGCTGCTCGCCCATGGCCCGGCCGTCGGCGATGGCCTGATGCTGCTGGCGTGTCTGTCGTATGCGGGCTATGGCGTGCTGCTCAAGCGCTGGAAGATTCCGCTGAATAACTGGCATTCGCTGCTGATCCAGGTCTGGTGCGCCGTGCCCGTGCTGTTCGTGTATTACCTGAGCCAGTCCGCGCCGCCCGTCACGGGCGCCGGCTTGCCGCTGGTGCTGTTTGCCGGCATTCCCGCTTCCATCATCGCGCCCTTCCTGTGGATGCATGGCCTGGCCAAGCTGGGCCCCAGCCGCGCCACCACCCTGATGAATCTGCTGCCCGTGTTCACCGTCATCATCGCCATGCTGTTCCTGGGGGAAACCTTACACGGCTATGATGTGATCGGCGGCGGCGTAACCCTGCTGGGCGTGGTGATGGTGCAGTACCTGAAGCGCCCCTTGCGCCGCGCAGCGACGTAATTTTTTGCTATGCTGGCGCTTTAAACAAGGAGGCGCCATGCATAGCATCGATACCCTGTTGAGCGAACTGGAAACGTTCGGCAACGCCAATGACGCAGCGCACACGGAGCGGGCCAGCCGCATGCTCAATATCACGCGCGACACGGGCGAACTGCTGGCCGTGCTGGTACACGCGCGCGGCGCGCGGCGGCTGCTGGAAATCGGCACCTCGAACGGCTACTCGACCCTGTGGCTGGCGCGCGCGGCGCAGGCGCTGGGCGGCAGTGTGGTGACGGTGGAAAAGGCGCAGGACAAGTTCGACATGGCGCATGCCAACTTTGCGCGCGCGCAACTGCAAGGGGTGATCGGCCAGCTGCTGGCCGATGCGGGCGACGTGCTGCGCGATGCGGCCGACGGCGCCTACGATTTCATTTTCCTTGATTCCGCGCGCCAGCAATATGAGTCCTGGTGGCCGCAGCTGGACCGCGTGCTGGCCGCCGGCGGCGTGCTGGTGGTCGACAACGCCAGCTCGCACTACGCGGACATGGCGGGTTTCCTTGACGGCATCCGCGCCGACAGCCGCTACACGACGTGCCTGGCCACCGTGGGCAAGGGCGAATTCATCGCCGTCAAGGCGGGCAACTAGTTATTTACTCGGCTACGATGGATGCTTCCAGCACGCGCACCAGCGATTCCACGCCTTGCGCGTCGACATCGTCAAAGCGGCTGACGAGAGGGCTGTCGAGGTCGAACACGCCGATGATCTGGCCGTGGGCAAATACGGGCACCACCAATTCCGAGCGCGAATTGACGTCGCAGGCGATGTGGCCGGGAAATGCGTGCACATCCTGCACGACGATGGACTTGCCTTCGACCACGGTGGTGCCGCACACGCCGCGGCCTTTCTTGATGCGGATGCAGGCGGGCTTGCCCTGGAACGGCCCCAGCACCAGTTCCTCGCCTTTGAGGAAATAGAAGCCGGCCCAGTTCAAGCCCGGCATGGTGTTGAAAACCAGCGAGCTGAAGTTGGCCGTGTTGGCGATGAAATCGCTCTCGCCCGACAGCAAGCCTTGCAGCTGCGAGCGCAGGTCCGCGTACATGGCTTGCTTGGCTGCGGGAGTGTCGGTGGCGTAGGCGGCGTCGCTGAGGGTAAACGTCATGATGGTGGCGCTCAAAAGTGGGGAAGGCGCTATGGTAGCGCGTCTGGCGCGCACGCGTGCGCTGTCCCCTTCAGCGGTTCAGCGCCTGCTCCGCCAGGCGCCGCAGCAGGGGCAGGGCGGCATGGCCTTGCTCTTGCCGCCAGGCCAGGCCGATGCCGGCCGCCAATTCCTCGCCTTCCACCAGTTGCCGGTACACCACGCCATCGAGGCGCAGCGCGCGGAACGCGTCGGTCAGCAGGGCCATGCCCTTGCCGGCCGCCACGTCGCTAAGCAGCACGTGGTGATCGAGCGCTTCGCGCAGGAAAGCGGGCGCGAAGCCGTGGCGGCGGAATACTTGCTGGCAATGGTCAAAAAAGGCGGGCTGGCGCGCCCGTTCGAACCAGTAGACGGGTTCCGTGGCGATTTGGGCCAGGCTGACCTTGCGCTTTTGCGCCAGGCGGTGCCCGGCGGGCAATGCCAGCATCATGGGCTGGCGCGCCAGCGGCTGCACGGCCAGCTCGAAGGTGGCGCTGGGCAGGGCGATCAGGGCCCCGTCCAGCTGGCCCTTGCGCACGGCGGCCACCAGGCGCGGCGACGGCGCCGACGTCAGTTCCAGGCGCATCTTGCCCATCTGCTGTTCCAATGCCGCCAGCAGGGGCCGGAACAGGCCCGCTTCCACGGAGCTCGTCAGGCCCAGGCGCAGGCGGGCGGGGGCGCTGTCGGGCTGCAGCGACGCTTGCGCCGCCGCCAGCAGGTCGAGGATGTGCAGCGCCTGCGGCAGCAGGGTGCGTCCCGCCGGCGTCAGGGCCACGCCCTGCGTGTCGCGCTCGAACAAGCGCGTGCCCAGCCTGTCTTCCAGCGCCTTGATGGCGCGCGACAGGGGCGGCTGCGTCATGTGCAGCTGCTCCGCCGCCTGGCGGAAGTTCAGGCAGCGGGCGACGGCGCAGAACAGGGTCAGGGCATGGGTGTCGAGGGCTCTCATACCGGAAAGGTATCACGAAATCGCACCTTCCCCCGCGCTGCGGCGCCGCCTAGACTGGCCGCATTGACAGCGATATGTGAGGAGAGCAGCATGCAGCAGCGACGCATCGGCAATAGCGGTTTGAGCAGTTCGGCACTGGGCCTGGGCTGCATGGGCATGTCGGAATTCTATGGCGCCACGGACGAGGCGCAATCGCTGGCCACGCTGGAGGCGGCACTGGCGGCGGGCGTGACCCTGTTCGACACGGCCGACGCCTACGGCTTTGGCCACAACGAACAATTGCTGGGACGCTTTTTAAGCAATCACCGGGGCCAGGCGCTGGTCGCCACCAAGTGCGGCCTGGCGCGCGAAGCGGGCAGCTATGCGCGCCGCGTCGACAATTCCCCGGCCTATATCCGCCAGGCGTGCGAAGCGTCGCTGGCGCGCCTGGGCGTGGAGACCATCGACCTGTTTTACCTGCACCGCCTGAACCTGGAGACGCCTTTGGCAGAATCGATGGGGGCGCTGGCGCAACTGCGGCAGGCAGGAAAAATTCGCGCCGTCGGCCTGTGTGAAGTGAGTGCGGCCACCTTGCGGTGCGCGGCGGCCATCTGCCCGGTGGATGCCGTGCAGAGCGAGTATTCGCTGTGGACGCGCGAGCCGGAGCAGGGCGTGCTGGCCGCCTGCCGTGACATCGGCGCCAGCTTCTTTGCCTACAGCCCGCTGGGCCGCGGCTTCCTGACGGGCGCCATCGCCGATGCGGCCAGCCTGGAGGCGGGGGATTTCCGCCACTTCAATCCCCGCTTCGCCGCCGATAACCTGGCGCGCAACCAGGCCATCGCCGGCCTGGTCAGGCAACTGGCGCAGGATCACGGCTGCACCCCGGCGCAGCTGGCGCTGGCCTGGCTGCTGGCGCAGGGCGACGACATCATCCCCATTCCCGGCACCAAGCGCATCGCCTACCTGCACGACAACCTGGGCGCGCTGCCAGTGCGCCTCGACCCCGGCGCGCTGGCGGCCATCGCCGCAGCCTTTCCGCTCGGCATGGCGGCGGGTGCGCGCTACACGCAGGAGGGCATGAAGGGCGTGGATGCGTGAATATGGGCTGTGTGTTCGCTAGCGAACGCTACAGCCTTTTTTCCTGGAGGATAATTCCGCCTGATCTGCTAGCATTCCATGGCCCCGTGCGTGGAACGATGCAGGCGGCGTGGACGGCCCAGGATGAAAGAGGTGGATGTTGTTAGACGATGATATTTTCGAGATAGAACTGAAACTATTGCTTGAGGGAATATTGCTGAGATATCAGCACGATTTCCGCGATTATTCGGTGGCTTCGCTGCGCCGGCGCATGCGCCAGGCCATGGAGCGCTTCGGCTGCGCCAGCCTGTCGCAGCTGCAGGACCGCATCCTGCACGAACCCACCGTGTTTGCGCAGATGCTGCAGTTTTTTACGGTGCAGGTGAGCGAGATGTTCCGCGATCCCGCGTATTTCCGCGCCTTGCGCGAAAAAGTCGTGCCCATCCTGCACACCTATCCCTCCATCAAGATCTGGGTGGCCGGCTGCAGCAGCGGCGAGGAAGTGTGGTCGCTGGCCATCTTGCTGGAAGAGGAAGGCTTGCTCGATCGCAGCATGATTTATGCGACGGACATCAACGTGGAAGCGCTGGCGGCCGCCGAGGCGGGCATTTATGCGATCGAGCGCATCGCCCAGTTCAGCGAAAACTATCAGCTGGCCGGCGGCAAGCGTTCGCTGTCCGACTATTACACGGCGGCCTACAAGGGCGCCATTTTCGACCGGCGCTTGCGGCGCCAGTTTGTTTTCGCCGACCACAGCCTGGCGACCGACAGCGTATTTTCGGAGGTGCACATGGTCTCCTGCCGTAACGTCATGATTTATTTCAACAAGGACTTGCAGGACCGCGCCCTGGGCCTGTTCCATGAAGCGCTGGTCAACCGCGGCTTCCTGGGCCTGGGCATGAAGGAAAGCCTGCACTTCAGCCGTCACGCGGCCAGCTTCCGCGAGCTGTGCCCGGCCGAGAAAATCTACCAGCGTGCCTGATTCCATGTCCGCC
>CAUSDR010000315.1:0-6829 GCA_963530105.1 uncultured Janthinobacterium sp.
GGCAGGGGCTGGCCACGGCGGCGCACGCCATGGCGATGCGCGCGGCGCCCGCGTGCAGCGGCAGCGCCGTCAACAGCAGCAGCATCAGCCAGGTTGTGAGGAGTCGTATCATGCCTTCCCAGTATACCATGGCCGCTTTTTGCTCAGCCGGCTTGCTCCTCTGCCAGCCGCCGCGCCATCGCCGGCGACAGCGACACGGCGAACGGGATGCGCTGCAGGATGTCGCGCTGCAGGGCGATGCCCGCCGGCGCGTCGACCAGCTGCAAGCCGTCCGGCATCAGCTCGAACACGGCCCGCTCCGTCACGTACAGCACTTGCTGGCCGTCGGCGCGCGCGCGGCGGCCGCTGAAGGTAATGTGGCGCACCTGCCGCACCAGTTTCGGGATGGCGCCCGGCGTGACGATGGCCAGCGTGCCGTCGCGTTCCCGCACTTCCAGTCCCTTCGCTTCGAAGGCGCCGCAGAACACCACTTTTTTCGCGCATTGCGTGATGTCGACGAAACCGCCGGGGCCGACGATGTCCGGGCCGATCCACGACGCGTTGACATTGCCCTCGGCATCGAGCTCGCCCATGCCGAGGAAGGCGATGTCAATGCCGCCGCCGCTGAAAAAGTCGAACTGGTCGGTGGACTTGACGATGGCGCCCGGGTAGCGCGTGGCGCCGAACAGGTGGCCCGGCAGCAATTCGCCATTGTGCGCGCCCTGTTCGATGGCGGTCCAGGCGATCTCGCTGCCTTCGGCGGCGGCGATGGCGGGTATGCCGTCGGGGATGCCGAAACCGAAGTTGACGCAGGCGCCGGGCGCCAGTTCGCGGCTGGCGCGCCGCGCGATCAGGTAGCGCATGCCCTCGGGCAGCGCCTGCGGCGCGCGCACGGCGGGCGGCGGCAGTTCGCCGCTGATGGACGGGTCATAGGGCGAGCCCGTGGTCTGGCACTGGGCCGGGTTGACGCAGACACGGTCGACGAGGATGCCGGGAATGGCGACGTCGCGCGCGGGCGCAATGGGCGCGCCGAGCGCGTCGCGCACCTGGGCGAACACGCGCCCGCCGCTATTGTGCGCTGCCATGGCGGCGGCAAAGCTGTCCATGTCGGACGGTTCCTCGCGCAGGGTCAGGTTGCCGTGCGGGTCGCAGGCGGTGCCGCGGATGATGGCGAAATCCACCTTGAACGGCTTGTACCACAGCAGTTCGCGTCCGCCCAGCGTCACCACTTCCACCACGTCGTCGGAGGCGCCGGCATTGCCCTTGCCGCCGCCGTGGCGCGGGTCGGCGAAGGTATCGAGGCCGATGTGGGTCACCAGGCCGTGGCGCCCCGCGCCGATTTCGCGCAGCAGGGTCTGGATCACGCCGGCGGGCAGGGTGTAGGCGGCGATGGCATTGTCGCGCGCCAGCTTTTGCATGCGCCTGGACCACGTCCAGTGGCCGCCGATCACGCGCCGCACCATGCCTTCGTGGGCGAAGCGGTTGATGCCCGAGGCGATGCCGTCGCCGATGCCCAGCGCGTGCACGAGGGTCAGGTCGCGCGGGTGGCCCGTCTCCAGGAAGCGTTTTTCGATCGCCGCGCAGATCATGTCCGCCTCCACCAGGCCGCCGCCCGAACCGCTTAACACCACCAGCGCGCCATCGAACAGTTCATCGCCCATCGCCCCCGCTTCACACCATGCTGTTGTTTTCATGCCTTGCGTCTCCTTGATTGATCGTTCCGCGATTGCTTGCCAAACGCCGCAATCTGGAGAATAATGATATAACTAGTTAGTTATTTACGCAAGCGCAAGCACCGATGCCGGCGCACAGAACCCGCACACAACAGCAAGGAGAGCAGGGATGCATTTATCCACGGAACACCAGCAAGTGGCCGACATGACGCGCCGCTTCGCCAATGAGGTCATCCGCCCGCAGGCGGAGCGGCTGGACCACGAAGAAGCGTTTGCCGGCGATATTTACCGGGCGATGGGCGAAATCGGCCTGTTCGGCATCGCCGTGCCCGAGCAATACGGCGGCGCCGGCCTCGATTGCCTGGCCTACAGCCTGGTGATGGAAGAACTGAGCCGCGGCTACGCCTCGGTGGCCGACCAGTGCGGCCTCGTTGAATTGCTGACCACCTTGCTGGTCAAGCATGGCACCGAGGCGCAAAAACAGCGCTGGGTGCCGCAGCTGGTGCGCGCGCAGCAGCGCGGCGCCTACTGCATCACGGAGGCGGGCGCCGGTTCCGACGTATCGGGCATCAAGACGACAGCCGTGCGCCACGGCGATGGCTGGCTGCTGAACGGCACCAAGCTGTGGATACACAACGCCCCCGTGGCGGACGTGGCGCTGGTACTGGCGCGCACCGATCCGGCCGCCGGCAAGCGGGGCATGAGCATCTTCATCGTCGATTGCCATGCGGCCGGGGTGGCGAAGGGGCCGAAGGAGCACAAGCTGGGCCAGCGCTCGTCGCAGGTGGGCGAACTGCACTTCAAGGATGTCGTGCTGCCCGCCGACGCCTTGCTGGGCACCGAAGGCCGGGGCTTCCACATGATGATGAGCGTGCTGGAAAAGGGCCGTGTCGGCATCGGCGCGCTGGCCGTCGGCATCATGCAGGCCGCGCTGGAAGCGGCCGTCGAGCAGGTCAAGATACGCCAGCAGTTCGGCCAGGCCATCGCCGAATTCCAGGGCATCCAGTTCATGCTGGCCGACATGGCCAAGGATGCGGAGGCGGCGCGCCTGCTGGTGCGCTCGGCGGCCACGAAGATCGACGCCGGGATCGACGCCACCGCCGCTTCGTCCATGGCCAAGTGCTTCGCCAGCGACGCCTGCGTGGCGCAGACGTCGAACGCCATCCAGGTCTTCGGCGGCAGCGGCTACATCCGCGGCTACGAAGTCGAGCGCCTGTACCGCGACGCCAAGATCACGCAGATCTACGAAGGCACGAACCAGATCCAGCGCGTCATCATCGCGCGCAAACTGCTTGCCGGGTGACGCCATGCGTGACAACATCGCCAAAACCGCCATCGTCACGGGCGCCTCGCGCGGCATCGGCCGCGCCACGGCGCTGGGCCTGGCCGCCGACGGCTTCGATATCGCCGCCATCGCCTTCAACGACGCCGAGCAGCTGGCCAGCTTGCAGGCCGAAGTCGAGGCGCTGGGGCGCCGCTGCCGCGTGTTTGACCAGAATATCGCCGACAGCGCCGCGCTGGCGCCCGTGCTCGACGCCATCGAGGCGCACTTTGGCGCCATCGACTGCCTCGTCAACAATGCCGGCGTGTCCGTGCTGGCGCGCGGCGACCTGCTCGACGTCAGCGAGGCAAGCTATGACCGTTGCTTCGACGTCAACACGCGCGGCACCTTCTTCCTCACGCAGGCCGTCGCCAAGCGCATGCTGGCCGGGCAGGAAAAGCCGGGCATCCACCGCAGCATCGTCTTCGTCACCTCGTCGAACGCGCAGGCGGCCAGCGTGGAGCGCGGCGAATACTGCATGTCGAAGACAGCGCTGCACATGGCGTGCCGGCTGTTCGCCATCCGCCTGGCGGCCGACGGCATCGGCGTCTACGAGGTGCAGCCGGGGCTGATCCTGACGGAGATGACGGCGCCATCGAAAGGCAAGTACGACGCGCTGATCGCGCAGGGCATGACGGTGGCGCCGCGCTGGGGCATGCCGGACGACGTGGCGCGCGTGATACGCAGCATGGCAGGCGGCCTGCTGCCGTACACGGTGGCGCAGGAAGTGCGCGTCGACGGCGGCCTGCTGCTGCAACGCTTCTAGGAGGGCGGCATGCAAGCATTGAATGCCAGGGACTGCTGCATCAACACGGCCACGCTGGGTTTTCGCGAACCGCTGGCCGTCAGCGCGGCGCGCATCGCCGACGCGGGCTTCGGCTGCATCACGCCGTGGCGCCAGGAAGTCGACGAGGAGCGCCCGGAACTGGCGGCCGCCGCCATCCGCGCGGCCGGTTTGCGGGTGGCCGGCTATTGCCGCACCATGTACTTCACGGCGGCCGACGCGGCGGGGCGCCAGGCCGCCATCGCCTCGAATGCGCAGGCGCTGCGCGCGGCGGCCGTGCTGGGCGCGCCCTGCCTGGTGGCCGTGGTGGGGGGATTGGCGCCCGGCAGCCGCGATATCGCCGGCGGCCGGCGCCAGATTCTCGACGGCCTGGCCGCCTTGCTGCCCGTGATGCGCGAGACGGGCGTGCGCATCGCGCTCGAACCGCTGCATCCCGTGTATGCGGCCGACCGCAGCCTGCTCAATACCCTCGACCAGGCGCTGGACTGGTGCCACGAACTCGATCCGCGCGGCGAAGACTGGTTCGGCGTCGCCATCGACGCCTACCACACGTGGTGGGACCCGCGCCTGGCGGCGGCGACCGCCCGCGCCGGGGAACGCATCATGGGTTTCCATGTATGCGACTGGCGCCTGGACACGCGCGACCCGCTGCAGGACCGGGGCATGATGGGCGATGGCGTGATCGATCTGCGCGCCATGCGCGCGCTGGTGCGGGGCGCCGGCTACTCTGGCCCCGTGGAAGTGGAGATATTCTCGCGCCTGGACTGGTGGAGGCGCGATCCCGGCGAGGTGCTGGCCGTGTGCCGCCAGCGCCTGGAAAACGGCTGCTGAAGGGGCTTGCCAAATCATCGCACTGCTGTAGAATTCAAGTAACTAACTAGATCGTTATATGGCGACAGCCTGAAAACGCAACGAGACACAGGAGCACATAGTGGCAAAGATTCTGTTACCCGGCCTGGACGGCCGCCTCGCACCCTACGCCCTGACGGGCACGCCCTGGAGCGCGCCATCGGCCCCCGCCCAGCCCTTCAACCGCATAGTCCTGTCGGCCGCGCACGTCGTCGCCGACCCATATGCCGATGCCGATCCCGCCAGGGGCGGCGCCATCGACTGGGACGCCACGCTGGCCTACCGCCACTACCTGGCCGATATGGGCCTGGGCATCGCCGAGGCGATGGACACGGCGCAGCGCGGCATGGGCCTGGACTGGAACACGGCGCTGGAACTGATACGCCGCACGCGCGCCAGCCTGGGCGACGACAGCGTGCCCGTCTTCAACGGCTGCGGCACCGACCACCTGGACCCTGGCGCCGCGCGCAGCCTCGACGACGTGGTGGCCGCCTACCATGAACAGATGGACGCCATTCAGGGCGTGGGCGGGCGCCTGATCCTGATGGCCAGCCGCGCGCTGGCGCAGGTGGCGCGCACGCCGGACGACTACCTGCAAGTCTACCGCAAGGTGCTGGCGCATGCGGAACGGCCCGTGGTGCTGCACTGGCTGGGCGACATGTTCGACCCGCAGCTGGCGGGGTACTGGGGCACGGACGACCTGACGGCGGCGCGCGACATCGCGCTGCAGGTGATCCGCGAATCGCCATCGAAGGTGGACGGCATCAAGATTTCGCTGCTCGACGCGCAGCGCGAGATCGACATGCGCCGCCTGCTGCCGGACGGCGTGAAAATGTACACGGGCGACGATTTCAACTATCCCGAGCTGATCGCCGGCGACGCCGCCGGCCATTCGCACGCCTTGCTGGGCATTTTCGACGCCATCGCGCCGGCCGCTGCGCATGCGCTGGCGGCGCTGGCCGCCGGGGAGCGCCAGCGCTTCCTCGACATCCTGGCGCCCACCGTGCCCCTGTCGCGGCATATCTTCCGCGCCCCCACCCGCTATTACAAGACGGGCGTGGTGTTCCTCGCCTACCTGAACGGCCACCAGCAGCACATGCAGATGCTGGCGGGCCACCAGGCCATGCGCACCTTGGCGTATTTCGTCGGCATTTTCCGCATGGCCGACGCGGCCGGGCTGCTGCGCGATCCCGACGACGCGGTGGCGCGCATGCGGCGCTTCATGGCTTTCTATGGCGTCGCCGCCTGAGCGGGCCCGGCATGGGTAGCCTGCACGCGCGGCGCAGCGGTTCGCTGCTGACCCTGACCCTGGACAATCCCGGCAAGGCCAATGCGCTGGACTTCGACATTCTGCGCGAACTGGAGCGGCAGATCGAGGCCGTCGAACTGGACGCCGGCGTGCGCGTGGTGCTGTTGCGCGGCACGCCGGGCGGCACCTTTTCCTCGGGCGCCGACGTGCGCCAGTGGGCGCCGCTCCAGCCGCACCAGTTCGCGCGCGACTGGATCGACTACGGCAACCGCATCTTCGACCGTTTCGAGCGGCTGCGCTGTCCCACCGTGGCGGCCGTGGAAGGCGTGTGCTTCGGCGGCGGCCTGGAACTGGCGCTGTGCGCCGACCTGCGGGTGGCCGCCAGCGGCGCCGTCTTCCGCTTTCCCGAAGTGGGCATCGGCGCCATTCCGGGCTGGCAGGGCGGCCCCCGGCTGGCGCGCCTGGCCGGGCGGGGCAGGGCGCTGGAAGCCGTGCTGACCATGTGCGCGCTGGACGCGCAGCGCGCCAGCGACTGGGGGGTGGTCAATGCCGTCTGGCCGCCAGAGTGCTTCGAACACGAGCTGGCCGGCCTGCTGCGGCGCCTGGCCTGCGTGTCGCCGCATGCGGCGGCGCTGGCCAAGGAAGCGGTGCTGTGGGGCGCCGAACCCGGCGAGTTCCATGCCGCGGCCGGCGCGGAAATCAAGGGCAGCGCGGATGCCGCCATCGGCCTGCATGCCTTCCTCAACAAAAGCAAACCTGTATTCTAGTAAAAAAACAGACTGTCAAAAGGAGCGAGACCATGAGCATCAGAGCATTACCAGCAGCGCCACGCCAGTTCCAGATGTATATCGACGGCGACTACACGGATGCCGCCAGCGGCGAAACCATCACCCGCCACAGCCCTGGCCACGGCGTGCCCGTCGCCAGCTGGCCGCGCGCCGGCACCGCTGACACGCAGCGGGCCATCGCCGCCG
>CAUSDR010000316.1:0-6826 GCA_963530105.1 uncultured Janthinobacterium sp.
GCATTGTTGGTGCCGGTCTGGAACTGCAGGGTGATACGGCGGTTCAGCTTGTAGCGCAGTTTCACCAGGCTCGTCGCCGTGCTCGTGCCCTGCTCGAACGTCAGGTAGGCGCGCGAGGACAGCCGCTTGCCGACGGTGACGACCGTGCTTTCCAGCCCTTGCGCCTGCGACAGGCCCACTTCGTCGAGGCCCAGCGAATTGGCCAGCTTGCCCTGCAAGCCGCCGCCGGAGCCGCCGAAGAGGGCGCCCGCCGCCGTCGTGAGCAAGGCCATTTCATCGCCGGCCGCCGATTCCGCGCCGTGGCCGAGGATCAGCCAGGCCAGCTTGTCGCTGTCCGAGACGGTGGGGGTGGAGACCAGCTTGGCCGTCGGCGCCTGGGCCGTGCCGCGCACTTCCACGCCCGCTTCCACGTTCGTTTCCGACAGCGCTTCGCCTTCCGGACGCTTGCGCACGGCCAGGATGTTCAGCGATGGATTGTCGTAGGCGCCCGTGAAGGCGATCAAGCCCCGCTCGATGGCCAGTTTTTGCCCGTACGCCGCATACAGGCCGTTGACGACGCGGATGCTGCCCGTCACGCGCGGCGCGGCGCGGTTGATGACGCGCGCGCGCACATTGCCCGCCAGGTCCGCGTCGAGGCCCATGCCGCGCAGGTGGAAGGCATTGCCCAGGTCAAATTCCAGGTCGATATTCAAGGGCAGCGACGGCGCCTCCTTGCTGCCCTTGACCTCCTTGCCCAGCACCACCACGTCGTTGCTTTGCGTCGGCGTGTCTTGCGGCGCCAGTTCGATCAGCGCGCGGTTGGCCTTGAACTTGCCTTCGAAACTGAAGCGCTTGTCGTTGCGCACCAGGGTGCTGTTGCCCGACAAGACCAGGGTGCGGTCGGGGCGGGACAGCGCCTGCAGGCGGTCGGCCATCAGTTTCAGCTCCAGGCTTGCTTCGCCATTCGCAAAGCGTACCCAGCCGTCAGCCTGCACCTTGCCGTCGCCGCCATCAAAGCTCAGGCGCTGCAATTGCAACTGGTCGCCGGCCAGCTTGGCTTGCAGCACGCCATTGCGCAATTTCAAGCCCTGGTCGGCCCAGTTCACCAGCAGGTTGCTGCCGTTGATGTCGCCATTCAACTGCGGCGCGCCGATGGTGCCGCTGCCGGACAGGGCCACTTTCAGGGCGCCGCCCAGTTCCAGGCCGGGCTGGCCCGTCAGCGGCGCCAGCCAGGCCAGCGAATCGACGTTGGTGGTGCCCGTCAGCGAGAGGGCGCTGTCGTTGCTGATGCGGCCACCGAGCATTTGCACGGTGGCGTTGATATCGCTCTGGCCGGCGCGCGCGCCGTCCAGTTTCACGGCCAGGCGCAGTTGCTGGTTGGCCACGTCGATGCGCGCGTCCAGGGTGCGCAAGCCCAGTGCCAGCGGCTGTTCCACGCCCACCGTGACGTCGCCTTTTTCGCGGTAGACGTGCAGCATGCCGGCCAGGGCCGGATCTTTCTGCTTGGCCGTCGGCACCTGCATGTCGAGCGACCATTGCGCGCCCAGGGTCAGGTCGCTGCGCGCATTGGCTTGCAGCGAGGGAATCACTTGCGCCAGATAGGTCAGCGCCACGCCGGCCGCCTGGCCGGAACTGGTCCAGCGCGGGCCGTTCTTGACCAGGCTTTGCATGGTGATGCTGCCGGCTGGCAACTTGATGACGGTGTTGCCCACGCTGATCTGTTCAGGCTGGCCCAGGCCCGCCACGCCGCTGCCGGCGGGGCCCGCCACCTTGACGGGCACGGGCGCCTGCAGCACGAGCGCATAGCGGCCCTTGTTTTGCAGGCTGTCGATGGTGCCGGTCCAGCTGGCGCCGCTCTGGCTGCCTTTTACCTGCACGCTGGCGTCGAAATCGTCATTGCGCGCCGCCAGGTTCAGCGTATGGCTGCCGCGCGTGCCGGTGGTGCTCAGGCGGGCGCTGCCCAGCTTGAAGGTGGGCGTGCTGTAGCCCGTGATCTCCAGGCTGCTGACCATGGGGTCGAGCGCGCCCTGGCCGGCGCCCACGCTGGCGCTGCCTTTGACGGTTTTCAATTGCTGGTCGCCAAAGAAGGTCAGGTCGCGGCCGTCGAGCGTCAGCTGCGCGGCCGGCGCGTCCATCTTGCCGGAAACGGCGCCCGATGCCTGCAGCACGCCGGCGAAACGGGGGCCGAGGGTCGACAGTTGCGGCGCGTCAAGTTTCCACGTCAGCTTGTCGGTGGCGCCGCCCAGCGCGCCCTTCGCCTGCAGGCTGTTCGGCCCCAGGCGCAGTTCCGTATCCACGTTGTCGACCCGTTTCGCATTGGCGGACAGTTTGGCGTAGCCGGCCAGCGGCGCGTTTTGCAGCGTCGATTCGCGCAAGCCCAGGTTGAGGGCCACTTGCCAGTCGCTCGTCAGGCGGCCGCTGCCGGTGAAATCCGCATTGACGCTGCCCATGGGCAAGTCCGCGCCAAAGGCGGCAGGATTGATCTTTTGCAAGGAACCGGCCACTTT
The DNA here is from genome assembly GCA_963530105.1 of uncultured Janthinobacterium sp. Classification (GTDB taxonomy): domain Bacteria; phylum Pseudomonadota; class Gammaproteobacteria; order Burkholderiales; family Burkholderiaceae_D; genus Janthinobacterium. The sequence goes on from CAUSDR010000316.1 coordinate 2,487, forward strand.
CAGTTCCGCTTCCTTCTTCGGCCCCGTCAAGCCCACTTCGCCGCTGGCGTGGATGGCGCTGTCGGCGGCGGGACGCTTGCCGCTGGTGAGGCCCAGTCCCTTCGCATCGGCAACGAACGTCGTGCGCGGCTGCTGCAAGGTGCCTTGCACCACACCGCTGGCCAGCAGCGTGCCCAGCAAGTCGCCCTGCAAGGCGGACAGTTGCCGCGCATCGACATTCCAGTTGAGTTTTTCGCCGGCGCCGCCAAAGTTGCCCTTGGCCGTGACGTTGTTCTTGCCCAGCGCCAATTGCACGTCGATGCCGCTGAAGTGGGCCGCATCGGCCGTCAGCTTGCCCTTGCCGGACAGGGGCTGGTCGAGCAGCTTGCTGGGGCGCACGGTGAAGTCCGCATTCGCCAGCCATTGCGGCGCCACGTGACCGCTGGCGCGCACGTCGAGGTTCAGGTCGGCCACGGGGAAGGCGCCGAAGTCGGCCGGGTTCAGGCGGCTGGCGTTGGCCACGGCCTTGAATTCCTGCGTATCCTTGAGGCTGATCTGGCCCGTCGCGCTGACGTTGCTCTTGCCTGCTTGCAAGGTTGCCTTGCGCAGCTGCACCAGCGAATCGGCCAGCGTGGCTTCCACGTCCAGGCGCAGCTTGGCTTCGCCCAGCTTGGCGCGCAGGGTCTGCGTCTTGCCGTCGCTGTCGAGCATGATGTCGCCGGCGATTTTCGTGCTGTTGATGCTGCTGTAGATATGCTGCAAGTCGATCTTGTCCGTGTGCAAGGTAACTTGCGCCTTGCCGATGGGCGCGTCGGCCGCATCGCGGTCCACCTTGCCGCTGCCCGTGAACTTGCCCGCGTTGCCGAAATCGATGATGGCCGATTCCAGGGTCGTGGCCGTCAAGGTGCCGCCCAGGCGCGCCTCGAACTGGCGCAGCGGCAGTTTTTGCTGGTCGATGGGACCCGGCGTGGCGTGGTTGAGGATGGCCAGCTTGCCCGAGACGGTTTGCGCGCTGGCGCGCGTATCGATGGCGGCATCCAGCGCCAGGCTCAGGTCCGCCTGCGGCAGGGTGGCGTCAAACTTGCCCGGATTGATGTTCTGGCCCTTGATGCTGGCCGAGCGCAGGATCATGACGGGGTCGAATGGCGCCAGCGCCAGTTGCGCGTCGGCCGTGGCGGCGCCCGCGCTGCCCTTGGCCGTGACGTTGAGCACATTCAGGTCGCCGCCCAGCTGCAGCTGCAAGGAGGCGGGTTTTTCGCCGGCGGCGGGGTTGATCTGCGTCAAACTTGCCTTGCCGCCCAGCTTGAATGGCTGCGTGGCGGCAATCGTCGCGCTGGCCGTGGCCTGGCCGAATGGCGTCAGCGCGGAAGCGTCTTCCAGCTGCCATTGCGTCTTGTCGCCTGACAAGGTGAAGTGGATTTTTTCAAAGACCGTGTTGCCGCCAGCGCTGACCAGCGTGACCTTGTCCAGGCGCGCATCGCTGATGCCCACCTTGAACGGCGAGGCCAGGCTGGCGGGCATGGTCGACGGTTCCTCGGACGGCGCCAGGCTTTCCACGGCCAGGCTGGCCACGTGCAGTTCGCTGATGGCGATGCCTTCCGAGAAGAACTGGAGTGGCGACCAGTTGATGTCGATGTTGTCGGCCGTGATGTGCTGGGTCTTGCTGCGGTAGCTGACGTGGCCCAGGTGCATGCGGTTGTACAGCGAACCGGACACGCCCGTCACTGCGATCTCGCCGCCGCTGGCGCTGGCCACTTTTTGCACCAGCATCTGCAGGGTCGATTCGCGGCCCAGGAACCAGAAGGCGGCGCCCAGCAGCACGGCCAGGCTGGCGATGGCGATCAGCAGGTAGCGCAGCCAGCGGCGCGGTTTTTTCGCCGGCGGCGGTGGCGGCGCGGCGGCGTGGGGGGACTCGGTAGTAATATCGGACATCAGAAAGTGAATCCCAGAGAGAAGTGCAGACGGAATTTGTGAACGGCGTGGCCATACGCCACGTCAACGTTGATGGGGCCGACGGGGCTCTTGTAGCGCCCGCCCAGGCCGTAGCCGGATTTCGGCGTCATCGCCGCTTTGACCGTATCGGCCGAGTTACCGGCGTCATAGAAGGCGGCGACCGCCCATTTCGGCTTGAACCAGTACTGGTATTCGGCGCTGCCGGTGAGCATGTAGCGCCCGCCGACGGTGGCGTAGCCTTCCTTCACGCCCAGTTCCTGGTAGCCATAGCCGCGCACCGACTGGTCGCCGCCCGCGCGGAACAGGTAGACGGCAGGCACGCCGCGTTTCTCTTTCGAGCCCAGCGCGCCCATTTCGCCGCGCAGGATCAATTCGCCTTTTTCGCCGAGCGGACGGTAAAACACCATCTTGCCGGCCACGCGCACGAAGCGCTCGTCCGTCAGCACGGGCAGCAGCGCGCCGCCCACTTGCGCATTGATGACATAGCCCTTGGTGGGGAACAGCAGGCTGTCGAGGCTGCGCTTAGTGATGGCGTAGGTCAGCGGCAAGCTCTTGCTGCGCGTCTGTTCCAGGCCCACCACGGTCTTGTCTTCGCTGAGGAACTCGAACGTCAGGCTGCGCTCCAGGTTGGTGCCGCCCCAGTTGCGTTTCACGGAGACGGTGGAAACGGCCGTGATTTCGTTGGAAATATCGCTGCGCTCGAACGAGGCGCCCGCGCTGTCGTTGTAGCCGCGTTCCGTCGTGGGGAAATAGAAGTTGGCGTGCGCCGCCTGTTTCTTCGTTTCCATGGTGAGGGCGCTCTTGAAGCGCGTGCCCCAGACGTTCAGGTTGTCGTAGTTGAGCTGGGCACGATTGCCCGTATTCGTACTGAAACCGAGACCGGCGCTGACGTTTTGCTGCTTGTTTTCCGTCACGCGCACCACCAGCGGCAGCAGGGGTGCGGGGCCACGGTTGACGGGCTTGGCGACGGGAGCGGCGCCTTCCGTCCCGGCCGCCTGGCTTTCCTGGCCTGCCTCGATCTGCTCGCTGAGGATGCTGCTCATGTCGGCGCTCACTTCCACGCTGGCAAAATAGCCCGTGTCCTGCAGGCGCGCCTGGAACGCCTGCAGCGCCGATTCGCTGTAGTAGTCGCCGGGACGGATCTTGTCGAGGTTGCGGATGATGCTTTCATCGTAGCGCTTCAAGCCTTCGATGCGCAGCTCGCCAAAGCGCAGCTCGGGGCCGCTGTCGAGCACCACCAGCAGCGTAACCTTGTGCGTTTCCGGGTTGACCACGGCTTGCGTGTCGACCAGCTGCGCGCGCGGATAGCGCGTCTGCACCACTTCGCGCAGCAGGGCGCGCTTGGCCGATTCCCATTCGGACTGGCGAAATACGCTGCCCGTCTTCAATGACCAGTTGCGCTTCAGCGCTTCCGTATCGAACGGTTCGCTGGCCGCCAGCGGCGGCGTGGGGTCGAAGCCGCGCAGTTCCAGCTCGACCTTGTCGACCGTGACCGGTTCGCCCGGATCGACGTCGACGATGACGACGGGTTTGGCGCCCGTCGTATCGACGCGCACGGTGACGGTGGGCGTGTAGTAGCCGGCCGTGGCGATGAGGTTCCTCGCCTGTTCCGGCGTATCGCGCACGAGGCGCTGCAACTGCTCGCGGTCCATGCGCGGATTGCCACGGAAGCGTTCCAGGTCAAGGTTCTTTTCAAGCAACTCATCGAGGTCGCCCGGCGCGTTCACCTTGACCTCGTATTGCAGCGGGGCAGGCGCCGCTTCCGTGCTGGCGGGGCTGTCTGCGGCGGCGTCTTGCGCGGGCTCCTGGGCGTTGGCGTGGGCGATGGGGAAGACCAGGATGACACTGCCGGCGGCCGCCAGTGTCAGTTGACCCATTACTTTTACCACCACTTGTGCCAAAATTCGTGGTCGTAGCGCCTTGCCGGCGGCTGTGTGCCGTATAGGTCGTGCAGAAAACATGGTGCTCCAGATGAGTAAATGCTGACTGCATGTTACCGGAATAGGTAAATTGATGGCGGACGAATAAGTATTTTTTGCGTGGAGAATCTCGTTTTCCCGCGCACGATTGCAACAGAGTAAAACTGAAAAGAAAGAAATTATGCTAGCAACTGACTCCGCACTGGTGCTCTTTAGCGGTGGGCAAGATTCCACCACCTGCCTGGCCTGGGCCCTCAAGCACTATAGCCGCGTGGAAACGATTGGCTTTGACTATGGCCAGCGCCATGCGATCGAGCTGACGGTGCGTCCCGGCGTGCTCGAACAGATGCGCCAGCAGTCGCCTGAATGGGACAGCCGCCTCGGTCCTGACCACATGATAGACCTGTCCCTGATTTCCGCCATTTCCGATACGGCCATGACGCAGAACGTCGAGATCGTCATGCAGGAAAACGGCTTGCCGAACACGTT
>CAUSDR010000317.1:0-6822 GCA_963530105.1 uncultured Janthinobacterium sp.
CGCCACGGAATCGTTGATGAGGGCCTTGATGTCCCGCGCGGCACCGGCCGAACGCTGCGCCAGGTTGCGCACTTCATCGGCCACGACGGCAAAGCCGCGGCCCTGCTCGCCCGCCCGCGCCGCCTCCACGGCCGCATTCAGGGCCAGGATATTCGTCTGGAAGGCAATGCCGTCGATCACGCCGATGATGTCGACGATCTTGCGCGAGGAAGCATTGATCGAGCCCATGGTATCGACCACTTGCGCCACCACGGCGCCGCCCTTGCCCGCCACCGTCGAGGCGGTTGCCGCCAGGCCATTGGCCTGGTGGGCGTTCTGCGCATTCTGCTGGACCGTGCCCGTCAGCTCTTCCATCGACGAGGCCGTCTCTTCCAGCGAACTGGCCTGCTGCTCCGTGCGCGCCGACAGGTCCAGGTTGCCCGAGGCGATCTGGCGCGAGGCCGTGGCGATGGTCTGCGTGCCGCTGCGCACCTCGCTGACGATGCGCAGCAGGCTGGCCGTCATGTCTTGCAAAGACTGCATCAGCTCGCCCGTCTCGTCGCCCGAGCGCACCTCCACGCGCACCGTCAAGTCGCCCTGCGCCACTTGCCTGGCCACCTCGAGGGCCGCGCGCAAGGGCCGGCTGATATTTCTTGCCAGCCACATGGCGATCAGCGCGGCCAGCAGCAGGGCCACGGCACCGCCGCCCAGCAAGACCCAGCGCGTCTGCCACTGCAGGCTGGCCACGGCTTGCGCGCGCTGTGCCAGCAGCGCCGTTTCCGCATCGCCCACTTCCCGCAGGAGCGCCCGCATGGCGTCCATGCCGGACTTGCCGCGTCCCTGCTTTTCCAGCGCCAGCACCGGTTCGATGGCTGCCGTGCCCTGCGCCACGGCGCGCCGCATGGCGATCACGGGATCGAGCGCGCCCGCTTGCCAGGCTTGCTGCGCGGCATCCAGTTTCGCCAGGCGCTGTTGCTGGAGCGGATTGTCGCTCGTCAGGGCGCGCGCCTTGTCCAGGTGCTGGCGAAATGCCGCCTTGCCCGCCGCATAGGGTTCCAGCGATGCATCGAGGCCCGTGATCACGTAGCCGCGCTGCCCCGTTTCCATGTTGATCAGGCTTTCCAGGATGGCATCATTTTCACCAAGCACCTGATAGGTATGGGTGCTGATGGCGGTGGCGTCGGCCAGTTTCGAAAAATTCAGGGTGGCAACCGTGACCAGGACGGCCAGCAGCAGGACAATGGCGCCGAAACCGCCGTACAGGCGGGTGGCGATGCGAAGGTCGGCAATGCGCATGGTATTCCTCCAGGAACAAGATCCCCCGGCAGCGCGGCAATCCCCCGCGCAAGGGGTGCAGGCGGAAATTCTACCCACAATTGCCGGGGAACAGCGCGCCTTTGCACCACTTTTCTTTACTTGTGGCATTGCAAACTTGAAACAAAGCAGGCGCTTTTTTGCCATGCTGTTATACTTCGCGTGTGCGGCACATATGACCAGTCCCCTTGCCGCTGTCTTTCGACCCCTAATCTGATTGCCTGCGACTGGCGCCCCACGATGGCGACAGGCCGATCTCACAATAAAGTTACCATGTCCTTTTCCTCCCTCGGATTGTCCGATGCTATCGTCCGTGCAGTTACCGAACACGGCTACACCGTGCCGACCCCGATCCAGTCGCAGGCGATTCCCGCCGTGCTCGCTGGCGGCGACTTGCTGGCCGGCGCACAAACCGGCACCGGCAAGACGGCCGGCTTCACCCTGCCCGTGCTGCACCGCCTGTCGACCGACGCGAACGGCGCGGCCATCACCAGCAACACCTCGACGCGCCCGATCCGCGCCCTGATCCTGGCACCGACGCGCGAACTCGCCGCGCAGGTCGAGGAAAGCGTGCGCGCCTACAGCAAGTACACCAAGCTGAACTCGGCCGTGATCTTCGGCGGCGTCGGCATCAACCCGCAAATCAAGCAGCTCAAGCATGGCGTCGACATCCTCGTCGCCACGCCGGGCCGTTTGCTGGACCACATGGGCCAGGGCACCGTTGACCTGTCGAAAGTGGAAATCCTGATTCTCGACGAAGCCGACCGCATGCTGGACATGGGCTTCATCCGCGACATCAAGAAAGTGCTGGCCGTGCTGCCGCCGAAACGCCAGAACCTGCTGTTCTCGGCCACCTTCTCGGAAGAGATCAAGGCCCTGGCCGACGGCTTGCTGAACAAGCCGGCCATGATCGAAGTGGCGCGCCGCAATTCGACCGTGGAAGTGATCAAGCAAAAGATCCATCCCGTCGACCGCGACAAGAAGCACCCGATGCTGTCCTACCTGATCAAGTCGAACAACTGGACGCAAGTGCTGGTGTTTACGCGCACCAAGCATGGCGCCAATAAACTGGTCGAACAGCTGGGCGCGGACGGCATTGGCGCCCTGGCCATCCACGGCAACAAGAGCCAGTCGGCGCGCACGCGCGCGCTGTCCGAGTTCAAGGATGGCACCCTGCAAGTGCTGGTCGCCACCGACATCGCCGCGCGCGGCATCGACATCGACCAGTTGCCGCACGTCGTCAACTACGACTTGCCGAACATTCCGGAAGACTATGTGCACCGTATCGGCCGCACGGGACGTGCCGGCGCCAAGGGCGAAGCCGTGTCGCTGGTCTGCGTGGATGAGCACGAAATGTTGAAAGACATCGAAAAGCTGATCAAGCAAACCCTGCCGCGCGAAGTGATTCCTGGCTTTGAACCGGACCCGACGGCACGTGCCCAGCCTGTGCAATTGCGCAGCGGCACCGGCGGTCACCGCAACAACAGCCGCGCGCCAGCGGGCGCCGTGGTGCGCGTGAAAACCGGCGGCAGCGGCGCCAAGCCACGCAGCGCCGGCCCGTCGGGCGGCGGCGGTGGCGGCAACCGTTCGGGCAATGCGCCACGTTCGGCGGCCAATCACCGCTCCGGCGGCCGCGGCCGCTAATACACGGCTGCAAACCTACTGCGCGGGGCGCCATCGATTCTCCGTTGCGCGCCGTACTCCAGTACGGCTGTGCTACTCGAAGCGATATCACTCCCGCTCGCTACGGTTTTCAGCCATGTATTGAAAGTAGTACGACCACGCTTTCAGGCGGCGTTTGTCTTTCCAAGTAGTACGATAAAAACCGCTGCAGAACGCGCTTCTGCAGCGGTTTTTTCATGCCCGCCACCATTTGCCGATTTGGGCTAGGATAGTAGCCATCCTCTTTTCGCGCCCAGACCATGCCGAACTTCGCCGCCAATCTCAGCTTGCTGTTTACCGAACTGCCTTTCCTCGACCGTTTTGCCGCCGCGCGCAAGGCGGGCTTCGATGCGGTGGAATTCTTGTTTCCGTATGCCGTCGAGGCGCAGCAGATCGCCGCGCAGCTGGACCAGCATCAGTTGCAGCTGGCCCTGTTCAACCTGCCGCCGGGCGACTGGGAGCGGGGCGAACGGGGCATCGCCTGCGATCCGCGGCGCGGCGAAGAGTTCCGCGGCAGCGTGCAGCTGGCGCTCAAGTATGCGCTGGCGCTGGGGGCGACGCAGCTGCACTGCATGGCCGGCATCGTGCCGGCCGGCATGAGCCTGGAGCGGGCGCGGCAAAGCCTGATCGGCAACCTGCAGTGTGCGGCCGACGCTTGCCGCCCGCATGGCATCAACGTGCTGATCGAGCCGATCAACCATTACGACATGCCCGGCTACTTCCTCCAGCACAGCCAGCAGGCGGCCGACATCATCGCCGACTGCCAGCGCGGCAATATCTTCCTGCAATACGACATCTATCACATGCAGCGCATGGAGGGCGAGCTGAGCAACACCATCCGCGCCCTGCTGCCCCTGATCCGCCACATCCAGATCGCCGATACGCCGGGCCGCCACGAGCCGGGCACGGGCGAAATCAACTACCGCCACCTGTTCAAGCTGCTGGACCAGGTCGGCTACACGGGCTGGGTCGGCTGCGAGTACCGGCCCACGGGCGATACCGTCGCCGGCCTGGGCTGGCGCGAACAGCTGGCCAGCTGACCAGCTGACAGCGGGCTGATCGCACGGCGCTTGCGCCCGCACAAGGCGCGCCCGGCGGGCCGGAACCACAATACCTTTCCGTACAGTATTTCAACGTATCGCGAGGTGACGTGTCTTCCCTATTTGCCCGTTATGCCGCCATCGCCTGCCTGCTGCTGTCCGGCTGCGCCAGTCCCCGCACGGAACTGGCGCAGGTGCGCGCGCTGGCCGCCAGCGACGCCCTGAACGCCTTTGGCGAACTGTCGCAGCGCCACGTCGACAGCTACCAGCGCGTGCGCCCTTACCTGTCCGCCGCCGAGGATGCGCGCGAGCGCCTGCTCGATGCCCAGCGCCGCGCGGCGCAGGCGGACGTGGCGCGCCTGGCCCAGGCCGTGCGGCTGTACCTGCAGGCGCTGGGCCGCCTGGCCCATGCCGACGCGTATGACATCGCCCCCGAACTGGGCAGCGCCGGCGCCGCCATCCGCGCCTGGCCCGCCAGCGGCATCGACGACCGCCATGTGAGCGCCTACTTCCTGTTGCTGCAGCAACTGTCCCGCCTGGCCGGCGGCGCCAGCCAGCAGGCGCGCCTGGCGCAGGTGCTGCACGACGGCGACGCACCGCTGCAAGCGCTGCTGGCCGCGCTGGACAATTTGCTGGCGCTGTACGACAAGAGCGGCGACAACGAGCGCGACGTAGTGCTGGGCCTGCTGGAAGTGGATAGCGCGTATGCCGACACGCCGCCGCAGCGCCTGCTCCTCGTGCTGGCGAAAAGCATGCAACAAAGCAAAAGTGAAGAATACCGGCTGGCCGGCCTGCGCCACACCCTGGCGCGCCGGCAACTGGCGGCGCTGGGGCGCGAACATGCACGCCTGGTTGCCGAGCTCACCACCACGGAGACACCATGGACGGATCACCTGGCAGCGAACGCCGCGAAGCGGCCCTGAGCAGCGCCATGCGCGTGGAACAACTGGCCGACAGCCTGTCGCAGGCGGCCATCACCCTGCATGGCGCCGTCATGCGCGCCATCCGCAAGCGCGCCAGCCAGGGAGACAATGGCATCAGCCACAGCCAGGCGCAAGCCGTGTTCGCGCTGGAAGTGGCCTTGCGCCAGCAAGCCAACGCGCTGTATGCCGATGCCGCCGGGCACACCGTCGCCGGCCTGGACACGGCGCAGCGCCAGCTCAGCGGCCTGCTCGACACGGTACGCCTGAGCATTGCGCGCAACGACGACGTGCGGCACTGGATCAGCCTGGCAACGAGTTTGTTGCACATGGGCAGCGCCGTGCTCGCTGGCAATCCCGAGCGCATCCTCAGCACCCTGGGCAAGGTGCGTGAGCGGCTGCAAGAGATGGCGCCAGACTGATTGAATTCGGCCATCGAGCGCCTATACTGGGACGTCCCCGCATGGCAATCCTGCCTGCGGGGCGACCAGAGGAGACCAACATGCGTATCGAACCGTATTTGCAATTCGATGGAAACTGCGCGCAAGCGCTGGAGTACTACCGCCAGCACCTGCATGGCGAAGATCTGTGCCTGATGCCGTTTCGCGGCTCGCCGGGCCAGGAACAAGTCAAGGAAGACTGGTACGACAAGATCATGCACGGTTCCGTGCAGCTGGGCCCCACAATGCTGATGGGTTCGGACGGCGGCTGCCCCGAGGATGGCGCCAAGGGCATGAACGGCTGCTCCGTGTGCCTCACCCTCGACACGCCGGAAGAGGCGGAACGGGCCTTCGACGCGCTGGCGCGCGACGGCAGCATCCAGATGCCGCTGCAGGAAACCTTCTGGGCCAAGCGCTTCGGCATGCTGAAAGACCAGTTCGGCGTGGCCTGGATGGTCAACTGCCTGAAACAGCCAGCATAGAACGGCGCTTGCCAGCCTGCGCCGCCTCAAACGCGGCGCGGGTAGTAGCGCAAGCAGACGTCGCGATCCTGGACTACCATACAGCCATACGGGAGAGACTTCTATCGGGTGATAGCCATGAATGGATTGCCGCAAGATCAGCTGCAGCGCCTGCAAGGCGTGCTGGAGCAACGCAAGCATGCGCTGCTGGAACAAATCGAGGGCGAGACGGCGGAAGTCGGCGCGCGCGCCTCGCTGCTCAATGAAATCGAGGCGTCACCGGCCGACAATGCCAGCGTGCGCACCTTGAACGCCCTCGTCAGCGAAGCGGTGGAACACCACCTGGTGCAGCTGGCCACCATCAAGCAGGCGCTGGCAAGGATCGCCGACGGCAGCTATGGCCTGTGCGACAACTGCGGCGAAGCCATCGGCCTGTCGCGCCTGCAAGCGCGCCCGGAAGCGCGCCTGTGCATCGATTGCCAGACGCGCCTGGAAAAAGCCCAGCGCTGAACGCCCATCCCAACGCCGAGCGCGCCATGACGCCCCCTGCCAAGGCGGCACGACGACAAAGGGCAGAGCATCGCTGCCCTGCCCCGTGCCAACTGCCTGTGCCAGCTATGCTGCCTGTGTTGCCTGTTCTAGCTGTGCCAGCTGTGCTGCCTGTGCCACTTGTGCCACCTGTGCCACCTGTGTCACTTGTGCTGCCTGTGCCAATTATGCTGCCTGTGCTTATTGTGCTGCCTGTGCCAGCAGTGCCGGCGGTGTTGCCTTTGCTACTAGAACCAGCTGTGCTGCCTGTTCTAACAGCTGCCTGTACTGCCTGTTCTAGCAGTGCTGCCTATGCTACCCGTGCTAGCTTTGTTGCCTGTGCAGCCTGTGCCACCTGTGCTAATTATGCTGCCTGTGCTAATTATGCTGCCTGTGCTTATTGTGCAGCCTGTGCCAGCGGTGTTGCCTGTGCTACTAGTACCATCTGTGCTGCCTGTGCCACTTGTGCCACCTGTGC
>CAUSDR010000318.1:0-6817 GCA_963530105.1 uncultured Janthinobacterium sp.
TCCGCCGGGCCATGCACGGAAATGCTGCCGTTTTCCAGCACGTAGCCGTAATCGGCCACGTTCAGTGCGGCGGCGGCGAATTGCTCGACCAGCAGCATGGTCACGCCTTCCGCCTTTAACCGCGTGATGATGCGGAAGACTTCCTCCACCAGAATCGGCGCCAGGCCCATCGACGGCTCGTCCAATAAAATCACTTCCGGGTTCAGCATCACGGCGCGGGCCATGGCCAGCATCTGCTGTTCGCCGCCCGACAAGGTGCCGGCCAGCTGGTCGCGCCGCTCTTTCAGGCGCGGAAACAGTTCCATGGCCTTCTCCAGATCATGCTTGATGTCGCCCTTCGGGCGCGCCCGCGTAAAGCGGGGAAAGGCGCCCAGCAGCAGGTTGTCCGTCACCGACATCGAGGCGAACACGCGCCGCCCTTCCGGCGAATGGGCCAGGCCGGCGCGCGCGATCTTGTGCGAATCGAGGCCCGTGACGTCCTTGCCGCCCAGGGTCACGCTGCCCGACCTGGGTTTGAGCATGCCGGAAATGGCGCGCATGGTGGTGGTTTTGCCGGCGCCGTTCGAGCCGATCAGGGTCACCAGCTTGCCTTTCGGCACATCGAGCGAAATGCCGTGCAAGACTTCGACTTTGCCATAGGCGGCGTGCAGATTATTGATCGATAACATGGTGTCCCCGTCAGTGTGCTGGTACGGTGGTGGCGGTGGCGTCGTCGCTGCTGCCGCCCAGGTAGGCTTCGATCACTTTCGGATCGCTCTGGACAAGCGCCGGCGCGCCTTCCGCGATCTTCTGGCCGAAGTCCAGCACCGTCACCACGTCCGACAGCGCCATCACCACGTCCATGTGATGCTCGATCAGGATGATGGTGATGCCGTGCTCGCGGATCTTGCGGATGATGGCCATCAGCTCCTTGATGTCGGGCGCCGTCAAGCCTGCCGCCGGCTCGTCGAGCAGCAGCAGGCGCGGATTGAGGCCCAGTGCGCGGCCGATTTCCAGCAGACGCTGCTTGCCGTACGGCAGGTTGCGCGCCTCTTCGTCCGCCAGGTCGGCCAGGCCGACGAATTCCAGGATGCTGGCGGCCCGCTCGCGCGCCAGGCGCTCTTCACGCTTGTAGCGCGGCGTGTGCAGCATCACGTCCAGCACGTTCGACTGGAAGGTGTTGTGCAAGCCCACCAGCACGTTTTCCGTCGCCGTCATTTCGCCGAACAGCTGCACGTTCTGGAAGGTGCGCGCCACGCCGCCGAGGGCGATTTCGCTGGGGGTGCGGCCGGAAATGACGGCGCCGGCGAATTCCACCTTGCCCGCCGTCGGCTTGTAGATCCCCGTCAGCACGTTCATCATGGTGCTCTTGCCCGAGCCGTTCGGCCCGATCAAGCCATGCACGGAGCCTTGCGTGACGTTCAGGTCCACCTGGTTCAGCGCCTTCAGGCCGCCGAACTGCATCAGCGCCTGCTCCACGCGCAGCAGGGTGGCGCCCTGCTGCCCGCCCTGGGCGTGGTGGAATGGCGCCACGCCGCTGGACGCCACCGCCTTCACGTGGCGGCGGCCCTTGCCCACAAAGCTCATCAGGAAGCCGACGATGCCATCCTGCAGGTAGTAGACGACGAACAGGGTCATCAGGCCGAAGATGGTGAGGCGCCAGTCGACCATGTTATCGAGCTTGTAGGAAAACGCAGCCAGGCCGATGGTGGCCGCCAGCGGCACGATCACGCCGCGCAAGGTGGAACGCTTCTTGGCCAGCATGACGGCCGAGCCAATCACGCCCAGCACGGCGGCAGCGACGGCGATCTTGCGGAACAGTTCGATATCCGACAGCAGGCTGGGCAGCATGACGACGATCAGCGCGCCGATCAGCGCGCCCGAGCGCGTCTTGCGCCCGCCCATGATGACGGCCAGCAGGAACAGGATCGTCAGTTCGAAGTTGTAGGTATTGGGCGAAATGTATTCTTCCGAATACGCATACAGGCTGCCGGCCAGGCCCGCGAAGCCGGCGCTGATGACAAACGCATACACCTTGTAGCGGTACACGGACACGCCCATGCAATCGGAGGCGATGGGACTGTCGCGCAGCGCTTCGAAGGCGCGGCCCAGGTTCGATTTCAGGATGCGGTGCACCACCACCAGCGAAATGACCATCAGCGCGGCCACCATGTAGTAGTACTCCACTTCGCTCAATTTGTGGCCGAACAGCACGGGCTTGTGGATCTTGATGCCCATCGGCCCTTCCGTCAGGAAGCTCATTTCATTGATGAGGATTTGCACGATGGTGCCGAAGGCCAGCGTCACCATGGCCAGGTACGGCCCCGTCACGCGCAGGGCCGGCAAGGCCAGGATGGCGCCGAACAGGGCCGCGCCCAGGATGCTGGCGGGAATGGCCAGCCAGAACGGCGCGCCCAGCTTGAACACCAGCACGCCCGTGGCATACGAGCCGATGCCGAACAGGCCGGCGTGGCCCAGCGACACCTGCCCCGTGTAGCCGACGACGATATCGAGGCCGAACAGCAGGATGGCGTAGATCAGGATGGTTTCGGCCAGGTGGATGTAATACGGATTCGGGATGACGATGGGAAACAGCGCGAGCACGGCCAGCCCGGCCGCGCTCAGCGCCAGCATGGTGATTTTCTTGTTCATGTGTTCCTCAGACTTTCTTGATCGCGGCTTTGCCGAACAGGCCCGATGGCTTGATGGCCAGCACCAGCAGCAGCAACAGCAAGCCGGGCACTTCCTTGTAGCCTGTGGAAATGTAATAGCCGGTGGTGGTTTCCGCGATGCCCAGGATCAGGCCGCCGACGATGGCGCCCACGCCCGACGTCAGCCCGCCGATGATGGCCACGGCAAATGCCTTCAAGCCCAGCGAAGCGCCCATGGTGGCGCCCGTCAGGGTCAGCGGCGCCACCAGCACGCCCGCGAATGCCGCCGTGGCCGACGACAGCGCATAGGAAAACGTGATGACCATGCCCGTGTTGATGCCCATCAAGCCGGCGGCGTCGCGGTCGTTGGCCGTCGCCACCACGGCCTTGCCGTAGATCGACTTGCGGTTGAACACCTCGACGGCCAGCATGATGGCCAGCGCGCCGATGATGACGGCCACCTGCATCTGCTGCACGTTGGCGCCGAATACCTGGAATGGCGCGGCCGACAGCGGCGACGGGAACATCAGGTCATCCTTGCCCCAGATGTTTTCCGCCACGTTCTTGAAAATGATGGCCAGCGCGATGGTCGACATGATCCAGCCGAATTCGGACTTGATCTTGATGGCGGGCCGCACGCCGATCCATTCGACGAATACGCCCTGCAAGGCGCCGAAGGCGATGACGATGGGAATCATCAGCAGATAGCTCATGTAGGGGCCGCCGTGGATGCTGCCCACCAGGGACAGGCCCACCAGCGCGCCCAGCATCAGGGATTCGCCCTGGCCGAAATTGAGGGTGCCGGAGGTGGCAAAGGTCAGCTGGTAGCCGAAGGCGATGACGGCATAGATCATGCCCAGCGCGACGCCGCTGAAGACAAGCTGCAGGAAGATTTCCATGGTATTCCCCGAAGGACGGAAGATAAAAAAATGGCCAGTCCTGATTCCTCAAGGCTGGCCACTGCGCGACACACGTCCGCCAGGCTTATTTGGCGAGGATGACCTTGCCGTCCTTGACTTCGCCGAAGACCGTCAGGTCGGCCGTGATCGCCTCATGGTTGGTCTTGCTGAAGGGCTTGTTATAGGTGGTGACGGCGCCGTCCACTTTTTCGTTCAGGTTTTCCAGCGCGGCGCGCACTTTCGGGCCGTCCGTGCCGCCGGCCTGCTTGAAGGCGGCTGCCAGCAGGTAGATGGAATCGTAGCCTTGCGCAGCCGACACGGCCGACGGCATGCGCCCGCCCGACGGTTTGTACGCGGCCACGTAGGCGTCGATGAAAGCCTTGCGTTTTGGCGTGCTGGCATCCTGGATGAAGGTTTGCGGCATGCGCGTGCCGTCGCCGTTCTTGCCCGCGTTATCGATGAAGTTGCCCATGGCCAGGGTCCAGCTGCCGATCAGCGGCACTTTCCAGCCCAGTTTTTCCATGCCGTTGGCGATCTGCGCCAGTTCCGGGCCGATGCCGTAGGTCAGCACCACTTCCGCGCCGGCCTGCTTGGCTTTCAGCAGCTGGGCCGTCATGTCGACGTCCTTGATATTGTATTTTTCCACGACGACGGGCTTGATGCCCTTCGCGTCGAGCGCTTTTTCCAGGTCGGCGCGGCCCAATTGGCCGTAGTTGGTGGAATCGGCCAGGATCGCCACTTTCTTGAACTTGCGGCGGTCGACGGCTTCCTCGACGATCATGTGCGACTGGATCTGGTCGTTGGCGGCGTTGCGGAAGATATAGTTTTCAGGCTGGTCGGCAAACTGCTTGGTGACGATGGAACCGGTCGCCACGTTGTTGATGACGGGAATCTTCGCTTCCTGGTAAAAACGCTGCGAGGCCAGCGCCACGCCCGTGTTGATGTAGCCGACGGTGGCGGCGACCTTTTCCTTGTTGATGAGTTCCTGGGCGATCTGCACGCCGCGTTCGTTCTTGGCTTCGTCGTCGCGCTCGATCAGCAGCAGCGAACGGCCCATGACGCCGCCCTTGGCGTTGATTTCCGCCACGGCCAGTTTCACGCCGTCACGCATCGACACGCCCATCGGCGCGGAACCGCCCGTGAACGGACCGGACACGCCGATCTTGATGGGGTCGGCTGCGACAGCCGCTTGCGAGAAACCCAAAACCAAACTTGCCACAAGCAATTTCTGTTTCAAATTCATTGTCATCTCCTGTGATACAACGTTTTTAATGCCACTTATTTTTATAGTCGTACGCTGGATAACCGCCCCATCGATAAATCATTGTAGGTTAGTAAACATGCCCCAGCAACAACAACATATGACGCGTCGCAGCATGTAAAAAAGCTCCTCTTGTCAGCCTTTTGTAAGAAAAATATGACGCAAATTGGCGCACCCTGCGCCATCGTGCAACAGTCTTGTGGCAAAACGGGACAGCGCCGGGCAAGCGAACTGGGCGATTGATGGCGAGCTGATCTGGCGCAAGGCCGCCGCTGGCCGCCATGCTAAGTTCGGCCATGCCAGCGTCTACGCGCGGGCCCCATCAGCCACTTCCACCGCCTGGAGGCGATATGCAGCGCCCGTCGACATTCCCCGTTTCCACCCTGCTGTGCGTCACCCTGTCGAGCCTGCTGCTGGGCGGCTGCGCCAGCAACCTGGCGCCCGTGCGCAGCTTCGCCAGCCAAACGCAGAAGGTGGCCGTCCACTTCGAACCCATGGTCGCTGGCAGCGTGCACAGCTGCATGGACAAGTCCATGCGCAAGCGCCTGATCCTGGCAGAGCGTTTCGATGCGCAAGCGAGCGAACAGGCGGCGCGCAGCGATTGCGCCGCCATCGCCGAGGCCAACGTGCCCGTTGCCGCGCTCAATGCCCTGCTGTTGCGCTATGCGCACACGCTGGCCGCATTGGCCGATGCACAGCTGCCCGTGTACACGGAGGAACTGGAGGGATTGGGCACGGCGCTGGGCGGCCTGGCGCAGCCGGGCGCGGGCGCGCCCCTGCTTGATGCGGACAAGCTGGCCAAGGTCGTCAAGCTGAGCGACCTGCTGGGCCGCCTGGCCACGCAGCGCCTGCAGAAAGCGGCCCTGCGCGAGCTGCTCGCGCAACAGGAAGCCGTCAACATCATCAGCGATGCCTTGAAAGCGTATGCGCAGCGCAGCTACCGCGCGGGGCTGCAGGACGAATTGCGCGACCTGGCCCTGCTGCGCGGCGCCGTCGATGGCAGCGCGCAGCGCGAACCGCTGGCCGCCAACTACGTGCGCACGCGGCTGTACCTGGAAGGCAGGCAGTTGCAGGAAAGGGAAAAGATCGTCGCCGCCTACGTGCAGGCCGTCGACGCCCTGCAAGCGAGCGTGGCCGCGCTGCGGGACAATCTGGATCGCCTGCAGGCGCCGGAACTGGAGCGCCAGCTGGCCCAGTTCGCGCGCCACGCCGACACCTTGCAACGGCAAGCCGTTTACTACGCCCCCGCCCGCTGGTAACTGGCCGCCCACCTGGAGAAAGTCATGCCCACACTGACCGAACTGACGAAGGAGCAGTACTTCGCCATCGCCGACAGCCTGGCGCAGGCGTCGAGCCTGGTGCTGGAACTGCGCATCCGCACGCGCGGCACGCTGTCGCCGGACGAGCAAGCGCGGCTGGAAAGCTATGAACAGCACCTGGACCAGATGGTGGCGCTGTTCCGCGCCTTCGGCATCACGCTCATCGCCGAAGGCGCGGAGCAGGCCCGCGGCGACATCGAAACGGCCATCGCCAGGGGCAAGCAGCAACTCAAGCGCATCGCCGAGGTCAAGGCCGCCATCAGCGCGGCCGCCAGGCTGGTCGACCTGGGCGCCGCCATCCTGTCGCGCGACCCGTTCGCCATCGGCGAGGCGGCGGCCAGCCTGCGGGCCAAGCCGAAGAAGGAAACTTGACCTACGGTTCCGCGGCGCGGTGCCCCATCGCGTGCGTGGCCATTTTCAGGTACAGGTTCGCCTGTTCCTCGCTGTGCGCATAGCCCATGCGCCCTTCGGCCAGGGCGACGGATTTCTGCTGCAGCGCTTCCGGGTATTCCAGTTCGCAGGCGGCGTCCAGCCAGTGGCGCGCCTGTTCCTCGGCGGCGTCGGCGTCGCTCTCCAGCAGCATGTTCGCCAGGATGAACATGGCGGGCGCCACTTGCTGCCGCGCGGCCTGTTCCAGCGAGCGCATGGCGGCGGGAAGATCCTGCGGCCCGCCCATGCCGTTTTTCAGCATCAGGCCCAGGTAATACG
>CAUSDR010000319.1:0-6816 GCA_963530105.1 uncultured Janthinobacterium sp.
TTGGATAATCCTGGCGTTGAAGGGGATTGAGCCACTGCACTCCCACCACTTGCGCCATGAAGGGCTGAGCAATTACTTTTTCATTCTTACGGTCATCTTTGCTCGCCGGATGCGTCACGCATGCCGATAAAGCCAGGCCCGCCAGCAGTACCGCCAAGTTGCGAAAGGAAAAGAGAAGGTTCATTTTTCACCCTGGTCAGTTCATCGAAAACGCCATCTGGCGCGCCATTCCCATCGTCTACTTCGAATATCCCTGCTCATTGAACTGTCCCGCGTCCAGCGTGGCCCAGGCATGCTGTATGCCCCACCACATCAGATAGGCATTGCCGCCGCCGCGCGCGCGGAACCACGGTTTCACGGGGTCGATGGGCCGCACCTTGGCCGGCGCCAAGATCAACACGCCGCTCGTCTGGCCAGCATCGCCGGTGCCCGCCACCAGCACGTTCTGACCAAAGTGATTCGCCTGCGCGATGCCCAGCGCCACGTTCGTCAGGGCCGTGGCGGCGCCCATTTCGCCCAGCAAGGCCGGCGTATTGAAGGTCTGCCGGTGAAAATCGAAGGCCGGCAATTCCATCGTCAAGGTTTGCGCCAGGTGAGCGATGCGATCCGATGACGCCGGATGCGTATTGTGCGCGTCGTGGATCACATAGCCAATCTGCGTGTCCAGCTTGCGCCCATTGCTGGCCGCCTGCGCCAGGGTCGCCTGCCACGCCTGCACGGTGGGCGGCGGCAAGCCCTTCTCCGCCGTAAAAGCGCTGACCTGCTGCGTGGCCGGATAGCCTATCCACGCCAGCGCATCGCGCTCCGTTTTGTAATGGGGACCGGCCAGCACCAGCAAGACCATGTTTTCATTGATCTGCTCATCTTTCGGAAAACTCGGCGCATCCCAGCTCATCACCCACACCGTTTCCTTCGGATGCGCCTGCAGATAATCGAGGGCGGCCGCCAGGGAAATGAATCCGGCATTCCCGCCACCCGCCGTCACGCGCACATCGGGCGGGGTGGATTTGGTCCAGGAGTTGGGGAAACTTGGATTGCCGATTGAAAACGTATCGATGATTTCCTCGCGCAGGGCGGCGCCAGCCAGGAGAGGATCAAAGCGCGTTGCAGGCAAGGCATATTCAACATGAATACCCGCCAGTTCGTTCCAGCCTTTTTTGCGTTTGAAGTCGTGGGCGTTATAAAAATAGGTCGGATTGGAAAAATACACGCCATGAAACTTGGCAATCATCTGCCGCAAATATTTTCCGTGAAAGTTAAAAAAAGTACCCTTTCCACCATTTGACGATGCTATGCCCGAAACAGATCTGACCTCAGAAAAAATGGCAGGATATTGCTCTACCATATCGTCTTTTTTATTTGGACGCACTTTCCCAAGAGTCCATAGCAGTTGCCATTCAGTTGGATAATCCTGGCGTTGAAGGGGATTGAGCCACTGCACTCCCACCACTTGCGCTATAAATGGCGCTTCTACATCAAGTACGTTGCGTTTATCTTCATCGGCAATGGAAGTTGGGTGCAGCGCGCAAGACGATAGACCTATCGTCGCAAGAACTGCAGTAATAGAAGTAAATATATAATTCTTAGGCACGATGAGCTTCTCCATTTTTAAAAACCACCATTTTCACGTGAGTTTTTTATTTTTTCTGGCATTGCACCTTCTGCGGACTCACCTACCCATTCCAGGGCAGTCCTCTTTTTCAACCTTCCTTTTATAAAGTACTCATCAAACTTCTTTATCTCCTCATCACCTTCAATTTCATAAAGAAACCGCCAATCCGCCATCGTCCGCAACTCCCGCAAATCCGTTTCCAGCAAATGACAACAGCCCACGGCCACGTCATACGCCAGCGCCTTTCTGGAGTGTTCGCTGTTGGTCAGGATGGTGGAGTGATCGGTGGCATACGTGCCGACGTTGCCAGCGAGTCCCGCCTGGATTTTCCGCTGGCGCCATGCCGTGTATTGCGCGCTTGCCGTCTCGGGATGGTCTTCTTCCGTGACTTGTTTGCCTTTCTCGACCTTGCCTTCGCGCTTGGCCATCATGCGCAGGGAAGCGTGGTATTCGTATTGCAGGGCCGCTTCGCTCGCCTCGTTGCCGCGCGCCGCATCGGTGCGCTGTTGTTCGCCATGCAGGCCACCGCGCGGTATCTCCAGCTCGCGCTCGCCATGGAACGGGTCGCCCGCCGGATGGGCGGCATCCTTGTTGCGATTCCAGCCATGCGGATGCAGGCCCATGTCAAAGCTGGGGCAGATCTCGCCAAATAACTTCGCCTGCGGAAAGAAGGTCTCCGGCAGGTCGGGCGCTTCCAGCGGGATTTTCCAGTACTTGTCGGGCGAGGCATTGATACGCTTGCGCATCAATGCGGTGGCCATGATGGCGATGGGCGCAAACGCCACGGTGAGTATCCGGAACAGCCAGTTCTCTTGCGCTTCCACCCCCTTTTCCACGCTATAGGTGGAAATCATGGAAGGCGGATTCCAGAAATGGTCGCTGCCAAAATCGATGGCAGGACGATGGTCGCCCCAGTAGTCGTACGCGCCTTTTACGCCGACGGGAAAACCCTCGGCAAACACGCGCTGGGTCAATATTCCCTCCCCGCCCGCTCTGGCGATTTCACCCGGATCGAGCTTGCCCTGGCGGTCTTTCTTCGGCAGGCCATTCTTGTCCAGCACAGGGCCGGCCAGGCCGCGCCAGCCGATGCCTTGCACCGTCAATGATGAAATCACCTGGTCGTGCGGATTGCAATACAGGGTCACGCGTCCCACGGTCGCGCCCCGCACGCCATAACTGTCAATATCGTGCTGCGCCTTGAACGGGTGGTGCGCACTGCTCATGGCCTGGTCGATTTTCCCGGCTGGCCATTGTGCGGCGCGCCGCTCGCCGATGAGGGCAAAGAAGGCCGCCAGCGTGTCAAAGCGCGCCGCGGCCGTCTGGCGGCCAGTGCTGCCGTCGGCCGCCGTCAGATTCGACGACGTCCAGTTCTCCGCCATGTTGTCTTCCACCACGCTGTACGGCGAATTGCACAGGACATAATTGTCGGCAATGCAAGGCCACATCCTGCCTTGAGAGTCCGCCACCTTGGGCAGGCGTTCACCCAGAAAGGCCGCCGCCATGCTGACCATATTGCCCTGGCTATGGCATACGATGGTGATCGGCACATCGGCCTGCTTTTTCCGGATGGCCTCGATCAGCCGCGCCAGGCGGTAGGCGGCCAGCACGAAATACGGCCTTGGCGGGCAGGCGTACACCTGCCTGTCATTGGTCGGATTCATGTGCTGGATCTGCATCCACAGAAACAGCTGGTCCGACAAGCCTTCACCCCACAAGTCCGGCAGGGAACTGCAGCCATTGGCGAACGGTCCGCCACCCCAGTAATTCTGCTCGTTCAGGAAAATGCCGTCGCCATACGTCTGCAACTCGATATCATTGGCTGCGTAACCCCAGCGAAAGCGGATCACGGGCGAATAGCCATCGCCCTCCATGAAGCTTCTCGGTTTCATCAGGGGATTGATGAAGCCGTCGCGCGTCAGCTGCTGCAAATAGCGGGCCGGCGTCATGGCGATGCCCTCCTGGGCGCCGCGCCCGGCATCGTGTACGCGCCGGTGCAGGCGTGCATTCAATCCCGCGCACAGACCGGTTTCAGCCTCGTCATACCACTCGCCATCGGAGTTGACGCCATGCACGAAGATCATGATGCCCGGCAAAGGCAGGCGCGTGGTAATCGGCAGCGTGTCATGGTCGAAGCGCAGCAGGCCGTCTTTTTCGCCTATCTGCAGGTATTTGCTTTCATCGAAGGGCAAGGAACCCGCCTTGGGCTTGTGTACACTCATGCTTGACTCCCATTCATGACGCAGAACGTGCAATATCGATGCTCAGTCGCGCGGCCTGAAAATACGCACCTTGAGTTTTTCCAGACTGTCGCCCACGATGGCCGCGCCCTTGCCTTCGCTGTCGGCATCGACCACTTGCTGCGCGCCATCCTCGCGCTCGACGACGATCTTGACACCACTGACGGGACTGCCATCGAGGCCGGAAAGCACCTGTGGCATGCGGCCAAGGTCGCCCTCGTCAAAGCTCGGCAATTCAGCCTTGCTGCTGGCCGGACCATTCCAGTGATGGCCGTCGGTCTTGATGGTCAGCGCACCCGGACCACCGAGTTCCACGCTGCCGCCCGCCAGTTTCAGATAGGCGCCGCCGGCCGTCATGAACGTGATTTCATCCTGCGCCATGCCGATCAGGCGGGTATTGGCCGTCAATTTCAGGGCCTTGGCGGCGTTCAGCTGCATCTCGTCAAACTGGCTCTGCATGAGAAATTTGCCATGGTGCGCGATCTGGGCGATACCGCCCTTGTGGGCAAACACGGATACGCCATCGCCGGCCTGTACGCTGCAGCGCTGGCCCGCGATCACGTGCACATGCTGCTGCGCCACCGTGTCGACATTCACGCCGGCGTAGCTGACGATGGTCTTCGGGCTGCTCAGCGCCAGCCCCGCGGGCGCCGTCAAGCTGGCCGTGGGCGCCACGGCAGCAGCCACCGCCTCTTTCAAAGCAGCGGCGGGCGCCACGTCGACCGGCAGCGCCTGGTGCGCGCCAGCGTATTCGCTCAACGATTTGAACAGGTTCAAACACTCCTGCATCAGGGCCACATGCTCCTCGGCCGATAACTGGCCGCCTGTGGCGTCGAGCCGCCGCCAGGCCGACAGCAGCAGTGCCTTGCCGCTGCGCACGGCGCCGCCATGATCGCTGCGCAACTCGAAACCATCGCCGCGCTGCCGGCCCGCGCCGCCTGCGCGCGGCTCGACGAGGAAGCCCAGGTTAAGCTCGGTGGCGGCGTGATCGCTGGCCAGCTGGGCACTGATCTGTCCGGGAGTATCGTCGAAACGCAGCTGATTGCCGCCCTGGCCGCGCACTTCGCGGCTGCGCATGCCCGCCAGGTAGCGGTTGCCCGGCAGCGCGCCGCGCTTGCTGAGCGCCGGTGGCGGCGCCACGGCGTTGAACAATTGTCCCAGCACAATGGGCCGGTCGGGGTCGCCCGCCAAAAACCCGATCAGCACTTCCGACCCGACTCTCGGCAAGGCCAAGGTGCCGCACTGGTGCGCGCTGCCCTGTCCATCGCCAGCCCAGTTGCTGACGACGCGCAGCCAGGCCGTGTCGCGCTCCGTGTCCGAGGCGCCGGAACCTTGCGCATGCGCATGGTCGGCGGCGCGGGTGGCGGGAAAGCGCACCTTGATGCGCCCTTGCTCGTCGCAATGCACTTCTTCGCCGCTGGGCCCGACGACGATGGCGCTTTGCAGTTGCGGCTGGGGCACGTCGCGCTGCGGATCGAATGCGGGAACCAGGACCACGCTGGCGCGCACGCAACTGAAGCGCATGCGATAACGCGGCGTTTGCGGCCCGAATGTTTCTTGCCCCGGCCAAGCGCTGGCGGCGAACAGGCGCGCGATGCGCGCATCCAGGGCTTGCGGCAGATTGTTGCTGGCATGCACTTCCAATGCCGTGACCAGGAAACGCCGGCCATCCGGCCGATGCTGGTCGATCTCGGGATGACCTTCCAGGCTGAACTGCTGGCCCGCGCACATCGAACGCACCACGCCCTCGCCATGAAAACACTTGGTTTCCACATCGTGGCGCGCCATCGCCAGCAAACCCAGCTGTCGAAAATCCTCAGCATCATTGCCCAGGTGCGGCGTCGCCACAGAATAATCGTCGAGGCTGGCGGCAAAACTATTGCCGCTGGCCCCCTGATCCGCCATCCCGCCAGCGTCCACCTGCATGAACTGGCGGTTGCGCGGCGCCGCATAATCCCAGCTGTGGTAGCCGGCACTGCCGGCTTGCAAGGTGCGCACGGCGCCCCAGGCCGTGATGGTATCGCTCTCTTCGGTGGCGTCGGCGCGGTGGTAGCGGATCACGGGCGCCACATTCTCCGGCAGGCGGCCGCCATCATCGAACAGCAACAGGACGTGCGACGGCATGGCGTCGGACGCCCCGCTTTGCGCGGCGCCAGGCTGGATGACCCAGGAAATGCCGCGCCGCCGCAGCAGGCGCCGGATGAATGCGGCATCGGATTCATTGTGCTGCATGGTCAATTCACGGGCCGGAAAAGGACGGCCGGCCAGGGCCTGATCGATTTTGCAAGCAAACGTGGCGCCGATGATGGTGTTGCCTAGCCGCCATTCGGCAATCAGCAATTCGACGATCTCCAGCTCCGTCTTGCCACGAAAAACCCGCGTGTTGCGGCGTTTCTCCATCAACGTCAGCGTATCGTGCAGCACCAGCTGGTAGGTGGCGAGGCCGCCATCGCTCAGCCCGGCGGAAGCCTGCGCGACGATGCCGCACACGCTGCGCAATTGCCCCATATCGGTGACAATCTGCAACTCCGCCGGGACGCCGATGAACTGCTTGAGCGGCAAATGCGCATCGAGCGAGACGCAACGTATGGTGTACTCGAGGCTGGCGCAAATGGCTTCGCGGCCGTCTACCTGCTGCGGCAACAGGACATCGTCGTTGACGCCGTCCGCATACGCCAGCCGCAGGCGCAACGGCCGGTTACCGGAGTTCAACTCCTTCGCCGCCTGCATGAATTGCATGAATTCGTCCGCGCTATCCATTCACTCTCCCTGAATGCCGATACACATCGTCCCAAGCTCATCAGTATTCATACATTTACCAGCGGCCAGTTGCGGCGCATCAAGCGGCACCGGGAAACCGGATTTCATAGCGCATGGCGTCGCAGTCGCTGCCTGCCGCCCCCGCCAGCAAACGTGCTGCCTGCCCCAGGCGGGCTGCGCCCTGCTCCATCCTGGCCGTCAGGCTGC
>CAUSDR010000320.1:0-6764 GCA_963530105.1 uncultured Janthinobacterium sp.
ATCCCAAGGCGCAGCTGCAGCAGCAGCGCCTGCAGCTGCTGGCCATGTCCACGGCCATGACGCATGCGGCGCGCGCGCCGCTGAACCAGTCGCAGCACGCGCTGGAACGCCTGCGTTCGCGCTGGGCCAACCTGCGCCCCGACGTCACGGCGCCGCGCGCCCGCCTGCTGGAAATGCAGCGCCGCAGCGGCGCGGCCATGGCGCAGCAGCTGACGCAGCGGCGCCACCGCCTCGACGGCCTGGCGGCGCAACTGGAGCTGCTGAACCCGCAGCGCACCCTGGAACGGGGCTATGCCATCCTGCGCGACGAAAAAGGCGCCATCGTGCGCTCGCCCGCGCAGCTGCAGGCGCGCCAGAACGTCAACGTGCGCCTGGCCGAAGGCAGCGCGCAGGTCGGCATCGCCAGCGTGCAGGCGAGCCTGGAATAAACGCGGAACAAGCGCTGGAACAAGCGCTGGCATAAAAAAGGCCGGGGAAGCTCCCCGGCCCAACACCTGCCCTACTGAGTGGACTGCAACTGCGACTGCTCTTTCCCCCTACGCCATCAGAACTTCATCGACACGCGCGCGCCAAACGTGCGCGGCGCGTTGTAGAAGGCGCCGTAGATCTGCTGCGTGGGCTGGCATGGCATGCCCACGTCCGTGCACAGTTCCAGCACGTCGAGCTTGACGGCCTTGTCGGTGGCGTTCTGCACGAACGCTTCCACCGTATATGCCTTGTTGGCCGGCTGGAAGCGCAGGCTCAGGTCCAGCGTGGTGTAGGCTTCCTGGCGCTTGACGCCAGCGTGGCCCGGCACGTCGCCGTTGAACGCGCCCGCCCCCACATACGACATGGTTTCGTAGTGCACCGAGGCGCGCGGCGTGAGCTGGCCGCCGGCGACATTGAAATCATGCTCGTACTGCACCGTGGTGGAGAACTTCGGCGCATGCTTCATGGTGCTGCCGCCCACGTTCACCAGCGGCGCCGTCGAACCGCAGGCCTGGCCGTTCGCGCGCGCCGCATCCACGTCGCACGAGAGGAAATCGTCGTACACGGCTTTGAGCCAGGTGGCGTTGCCCGTCAGGCGGTCCACCTTCGTCGGACGCCACACCCATTCCGCTTCCAGGCCCTTGACGGTGGCGCCCGCCGCGTTGAAGTTGGCCAGCACGCTGTTGACCACCTGCGATTCGAGCTTGTCCTTGTACTTCATCACGAAGGCATCGAGGTTGAGCGTCAGTTCGCGGTTCAGCAAGTCCGATTTGAAACCGATTTCATAGCTGGTCAGTTTTTCCGGCTTGGTGGTGGCGCCGCCGTCGCCCATGGCGGGCGAATGGAAGCCCGTCGTCACGGAGCCGAACAGCAAGATGTCGGGGCGCAGCTTGTACTCGATGCGGCCCAGCCAGGTGGCTTGCCCGTACTTCAGGTCGGCCGTGTTGTCGCCCGGCGTATTGCCGCAGGTGGCCGCCGTGATGGCGCCGCCCGGCCCGATATTGTGCGTGTTGGCCAGGCCCGTGCCCGGCGTGACCAGCTGCGCCATCTGCTCCGGAGTGAGCACGGTGGTGCCCAGCGGCGTGTTCGCGGGCCAGTTCGGGCACGCCCAGTTCTGCCCGCCGATGTCGAATTTATGGTCTTTCGTGTAGCGCGCGCCGGCCGTCAGCTTGATCTGGTCCGTCACTTGCTGGCTCACCTGGCCGAACACGGCTTTCGATTTGAGCTGGCGGTCGCCCTGGATGAAGGACATCGACGAGGCGTACTGGCCCACGGTGGGCTGCACGAAGATCACCGCGCCGTTGGCGATATCCTGCTGCACGGCGGCCTGCGAAATCTGGCTGCGGTCGATATCGAAGCGCACCTTGTTCTTTTCATTGAAGAGGAACAGGCCCGCCACCCACTGGAATGGCGCCTCGTCGTCCGAGCGCGCCTGCAGCTCGTGCGAATAGCTGTCGAACTGCGCCCAGTCCGTGCGGTTTTCCGACTTGAAGCCGGGGAACAGGCCCGCGTCCGCGTCGTTGCTGTTCTGGCGCTTGTAGCGGCTCCAGCTGCCCAGGTAAGTAAAATCAAGCGCATCCGTCGGCTTGTAATTGAGCTTGCCCTTGTAGGTGAGGATGGACTGGTCCAGCGTGCCCGGCGTGTCGATCAAGGCCGAGCGCAGTTTTTCGCCGGGCTTCGGTTCGGCCGCCAGGAAGACGTTGCCGGCGCCCTGGTCGAGGAAGTAGTCGGCGATGAAGGTGCCGCGCAGCTGCGGCGTGAACTTCCACAGCAAGGAGGCGCGCACGCCCATCTGGTCGCCGGCGCCATACTTGGCCGTGCCCGGCATGACGTTCGAGCCGCGGCGGAAGTCCACCGTGCCGTCGTGGCTATCCTTGATGGCGGCGATGCGCAGCGCCACGTCGTCGGAAAATGGAATGTTGATCATGCCCTGCGTCTGCAGGTGGCGGTAGTCGCCCACGGTGATGCCGGCCGAGGCCATGAACTTCGCGGTGTTCGGCGCGGCCGACACCAGGTTGACGGCGCCCGCCGTGGAATTGCGGCCATTCAGCGTGCCCTGCGGGCCGCGCGCCACCTCCACGTGGGAGAGGTCGTACATCAGCGCCGTGGCGCCCTGCGGACGCGGCGAGTACACGCCATCGACATAGAAGGCGACGGCCGGGTCGCCCAGCTCCGTGTGGTTGGCCGAGCCCACGCCGCGCATGTAGACGTGCACGCCGCCCGAGTCGCCATGCTGCTCGACGACGAGGCTGGGCACCATGGTGGCCAGCGAGGCCAGGTCTTTCACTTGATTGTTTTGCAGGGTGTCCTGGTTGAAGGCGGTGACGGCCAGCGGCGTCTCCTGCACGAAGGTGTTGCGGCGCGTGGCCGTGACGACGATACGGTCCATCTGCTCGGCCGAAGGCGGCGCCGTTTCAGCGGCTGGCGCGGCCGTATCGGCTTGCTGCGCCAGGGCGGCGCCGCTGCCCAGCAGGATGAACTGGGCGAATGTCGCATGCGCCAGGCTGAGGGCGATGGTATTGCGTTTAAGCTGTTGCATTGTTTTTGTCTCCTGTACCGCTGGTTGAATGATGATCACATAGCTCTTTGGCTACTGCTGCACATTTTTTGGGTGTCAAGCTCGGGTCATGGGGCCTCCCTGCCGGTCAGTGGGTGGCCACGGCGCGCCCGCCCGTGTCGAACAAAAAGGCATGGCCCTCTTCCGGCGCAAAGCCGATGCCGCTGCCCTGCGCCAGGCTGTGGCGCGCCTCGCCGTGCAGCTTGATGGCCACCGAGTGGGGGTGGCCGTCGATGCGCTCGTCCAGCGTGGCGTGGATGATCTGCGCGTCGCCCAGCTGCTCGATCAGGCTGACGGTGGCCCCATAGCCTTCCCCGCGCGGCACCAGGCGCAGGTGCTCGGGGCGGATGCCGACCAGCATGCCGGCCGCGCCGCCCAGCTGGCGGGCCAGGGCCGGCACGGCGGCGCACGGCAAGAAGTTCATGCGCAGCGCGCCGATGAAGCCGGCGACGAACTGGCTGGCCGGATGGCGGTACAGGGCCAGAGGCGCGCCCACCTGCTCCAGGTGGCCGCCGTGGAAGACGGCGACCCGGTCACCCAGCGTCATGGCTTCCACCTGGTCGTGCGTGACATAGATCATGGTGGTGCCCAGCTCCTGGTGCAGCTTGGCCAGCTCGATGCGCGTCTGCACGCGCAGGGAGGCGTCGAGGTTCGACAAGGGTTCGTCGAACAGGAATACCTTGGGCTGGCGCACGATGGCGCGGCCGATCGCCACGCGCTGGCGCTCGCCGCCCGACAGGGCCTTCGGCTTGCGGTCGAGCAGGTGCGTGATCTGCAAAATCTCCGCCACCTTGCCGACGGCGGCGCGCACTTCGTTTTCGGCCCTGCCGGCCAGTTTCAGGGCAAAGCCCATGTTGTCGCGCGCCGACATGTGCGGATACAGGGCATAGCTCTGGAAGACCATGGCGATGCCCCGCTCTGCCGGCGCGACGTCGTTGGCCAGCAGGTCGCCGATGCGCAGCTGGCCCGCGCTGATGTCTTCCAGGCCCGCGATCATGCGCAGCAGGGTTGATTTACCGCAACCCGATGGCCCGACGAAGACCATGAATTCGCCATCCATGATGTCGAGGTCCAGGCCCTTGACGATTTCCGGGCCGTCGGCATAGGTCTTGCGGATGCCGCGCAGGGAAATGGCGGCCATCTCAGTGCTCCCCTGCCAGGGCCGGCGCGTCGGCATGCGCGGCGCGCTGGGCGGCGATGAAATCGCGGTACCACAGGGCGCTGTCCTTGAAGCTGCGCTGCTGCGTGGCGTAGTCGACGTACAGCATGCCGAAGCGCTTGGCGTAGCCCGAGTTCCACTCGAAGTTGTCCATCAGGCTCCAGTAGAAATAGCCGCGCACGTCGATGCCCTGGGCGATCACGGCGCGCAAGGCCTCCAGGTGCAGCTGCACGTACTCGATGCGCGGCTGGTCGTGGACCTTGCCGTCGACGGGCTTGTCGGCGACGGCCATGCCGTTTTCCGTGATGTAGACGGGCGGCAGCCGGTATTCGCGGTGCAGGCCCACCAGCAGTTCCGTCAAGCCTTGCGGGTAGGTTTCCCAGCCCATGTCGTTGACGCCCAGCTTGCATTCCGGCTTGCGCGGCGGCGTCTCGGCGCTCACGTAGGCGCGCGTGTAGTAATTCACGCCAAGGAAGTCGATGGGCTGTTTGATATCGATGAAATCGTTTTCAAAGATGGCCAAAGAGGAAGCGTCCGGATGTTTCAGAGCCAGTGCCGGGTAGCGGCCCTTGAAGATGGCGTCCATGTACCACTGCACCGAGCGCGCATATTCGAGTTCGGCCAGGGCGCGGTCCTGGGCGCTGTCGGTGGCCGGCGTGGCCGTCCACTGATTGAGCACGATGCCCAGCTTGGCCGGCGCGTTCACCGAGCGCATGGCTTGCATGGCCAGGCCGTGCGACAGCAGCAGATGGTGCGACACTTGCACGGCGGCGGCCGGATCGGCCATGCCGGGCGCGAACTGGCCCGTGCCATGGCCCAGCACGGCCGTGCACCACGGTTCATTGTGCGTGGCGATGCTGGCGACCTTGTGGCCGAAGCGGCGCGCCACCTCGGCCGCATAGACGGCAAAGTGGTAGCAGGTGGCGCGATTGAGCCAGCCGCCCTCGTCCTGCAAGGCTTGCGGCAAGTCCCAGTGGTACAGCGTCAGGTGGGCGTCGAGGCCCTTGGCGGCCAGGGCGTCGAGCAGGCGCGCATAAAAGTCGAAGCCCGCCTCGTTCCAGGCGCCGGAACCGGCCGGCTGCACGCGCGACCAGGACATGGAAAAGCGGTAGGCGTTCACGCCCAGCGCGGCGATCAGCTCCACATCGTCTGCGTAGCGGTGGTAGTGGTCGCAGGCGACGTCGCCATTGCTGCCGTCGATGATCTTGCCGTCCGTGTGGCTGAAGGTATCCCAGATGGACGGGCCGCGGCCATCAATGGCGGCGGCGCCCTCGATCTGGTAGGCGCTGGTGGCCACGCCCCAGGTGAAGGTGGCGGGAAAGTTGCTGTCGATGTCGTCGTTATGCATGGTGGTGGTATCAGTGTGAGGGGTTGAAATAAGTGAGTGCATCAGCCCTTGACGGCGCCTTGCGTGAGGCCTTCGATCAGGCGCTTCGAGGCGACAAAGAACATCAGCAGCAGCGGCAGCACGGCGATGGCGGCGCCCGTCATCAGGGCGCCCCACTCCGTGTTGTTCGGCGCCTGCATGCTGCGCAGGGCCAGCGGGATGGTGTAGTTCTCGACCGAGCGCATGACCACCAGCGGCGTGATGAAATTGTTCCAGGAATTGATGAAGGTAATCAGGCCCAGGGTGCCCATGGCGGGGCCGATCAGCGGCAGCACGACGCGCCAGTAAATGGCGAATTCGCCGCAGCCGTCGATGCGCGCCGCCTCGATCAAATCCTTCGGGATGGCCGTGCCGATGTACTGGCGCATGAGGAAAATGCCCAGCGCGCCGGCCGCTCCCGGCACGTACAGGGCGCGCGGCTGGTCCAGCCAGCCGAGGAAATCCATCAGCATGAAGGTGGGGATCATGTTCATGAACGAGGGGATGATCATCGACGCCATCACCAGCGTAAACAGGGGCCGCTTGAAGCGGAACTCGTACATGGCGAAGGCATAGCCGCCCAGAGAGCAGAAGAACAGGGTGAGCGCCGTCGTCATCAGGGCCACGTACAGGCTGATGCCGATGTTGCGCCAGAATGGCAGGCGCTCCTGCAGCAGTTCCAGGTTGCGCAGCAGGGCCGCGCCGAACCAGCGCGGCGGCGGCATGCTGTAGATTTCGGCGCTCGTGTGCGTGGCGAAGACGAACATGAAATAGAAGGGCGCGACCATGATCAGGGCGCCGATGGCCACCATGGCATAGGCCGTCCAGCGGGTAGTGTTCATTTGGCCTCCTTGCGTTCTTGACGTTCGTTGCGGCTGAAGATGCGGTTGTTGACCCAGGTGGTGCTGGCGATGATCAGGAACAGCAGCCAGGAAATGGCCGACGCCGTGCCGAAGTCGCCCGAGGAAAACGCCGTCTTGTAGACGAAGATGGCCGTCGTCATCACGGACTGGCTCACGCCGCTCGATTCGGCCACCAGCACGAACGGTTCCTCGAACAGCTGCAGGTTGCCCATGATGGTGAGGGTCACCGCCAGGTAGATCATGGGGCGCAGCTGCGGCAGCGTGATGTACCAGAACTGCTGGCGCTTGGAGGCGCCATCGATGGTGGCCGCCTCGTACAAATCCTTCGGTATCACCTGCAAGGCGGACAGG
>CAUSDR010000321.1:0-6762 GCA_963530105.1 uncultured Janthinobacterium sp.
GGCGAACCCTGTCCTTGCTTCCTGCGGCTATACTGCTCCTGGGGGCAGGCATGACGAACGCCTATTCTGCACCAAAAACGCTGCTGGTGCTCGGCGATAGCCTCTCGGCCGAGTACGGGCTGGCACGCGGCACGGGCTGGGTGGCGCTGCTGGAACAGCGGCTCAAGGCGCAAAACAACGACACGCGCATCGTCAACGCCAGCATCAGCGGCGAGACCACCAGCGGCGGCCGCGCCCGCCTGCCTGCCCTGCTGGCCAAGCACCAGCCGGACGTCGTGCTGATCGAACTGGGCGCCAACGACGGCTTGCGCGGCTTGCAGCTGGCCGCCACCGAGGCCAACCTGCGCGCCATGGGCGAAGCGTCGAAGAAAGCGGGCGCGCAAGTGGTGCTGGTCGGCATGCGCATGCCGCCGAACTATGGCCGCGACTATGGCGACAAGTTCTATGCCATATACGGCAAGCTGGCCAAGGAATGGCAGGCGCCGCTGGTGCCCTTCATGTTCGAAGGCATCGCCGACCAGCCGCAGCTGTTCCAGGCCGACCGCATGCACCCGAATGCGCAGGCGCATCCGGCGATCCTGAAAAACATCTGGCCGCGTTTGGCGCCGCTGCTGGGGGCCAGGTAAGCCGGCTCGGAAGCTCACTCAATTTTCACCCCGGAGGCCGAGCTACCGGGGTCGGACCCTGAGGGTCCGACCCCGGTCTTGCGCCCTTGGGCTAAACAAGGTTCACAACTCGCAGACAAAAAAATAGCCGCTCAAGAGCGGCTATTTTTATGCATGGAAACTAATTACGGCGCTTCCGGTGCGGCGGCGGGTGCCGTCAATGGCTTGACGATCTTGACCTTGGCCTTGGCTTTCAGGTACTCGACGTAATCGTACATTTCCTGTTGGGCCAGGATGCCGCTGATCTGGTCTTTCTCTTGCTGGCGGCGCGCCGCGTCTACTTGCTCAGGCTGCTGCACCTTGGCGATGCGGTAGATGCCGTAGCCCAGCGCTGGCAGGTCGACGCCCACGTACGCTGGCAGCTTGCTGGTGTCAGCCTTCATGACTTGCGCGATGGCGGCGCGGTTGATGCCGTCCAGCTTGCTGCGCGATACCCATTGCGCGGCGCCGAAACCGGTGGCGTCACCCGATGCCTTCAAGGCGGCCAGCTTGGCTTCGCCCGCTTTCTTCGCCAGTTTTTCCGCTTCTTCCATGGTCACGCGCTGACGGATCATCGCTTCGACTTCGGCCAGCGGACGCTTCGATGCCGGCTTGAATTCCACCACGCGGCCAGCGATCAGCACGTTCGGTGCGACGGTCACGGCTTCCGTGTTGCGCTTGTTCTTCAGCGAATCGTTCGAAAAGATGGCGGCCAGGAACTTGGCGTTGTTGAACGGCGCGTTGCCCAGTGCCGGCGACGGCGTGCGCGACAGGTTGGCGGCGGTTTCCACTTTCAGTTTCAGCTTGTCAGCGGCTGGCTTCAGGCTATCGGCCTGGTCATAGACGGTTTCGGTAAAGGCCGTGGCCATTTCCGAGTATTTCTTGGCAGCAAACTGCTTGCGCAGGTCGGCCGTGATTTCGCCGCGCACTTCGTCCAGCGCCTTGACGTGCTGTGGCTTGAGCGAGGTGACGGTCAGGATGTGGTAGCCGAAGTCGGAGGCGACGACATCGCTGATTTCGCCCTGCTTGAGCTTGGACACGGCATTGAGCAGCGGCGCTGGCAAGCCATCCTTGCCGATCACGCCCAGGTCGCCGCCCTGTTCCGCAGAGGCAGGATCTTCCGACTTGGCTTTCGCCACGGCGGCGAAGGTGGCTGGCGCCTTGCGCACTTCTGCCAGGATGGCGTCGGCCTTGGCCTTGGCGGCGGCCTTGTCGGCGGCGGATGCGTCTTTCTTCACAGCAACCAGGATATGGCTGGCCTGGCGCGCTTCTTCCGTCGTGTAGGCTTTCTGGTTCTTCGTGTAGTAGCTGGTCACGTCGGCGTCGGTGACGTCGACCTGTTCGCCGGCGGCGCTGTCGTCGAGCACGACGTATTCGATTTTTGCCTGTTCCGGGATTTCAAAGAACTTGCCGTTCTTGTCGTAGAAGGCTTTGACCATGGCATCCGTCACCTTGACCTCCGACACGTACTGGGCGATCGGCAGCAGCAGTTCCTGCACTTCACGCTCTTCCGAGGTGATGTCCGACAGGCGCTTGGTGACGGTGTTCGGGGCAAACGCGGTGCCTTGCACGGCGCCGGCCAGTTGCTGCAGGGCCAGGTCGCTGCGGCGGCGCGCATCGTACATCTGCGGCGTCATGCCTTGCGCGGCCAGCATGGCCTTGTAGCGCTCCAGGTCGAACTTGCCGTCTGGCAGGGTCAAGCCGGGGATGTCCAGCACTTCCTTTTGCAGCACGGCATCGCTGATGACCAGGTGGCTACGGCCCACTTCGGCGGCCACGGCGCGCTCGGCGATCAGGTTGTCGAGGATGCTCTGGCGCGCTTCCGGCGTATCGAACATTTTCTGGTCGAACTGCTCGCCCATCATCTGGCGGTAGCGGTCGATCTGCTGGCGTTGCGCTTCTTCATATTGCTGCTGCGTGATCACCTGGTCGCCGACCTTGGCGATGGTGTTCGCGCCGTCGCCGAAGCTTTGGTAGCCGCTGATACCGACCAGTGCAAAAGACGGGACGATCACCAGCATCAAGAGAAACTGCATGAAGCGTCGATGGGTACGAATAAATTCAAACATGGTCAGCCAATTCGGGATGAGTGGATCACTATAAAAAAAGGCGAACATGCGTTCGCCTTGATTTCTTCGGCGGAATGGACGGGACAGATGTCCACTTCCCCTTTAGATTCAACAACTTGGCGCTGGAACTAAAGCAGGATTCTGACGCCCAAGCCATTATCTCCTGATTCTACAATGCCCATAGCGCTATAGCAAGAGTAAATCAGGGTCCGCGCCCTGCCCCGGCGGCGCTGGCGCGCGCATTGCCGGACGGGCGCCGAGCCCGGCCATTAAACCCGTTCCAGCTTAAAGGGGATTTAAATGCGGACGCCTTGCTTATTCAAGCCGGCACTGCGGAGATTTAATGCGGCGGCGCGCCAAGATAATCGGGCGCATAAAAGAAAAACCCGCGCTGCTTATTCAGCAGCGCGGGTTTCTATATTCTGGCGGAGCGGACGGGACTCGAACCCGCGACCCCCGACGTGACAGGCCGGTATTCTAACCAACTGAACTACCACTCCTTAATAGCGTATTTTTTTGGCGGAGCGGACGGGACTCGAACCCGCGACCTCCGACGTGACAGGCCGGCATTCTAACCAACTGAACTACCACTCCGAAAAATACACAGTACTACTTGCATTTGTTTTCAGGACCGCCACTCAAGGAACGTCGATCCTGAAATCGCGGCACCCGAAAGCGCCGCCAAATGTTTCCGGTGATTGTCACCTCACCGAAGTCCGTTAGTTTACAGCATCCTTCAAAGCTTTACCAGCTTTAAATTTTGGAACTTTTGCAGCTTCGATCGTGATCGCTTCTTTGGTACGCGGATTGCGGCCGGTACGCTCAGCGCGTTCGCTGACCGAGAAAGTGCCGAAACCAACCAGCGTCACGCTGTCGTTGTTTTTCAAAGTTTCCGTCACGCCGCCGATAACAGCGTCGAGTGCGCGCGCAGCGGCGGCTTTGGAAATGTCAGCTTTTTCAGCAATGTGGTCGATCAATTCAGTCTTGTTCACTAGCATCCCCAATTACAAAGGTATAAAACGTTTACCGTATCGTTGCGGCACTTTTGGCACCACAGCTGTCCGGCGAAAAAAATGTGCAGGCGTATTAAACAAGCCACACTGTATATGTGTCAAGCGCTTTGGGGGCGCAATTCACGTTTCAATATAAAACAAGCGCTCTAAAAGCGCTTGTTTGGGGAAAACAGGGAGAAAACGTTAGTGTTTTACTACCTCGCCAGCCGCATCAGGCTTGGCCGCCGCTGCCGTGACAGCCTCCACGGCAGCGACTTCCGTCAACGGTTCAGGCATGCGTTCGAGAGCGATTTCCAGCACTTTATCGATCCAGCGCACCGGCACGATCTCGAGCTTGTTCTTGACGTTGTCCGGAATTTCGGCCAGGTCCTTCACGTTCTGCTCGGGGATCAGCACCGTCTTGATGCCGCCGCGATGGGCCGCCAGCAGCTTCTCTTTCAAGCCGCCGATCGGCAGCACTTCGCCGCGCAAGGTGATTTCACCCGTCATCGCCACGTCGGCGCGCACGGGAATGCCCGTGAAGACCGACACCATCGCCACCGTCATGGCCGCGCCCGCCGAAGGACCGTCCTTCGGTGTCGCGCCTTCCGGCACGTGGATATGGATGTCGCTCTTCTCGAACACGTCCGGCTTGATGCCCAGGCGCGCGGAACGGCTGCGCACGACGGTGCGGGCCGCTTCGATCGATTCCTTCATCACGTCGCCCAGCGTACCCGTGCGGATGACGCCGCCCTTGCCCGGCATCGACACGGCTTCGATGGTCAGCAGATCGCCGCCCACTTCCGTCCATGCCAGACCGACCACCTGGCCCACCTGGTTTTCTTTCTCGGCGACACCGAAATCATAGCGGCGCACACCGAGGAATTTATCCAGGTTCTTCGAATTGACGATGACTTTCTTGTCGGATTTCTTCAGCAGCAGCATCTTGACCACCTTGCGGCAAATCTTCGACACTTCACGCTCGAGCGAACGCACGCCCGCTTCCCGCGTGTAGTAGCGGATGATGTCGCGCAGCGCCGATTCGGCCACTGAAATTTCTTCTTCCTTCAAGCCATTGTTCTTGATCTGCTTCGGCAGCAAATACCGCTGCGCGATGCTGGTCTTTTCATCTTCCGTGTAGCCGGACAGGCGGATCACTTCCATGCGGTCAAGCAAGGCTGGCGGAATGTTGTACGAGTTCGACGTCGCCACGAACATCACGTCGGACAAGTCGAAATCGACTTCGATGTAATGGTCGGAGAACGTGTGGTTCTGTTCCGGATCAAGCACTTCCAGCAGGGCCGAGGATGGATCGCCACGGAAATCGGCGCCCATCTTGTCGACTTCATCGAGCAGGAACAAGGGGTTGCGCACGCCGACTTTCGACAGCGATTGCAGGATCTTGCCCGGCATCGAGCCGATGTAGGTACGGCGGTGGCCGCGGATTTCCGCCTCGTCGCGCACGCCGCCCAGGGCCATGCGCACGAACTTGCGGTTCGTCGCGCGGGCGATGGACTGGCCCAGCGAAGTCTTGCCCACGCCCGGAGGACCGACGAAGCACAGGATAGGCGCTTTCAGCTTGTCGACGCGCTGTTGCACCGCGAGGTACTCCAGGATGCGTTCCTTGACCTTATCGAGGCCGTAGTGGTCGCCTTCGAGCACTTTTTCCGCATTCGACAGGTCGTTGTTGACCTTGGATTTCTTTTTCCAAGGCAAGTTGACCAGGGTGTCGATGTAGTTGCGCACGACGGTGGCTTCGGCCGACATCGGCGACATCAGCTTGAGTTTTTTCAGCTCGTTGGTGGCCTTGTCCAGCGCTTCCTTCGGCATTTTGGCCGAAGCGACTTTTTTCTCCAGCTCGTCGAGGTCGGCGCCATCCTCGCCCTCGCCCAGTTCTTTCTGGATCGCCTTGACTTGCTCGTTCAGATAGTACTCGCGCTGCGATTTTTCCATCTGGCGCTTCACGCGGCCACGGATGCGCTTTTCCACCTGCAGGATGTCGAGCTCGCCTTCGAGCTGGCCCAGCAGGTGTTCGAGCCGCTTGGCCACGCTGAAAATTTCCAGGATGACTTGCTTTTGCTCAAGTTTGAGCGGCAGGTGCGCGGCGACGGTATCGGCCAGGCGGCCGGCATCGTCGATGCCCGACAGGGACGCGAGGATTTCCGGCGGGATTTTCTTGTTCAGTTTGACGTACTGGTCGAACTGCTGCACGATCGCGCGGCGCATGGCTTCGACTTCCGACTCGTCGCCCGGCTCGGACTCGAGCGGCGTCAGGTCGGCGATGAAGTGCGTCGGCGCATCGCTGATGTGGTTGATACGGGCACGCTGCGCGCCTTCGACCAGCACCTTGACGGTGCCATCGGGCAGCTTCAGCATTTGCAGAATATTGGCGACGCAGCCAATTTCATAGATATCCGAAGGAGACGGCTCGTCCTTCGCGGCTGCTTTTTGAGCGGCAAGCATGATGCTCTTGCCCTGCTCCATCGCAGCTTCCAGCGCCTTGATCGACTTTGGACGGCCAACGAACAGCGGTATCACCATATGCGGGAAAACGACGACATCCCGCAACGGCAATAACGGCAGTTGAGTTTGCTCAGTTAATTTGGAAGTTGTCATGGCGTACCTTATAGAAAGCGTGTTTACGATGTTGGCGCTCGCTGCCAAAACACAAGACCGGCGAGAATAAATAATTCTGTGAAACAAACATCACTGTCTATTTCGCAAAACACACCCGCATGACTCTAATGCGCAAGTTCAATGATAAAAAAGCCACGCGCAGCGAAGCGCCGCGAGTGGCTTTACGATTGAAGCCTGCACCATTATTGATTTAAATTGTACTGCCATGCATTAAGGAATCAAAACCCTTTTTAAGCATTTGTGTGGGCAGTTCTCAATTTTCTCCGGAGGCCTTGGCAGTCTCTTGGTAAATCAACAAAGGTTTGGCTCCACTGGTGATGGTATTTTCGTCGATGACGACCTTCACCACATTTTGTTCGCTCGGCAGTTCGTACATGACGTCCAGCAAAGCATGTTCCAGGATGGAACGCAGGCCACGGG
>CAUSDR010000322.1:0-6757 GCA_963530105.1 uncultured Janthinobacterium sp.
GCGCCGCTCAGCACGGCGCGCGTGCCGCCTGCCAGGATGGCGACGGTGACCAGGGTCGCCACGGCCCAGGCCAGCAAGCCGTGCGCCGTATCGCGGAAATGCACCTCGTCCGTATGGATGGAACTCCATTTCACGCGCAGACGGCCCGCCATGTAGCCGCCGATGCCGGAGGCGGCTAGCTGCATGAAGGCCAGCCAGGCGATGGTGGACACGCCGATGGCCGTGGCGTTGAACGACCACGGCGACACGGACGACAGGCCCAGGCCCACGCCGAGGATCAGCAGGATGAAGGACAAGGCGGCGGCCGCCGCGGCGCCCGCCAGCACGGCGCCCCAGGAAACACCGGGATTGTTCAGGTCCGAAACGGACAATTGTGTAGCTTGCATGGAATACTCCCTTGGTTGGTAATTGGTTTTATGCGGTGCTCAGGCAGGCACGCCCGTCAGCTGTTCCTTGCGCGCGGCCATTTCCTCGCCCAGCGCATCGAGGTCGACGCCCGTGTGGCGCACCTTGGGGAACATGTCGTTTTCTTCTTCCTTGACGTGGTGCTCGATCTGTTCGGACAGCACCTTGACCTTTGCGTCGTACAGGTCGTCCGCCGGGTCCATGGCGGCGATTTGCGCGATGAGTTCCTTGGCGCTGGCGTGCTCGACGACAGCTTCATCCATCAGGTCGCCATCGTGGATGGGACGGCGCACGGCCGGATAGAAGATTTCTTCTTCCAGCTGCGTGTGCACGGTGAGTTCCTGGCAAATCTGGTCGGCCAGCTTTTTCTTGGTGGCAAAGGAGCGGTCGCTCAAGCCTTCATATTGGGCAAACAGGGCCTTGACGGCCTTGTGGTCCTTCATCAATAAACTGATCGCATTCATGGCGCCTCCTTGTTGTCGATGAGGCTAGGATGCGCCGAGGACGCGCCAGCGTATGTGCGACGCCATACACAATCTTGATATTTGATTCACATCAGCATGGCGTTCACTTGATGCCGTGATGGCCCATCAGGTCGTACAAGGTGGGCCGGCTCACGCCCAGCAGTTCGGCGGCCCTGGCGATATTGCCGTCGGCCCGCGCCAGGGCGCGCACCATGACCTTGTATTCGGCCGCGTCGCGCGCCTGGCGCAGGTTCAGCGGTTCATCGGCGGGAACCGCCTGGGCGCTGGCGGGCAAGCCCAGGTCGTCCGGCATGATGTGCGGGCCGTCGCTCATGATGACGGCCCGCTTGATGCAGTTTTCCACTTCGCGCACATTGCCGGGCCAGCCATATGCTTCCAGCAGCTGCAGCGCGGCGGGGCTGAAATGCAGGCTGCCGCGCCCTTCGCTGGCGCAGAACTTGTTCTTGAAATGGTGCGCCAGCAAGGCCGCGTCGCCCGCCCGCTCGCGCAGCGGCGGGATGCGCAGCACGATTTCGCTGAGGCGGTAAAACAAGTCTTCGCGGAAACGCCCCTGTTCCGCCAGCACCTTCAAGTCCTGGTGCGTGGCGCAGACGATGCGCACGTCGACGGCGATCTCGCCGCGCCCGCCCACGCGCTCGATCACGCGTTCCTGCAGGAAACGCAGCAGCTTCGCCTGCAGCGCCATCGGCATGTCGCCGATTTCATCGAGAAAGAAGGTGCCGCCGTGCGCCAGCTCGATCTTGCCCAGGGTTTGCCGCGCCGCACCCGTAAACGCGCCCCGCTCGTAACCGAACAGCTCGCTTTCCAGCAGGTTTTCCGGGATCGCCGCGCAATTGATGGCGACGAAGCGCTGCGCGTGGCGGCTCGACAGCGCGTGCAAGCCGCGCGCAATCAGCTCCTTGCCGCTGCCCGAATCGCCCAGCAGCATGACGCTGGCCGACGACGGCGCCACCTTTTCCACGCTGCGGCACAGTTTCAGCATGCCGGGGTCGCGGCTGACGATGCCGGCCAGGGGCGAGTCGGCCTGCGTCTGCAGCATGCGGCGGTTTTCCTGCTGCATGGCGTGCAAATAGAAGGCGCGGGCGATGACCAGGCCCAGCATGTCGGCGTCGAACGGCTTCTGGTGGAAATCGTAGGCGCCCAGCGCGATTGCCTTCAGCGCATGGGCGCGTTCCTGGTTGCCCGAAAGGATGATGACTTTCGTGTCCGGCGCCAGCGCGAGTATCTGCTGCAAGGTGGCCAGCCCTTCCGTGGCGCCATCGGGGTCGGGCGGCAAGCCCAGGTCCATCGTCACCACGGCCGGCTGGTGGCGCCGCACCAGCGCCAGCG
Source organism: uncultured Janthinobacterium sp. (assembly GCA_963530105.1). Classification (GTDB taxonomy): domain Bacteria; phylum Pseudomonadota; class Gammaproteobacteria; order Burkholderiales; family Burkholderiaceae_D; genus Janthinobacterium. Next base: position 2,220 of record CAUSDR010000322.1, read on the forward strand.
CCGCTTCGCGCTCGCCCGCCAGCAGGACGTCGTAGGCGTCAAAGCTCCAGTGCAGCTGCTTTTGCAGGCCGGGATCGTCTTCGATGACGAGCAGTTTTTGTTTCGCCATACGCTCACCTGCTGTCAGTGGATGTCGGTGCGGAAATTGGGCTCAGTCCTTGCGGATGGGAATGCGCCTCATTGCGGCGCATTTCCCCCGGCGGGTCTGCCCCCAAGGGCGCGTGCAGCGGCAGGATGACGCGAAAGGTCGTGCCCGCCTGGGGCGCGCTGCGCACTTCCAGGCTGCCGCCCACTTCGCGGATGTATTCGCGGCTCTCGAAGACGCCGATGCCCATGCCCGCCGTCTTGGTGCTGTCGAAGGGCTTGAACAGGCGTTCGCGGATGAACTGCTCGCTCATGCCCTGCCCCGTATCGTCGAGCTCGACGACGGCCTTCTGCTGGTCGCGCAGCAGGCGCACGGCCACCGTGCCATCGCTGGCCGTCGCCTCGATGGCGTTCTGGATCAAATGGCCCAGCACCCGCTCCAGGCGCGCGCGGTGGGCCAGCACCGTCAGCCCGCCATCGACGATTTCCAGGTGCGGCGCGGGCGCCAGGCTGGCCTTGGCGGCCACGGCCTGGCGCAGCAAGCCGTCGAGCAGCAAGGGCGCCGGCGCATCGGGCGCCTCGCCCAGCGCCAGCTTTTGCAGCAAGGTCTTCATTTTCTGCACGGAATGATCCAAGGTGCCCAGCATGTCTTCCTGGAAGGCGGGATTGGCGCGGTGCTTTTCCGCATTGCTGAGCAACAGGGACAGCTGGAACACGAGGTTCTTCAAGTCGTGCACGATGAAGGTGGACATGCGGTTGAACGATTCGAACTGGCGCGACACCATCAGCGAATCGAGCGATTCGCGGTGCGCCAGGTAGCTGGCGGCCTGGCTGCCGGCGATTTTCAGCACGTCGCGGATTTCCCAGTTCAGGCCGATGGGCGTGCGCGGCCGCGCCAGCGCCACGAAGGCGAACAGCTGGCCGTGCAGTATCAGCGGCACCAGCAGCCACACGTCCGGCAGCGCCAGCAGCGCGGGCGGCAAGGCCAGGCCGGCGTACTGGCGCGGGTTGTGTACGCAGTCGGGCACGTCGATCACCCATTGCCGCGCTTCCAGGAACTGGCACAAGGCGCCCGCGGCCGGCTCGCTCCACGCGGGCGGCGGCCAGTTCCAGCTGGCGGCCGGGGCGAATTGCCCCTGGTCGCGCAAGATCCACAGCGCCCCGGCTCGGCTTTCCACCAGTTGCGCCACGGCCTGGATGGTGCGCTCGCCCAGCGCCGGGCCATCTGCGGACAGCGCGCGCGTGAATCTGAGCCATTCCTCGCGGTAATCGAAGATGGCGTTATAAAAATGTTTATTGATATACACCTTGAGCTTGGCGCGCAGGCTGCCGGAAAACAGCACGCCCGCCAGCAACAGGGCCGCGCCGCCCAGGTAGGCCATCTGCATCAGGGAACCCCAGGTGCCGCCGAAATAGCGCAGGTAATAGGCGCTGGCCGCCATCGCCAGCAGGTAGATGGCCGAACCGAGCAAGGCGGCCGAGCGGTACAGCATCTGGCGCGAGACGGACAGGCCCAACGCCCAGCCCGGATTGCGCGCGGCCGAAATGGCCAGCAGCGGCGCGCACAGGGCGTCGACGATGCCGCGCGCGGCCCAGATGTCATCGTTGATCGTACGGAACAGCAAGGCATCGCTGTACAGGTAAAAATCATAGGCGAACAGCCCGCCCGCGCCCAGGCAGGCAAACTTGACGCCCCAGCGCTTCAAGGGCGGCGTGTTGCGGTACCACTGCTCCACCAGCAGCATTCCCAGCACGGCCAGCAGCAGGCGGCTGGCGCTGGCGATGATGCGCGCCGGCAAAGGCAGCTCCAGCCACGACGAGGCCAGCGCGCACAGTGCGGGCGCCAGCGCCGTGAGCACGATGCCGGCCAGCACGAGGCGCAAGCGGGGCCGCGACGGTTCGATCAGCAGCAGCAGGAACACCAGCCAGGCCAGGGTGCGCAGCAATTCCAGCGCATCGCCGGCCAGCGAGACGCGCTGCCCCAGCAGCACCAGCACCACCGTCCCGGTCGCCCACGCGCCCGTCGCCAGGCAGGCGACCAGCAAGGCGCGCACATTCTGCCGCGCGCGCCAGTTGCTGATCAGCAGCAGCGCCAGCACGAAGAAGGCCAGCGACGCCAGTCCATGGCTGAGCGCCGCCGCATCCGCCGCCGCCAGCCAGGCCGACTGCGCCCGCATCATCGGCTGCCCTTGCCAAACAGCACCACTTGCACCGTGTCGAGCAGGATCAGCAAGTCGAGGAACAGGCTGTTATTTTTCACATAATACAAATCGTATTGCAATTTCTTGACGGCGTCGTCGACGGAGGCGCCATATTGATAGCGCACCTGCGCCAGCCCCGTGATGCCGGGCTTGATGTTGTGGCGAATATTGTAATAAGGCACCTGCTCCTTCAATTGCTCGACAAAATATGCGCGTTCGGGACGGGGCCCGACGAAACTCATCTCGCCGCGAAACACATTGAGCATCTGCGGCAGCTCGTCGATGCGCAGCTTGCGGATGATGTTGCCCACGCGCGTGATGCGCGCATCGTTGGCCAGCGCCCAGATGGGCTTGCCGTCGCGCTCGGCATCGCTGCGCATGCTGCGAAACTTCAGCACATGGAAGGGCACGCCGTCGCGCCCCACCCGCTCCTGCTGGTAAAACACGGGGCCGCCGTCTTCCAGGCGGATGCACAGGGCCGTGGCCAGCATCACGGGCAACGCCGCCAGGCAGATGACGCCGCTGGCGGCCAGGTCGAACAAACGCTTCGAGGCGGCACGGAAAAAGCTCTGGTCGAAGCCGCCGCCATAGATCAGGTAGCTGGGCTGCAGGGAATCGATGCGGATCTGGCACGCTTCGCGCTCGAAAAAGGTGGCGGCGTCGATCACTTTCACGCCGCCCAGCGCGCATTCGAGCAGTTGCTTGGCGGGAAACGCGCCATTGCGCCGGTCGCTGACGGAAACGACGATTTCATGCGCATCGTGGCGCTGGGCCATGGCCAGCAGCGACGGTTCCGCCGGCAGCAAGGCCGAGGCCGGCACGCAGCATTGCTCGCCCGCCACGTCGATGCAGCCGACCACCGTGAACTGGTGGAAACCGATCTTGCTGGCCGCCAATTCCATGCATTCGCGCGCCAGGGCGCCGCCGCCCACCAGGATCAGCCGGCCTTCCATCAGCGCCGATTGCGCGGACTTGAACACCACCAGGCGCGCCAGCAGCACGCCGATGGCGCCCAGCCCGAAGATCAGCACGCTGCCGCGTCCGAATTGCAGCGAGGGTATGAAGCGGATCATCACGCTGAGCACGGCAAAACCCAGCGCGAACGAAGGCAGGATGCGCAACAGCGTGTTGCGGATATCCTCGCGCGAGCGGTGCTGGTACATGCCCAGCGCGCTCATGCTCAGGACGATGACGAGCGCAAAGATGGCCGACGACAGGTAGACTTCGCCGGCGCGCACGAGGCGGCTGCCGTCCGCCAGCCACAGCAGCGACGTCAGGGTGGCGGACAGCAGCAGGATCAGGATTTCCAGCACCAGCAGGATAAACGCTGTTTTCGAGACGTAATGGCTGAAGATGCGGATCATGGTTCCTCCTGCGGCAAGAAGCAATTCGTACCAGCACACCGCGACCAGGGCGGACTGGGACTGGTCTTGCCATCATGGCGAACTGTTCCACGCTGACCTTGATGCGCCACAAGCTACCGCACAGCCTATCTTTCATCGGCAGAATTTATCTCAACACATTACCGATTGATGTGAAATGGACTATAGTATGCTTCCCCTAAAAGAGATAAATGTCATGAAATTTGATGTAGCGATTGTCGGCAGTGGCCTGGCGGGTTTATCGGTTGCACTGCATTTAGCTGAGACGCGCACTGTCGCGATCATTTCCAAACGTGAGCTGCTCGACGGCGCCAGCAACTGGGCCCAAGGGGGCATCGCCGCCGTGCTCGATTCGGGCGACAGCCACCAGCAGCACATTGAAGATACCCTGATCGCCGGCGGCGGCCTGTGCGACGAGAGCGCCACGCGCTACATCGTCGAGCACGGCCGCGAAGCGATCGAATGGCTGATCGAGCAAGGCGTGCCGTTTACGCGCGACGCCACGGCCGAGCTGGGTTTCCACCTGACCCGCGAAGGCGGCCACAGCCAGCGCCGCATCATCCACGCGGCCGACGCCACCGGCCACGCCGTGCAAGTGACGCTGGAAGAAAAAGTGCGCGCCCATCCGAACATCACCCTGTTCGAACACCATTGCGCCATCGACCTCATCACGTCCGACAAGCTGGGCATGAAGCCGGCGCAGCGCAACGCGCAGCCGCACTGCCACGGCCTGTACGTGCAGGATGAACAAACGGGCAAGGTGCTGACATTTGCCGCCGAGCACACCGTGCTGGCCACGGGCGGCGCCGGCAAGGTGTATTTGTATACCACCAACCCCGACACGGCCAGCGGCGACGGCATCGCCATGGCC
>CAUSDR010000323.1:0-6743 GCA_963530105.1 uncultured Janthinobacterium sp.
CGCCATGTATGCGATGGCAGCGGCGGCCTCGGATGCGCCGCGCAGCTTCCGCATCGCCGCCGCGCCGCTGGGCCAGGCCTTGCGCCAGTTCGCGGGCCAGGCGGGGATCTTGCTGTCGGCCGAAGGCGGCTTGACGCAGGGCAAGCGCAGCGCCGGCTTGCACGCCACCGTGTCCGCCAGCCAGGGCTTGCAGCAATTGCTCGCAGGCACGGGCCTCGTGGCCGTGCAGTTGCCGGATGGCAGCTATATCGTGCGCCTGGCGCCCGCGCCGCTGCGCGCCGACCTCGATGGGGCAGGCGATGGCTTGCAAGTGCTGGCGCCCGTCACCGTGCAGGGCAGCGGCGACGATGGCTACCGCCGCAGCAGCAGCGCCGCCGCCAGCCGCAATGACACGGCCCTGCGCGACACGCCGCAAGCCATCAGCGTCGTCAGCGGCGAACTGATACGCGACCAGGACATGCGCACGATGGCCGACGCCATGCGCTACATGCCGGGCGTGGGCACGGCCGCGGGCGAGGGCAATCGCGATACGGCGGTGATGCGCGGCAACAGCTCCACCTCGGATTTCTATCTGGACGGCATGCGCGACGACGTGCAGTACTACCGCGATTTCTATAATATCGAAAGAGTCGAAGCCATCAAGGGACCGAACGCCACGGTCTTTGGCCGCGGCGGCGGTGGCGGCGTCATCAACCGCGCCACCAAGCAGCCGCAATGGAGCAGCGGTGGCGAAGCCACGGCCAGCCTGGGCAGCTGGCGCAACCGGCGCGCCACGCTCGACGTGCAGCACGTTGTCGGCAGCGACGTGGCCGTGCGCCTCAACGCCATGGCGGAAAACAGCGATTCGTTTCGCCAGGGCGTCAACGTGCGCCGCAGCGCCATCAACCCCGTCGTCGCCTGGCGCCTGTCGCCGCGCACCACGGTGGTGGCCAGCTATGAACATTTTCGCGACGACCGCGTGACGGACCGGGGCGTGCCTTCTTACCAGGGGCGGCCGTTCGACACAGACCCGTCCACGTTCTTCGGCATCGCCGGCAGCAGCCCGTCGTGGGCCTACATCGATGCGCTGGGCGTGACGGTGGAACACGATCTGGGCGGCGGCGCGACTGTGCGCAACCGCACGCGCCTGGCCGATTACGACAAGCTGTACCAGAACGCCTTTCCCGGCCCCGTCAGCGCCGATGGCGCCAGCGTGACGGTGCTGGCGTACAACAGCGCCACCTTGCGGCGCAACCTGTTCAACCAGACGGATGTCGAGTGGACGGTGACGGCCGGGAGCGTGCAGCACCGCCTGACGGCGGGCGGGGAACTGGGCCGCCAGACGACGGACAATCTGCGCAACACGGGCTATTTCACGACCTTGGGCGACGATGTGACGCACATCAGCCTGCCCACCGCGCACCCCGTGACGGACTTGCCCGTGACCTTCCGCCCCAGCGCCACGGATGCGGACAACCATGGCGTGGCCGACTCGGCCGCCCTTTACCTGCAAGACCAGGTCCGCTTCAGCCCGCATTGGCAAGCCGTGGCGGGATTGCGCTACGAGCGCTTCGCCGTCGATTTCGTCAACCAGCGCAACGGCGCGCGCATCGCCCGCACGGACACGCCCTGGTCGCCGCGCGCGGCCCTCATTTACCAGCCCGTGCCGGTGCTGTCGCTGTATGCCAGCGTCAGCCAGTCGTTCCTGCCGCGCGCGGGCGAGCAGCTGGCGTCGTTGACGCCCAGCAATGCCGTCTTCGAGCCCGAGCGTTTCCGCAACGTGGAAGTGGGCGTGAAATGGGACGCCACGCCGGACTTGCTGGTCAGCGCGGCCCTGTACCGCCTGGAGCGCAGCCATGTCGCCGTCACCGATCCGCTCGACACCACGCGGGCCATGCTGGTCGATGGCCAGCGCAGCGAAGGGCTGGAGCTGGAAGTCAATGGCAAGGTCAAGGCGGGCTGGAACATCGCCGGCGGCTATGCCTGGCAGCGTGCCGTGCTGACGGCCACGCAATCGGCCACGGCCCTGGCCGGCGCCAGCGTGGCGCACGTGCCCCGGCACAGCCTGTCGCTGTGGAACCGCTACGATTTTTCGCCGGCCTGGGGCGCCGCGCTGGGCGTGATCGCTCGCAGCGCCGTGTACGCCTCCGTGTCGAATACGGTGGTGCTGCCGGGCTTTACCCGCTTCGACGGCGCCGTCTACTTCAAGCCGCCCGGGAAGTTCCAGTTGCAGCTGAACCTGGAGAACCTGTTGAACAAAAAATATTATGCCTCCGCCCACAGCAACGACAACATCGCGCCCGGTTCGCCCCGGGCGCTGCGCATGACGGCGCTGTGGCGGTTCTAGTGTCGTACCCCAGTTTGTAGTACCAGCAATCAACGAGCCAGCCAACTGCCGGGGGGCAGTAGCCAGCCATATTTAATCCATCCGATAGAGTGAAAGACAGCGATGACATCGAAAGACAAAGCGGGCGTTACCATCCGCAGCCGCAAACACCAGACCACTTCCACGCCGCGCCTGCATGGCACGGCCCTGGCCGCGTTCGCCACCCTGGCCATGCCGCTGGCGCTGCACGCGCAAACGACGGACAAGCCGCAGCAGTTGCAGGAAGTTAAGGTCGTCGGCACGGCCGATCGCCTGATCCAGGCCCCCATCAAGTCGGCCAACGACAAGTTGACGGCGCCGCTGCTGGACACGCCGAAATCCGTGACCGTGATTCCTGCCGAGATCATTTCGCAGACGGGCGCCGTCTCGCTGGCGGACGCGCTGCGCACCGTGCCCGGCATCACCATCGGCGCCGGCGAAGGCGGCAACCCCGTGGGCGACAATCTGTTTATCCGCGGCTACAACGCGCAAACGGATACGTATATCGACGGCATCCGCGATTCGGGTTCGCAATCGCGTGAAATCTTTGCGCTGGAACAAATCGAAGTCGTCAAGGGTCCGAACTCGGCTTACGGCGGACGCTCGTCCGCGGGCGGTGGTGTCAACCTGATCAGCAAGACGCCCAAAGCCGACAACTTCACCAACGCCACCGTGGGCCTGGGCAGCGCCAAGTACCGCCGCGCCACGGCCGACGTCAACCGCGTCATCAGCGACGACGTGGCCGTGCGCCTGAACGTGATGGCGCACGACGCCCACGTGGCCGGCCGCGACTACATCAATGGCGACCGCTGGGGCATCGCGCCTTCGGTCACCTTCGGCCTGAAGTCGGCCACCCAGGCGACCCTCAGCTACTACCACATGCAGTCGAGCGAATTGCCGGATACCGGCTTGCCGTTCAACAACCCGTTCTCCTCGGGCGCCAATGTGTCGAAAAACGGCAATGGCACGCCTGTCAACGTGCCGCGCGACACTTTCTATGGCCTGGTGAACCGCGATTTCCGCAATACGCAAAGCGATATCGGCACCATCGACGTGCGCCATGACTTCGGCAACAAGTTGACTTTGCGCAACGTCACCCGCTATGGCAAGACCAGCAACGACTACGTGTGGACCCAGCCCGACGATTCCAAGGGCAACACCGTGCTGTACGGCACCGTCTGGCGCCGCGCCAACACCCGCGTGACCGATACGGACGCGCTGGCCAACGCCACCAGCCTGGGCGGCGAATTCATGACGGGCAGCGTCAAGCATACCTACACCGTGGGCATGGAAATCAGCCGCGAAGAAACCGACCGCAGCTCGTACATCTTCAAGCCGGGCACGAACAACTTGCTCAACGGCACCACCGCCTGCCAGACGTCGGGCGCCGCCACCGGCTACAACTGCGCGCCGCTGATCAACCCGAACGCCAACGACCCATGGGTCTACACGCGCTCGGTGTCGCCGGCACGCACCAACGTGGTCACCAACACGCGTTCCGTGTACGGCTTCGACACGCTGGAATTCACGCCGCAATGGCTGCTCAACGTGGGCATCCGCTGGGATGACTACAAGAGCTCGCTGAACGTGCCGGAATACACGCTCGACGGCAAGGTCACCAACGCCAGCAGCGCCAATGTGCACGCCACGTTCGCCAGCTACCAGGCGGGCCTGGTCTACAAGCCATCGACCAATAGCAGCGTGTATGTTTCCTACGGCACCTCGTCCACGCCACCGGGCAATGACGGCGGCGACGGCATCGACGGCTTGACGGCCGCCATCCAGAACCTGAAGCCGCAAGAGAGCAAGAGCTTCGAGCTGGGCACGAAATGGGAAGTGCTGCCGGGCGGCCGCCTGTCCGTGAGCGGCGCCTACTTCCAGAGCGACATGAGCAATGCGCGCGTGACGGCGCCGGATGGCACGACGCAAAACGTGGGCGACAAGCAAGTCAAGGGTATCGAACTGGGCGTGAGCGGCAATATCACCCGTGAATGGTCGGTGTTCGGCGGCTACACGCACTTGAACGCCATCGTGGAAAACAACGGTTACGTGACGAATGGCGTCATCAATGGCGTCACGCAATACGCGCCGTCGCCGTACAACGGCAACCAGTTCCCCACCACGCCGAAAAACAGCGCCTCGCTGTGGACCTCTTACCTGGTTACCCCGGCCATCACGGTGGGCGGCGGCGTCAACTACGTCGACAAGGTCTATGCCAACGTGGCCAACAACAAGTATGCCCCGGCCTACACGCGCTTCGACGCCATGGCCAGCTACGTGGTCAGCCGCAACGTGACCCTGCAGCTGAACATCCAGAACCTGACGAACAAGCTGTACTTCGACAAGGTCTCGTCGCCGCACTACGCTGGCGTCGCACCGGGCCGTTCGGCGACCCTGACGGCCAACATGAAGTTCTGAGGTTTTTTGATGTGATGTAGCGCAAGGCGCCGTTCCAGATGATGGAACGGTGCTTTTTTTCATTTCCCGGTTCCCTTTTGAGGTTCTCGCTTGGCAATGTCAGTAGAGCTGAACGCACGAGCGGAGAATCCCATGCAAGACATACAAACCCAGGACAGTGGCCGCGTGGTCGAGCGCCTGCGCGCCGTGCGCCTGCGCCCGACCAGCGCGCGCATCTGCATCCTGCAAGTGCTGGCCGGCACGCAGCGCCAGGCGATGAATGCGGAAAGCATTTATCAGCAACTGCAGCATATCGGCATTGCCGTCAGCCTGGGCACGATCTACCGCGTGCTGAAGGAAATGGAAGGGGCGGGCTTGCTGCTGCGCGAGCGCGAAGCGAGCGCCAGCGGCAACAAGGCGCGCTACCTGATCAAGCCTGACCATGTCGAGGCGGACAGCTGCTATCTCGTGTGCCGGGTGTGCGAACGCAGCGTGCTGGTGCAGGATGCGCCCCTGGTGGACCACTTGCGCCAGGCGGCGGCCGCGCATGGCATGGCAATCGGCGCGAACGTGATTTCCGTGCAGATGCGCTGTGGCCATTGCGCCGAAGAAGCGCAGGCAGGGCGGGGCAAAGGCGTGCGCCCCGCTGCCTAGCCTGGTGCGCTGCAGCAAGGGCAGCGGGCGCTTGCGCTCCCTTGCCTGGCGGATTAGGCGCTACAATAGACAATCTCTTTATTCCTTTACTCGTCTGTTGCTGCCATGACCACTTCCACACCGAATCTCGTCGTCACCCCATCCGCCCACCCCTTGTCCGATGCCGAGCGCGCCGCGCGCATGGTCAACCCGGCGTTTGGCCGCATCTTCACCGACCACATGGTGGTGATTCCTTACCGCGACGGCAAGTGGCAGCAAGGCGAACTGAAAGCCTACGGTCCGCTGATGCTGGACCCGTCCGCTTCTTCGCTGCATTACGGCCAGGCCATCTTCGAAGGCTACAAGGCGTTTGCCCAGCCGGACGGCAGCATCAAGACTTTCCGCCCGGAACAGAATGCGGAGCGCTTCAACCGCAGCGCCGCGCGCCTGGCCATGCCGGCCATTCCTGTCGAGCTGTTCCTGGAAGCGGGCGACGCGCTGATCGCGCAAGACCGCAACTGGGTGCCGAAAAACACGGGCGAGAGCCTGTACATGCGTCCGCTGATGATCGCCACCGATCCGTACCTGGGCGTGCGTCCGTCGGAAGAATACCTGTTCGTGCTGTTCGCCTCGCCAGCGGGTGCGTATTTCCCGAAAGGCGTGAAACCCGTCACCGTGTGGATCAGCGAAGACTTCGTGCGCGCCGCACCGGGCGGCACGGGGGAAGCCAAGTGCGCGGGCAACTACGCGGCCAGCCTGATGGCCCAGTCGCAAGCGCAGGAAAAGGGCTGCGACCAGGTCGTGTGGCTGGACGCCGTGCACCGCGAATTCATCGAGGAAATGGGCGGCATGAACCTGTTCTTCGTCTACAAGGATGGCGAGAAAGTCACCGTCGTGACGCCGGAACTGACGGGCACCTTGTTGCCGGGCATTACCCGCCGCAGCCTGCTGGAAATGGCGAAAGACCTGGGCTACGCGACGGAAGAGCGTAAATTGTCTGTCCAGCAATGGCGCGACGACATCGCCTCGGGCCGCATGACCGAAGTGTTTGCCTGCGGCACGGCCGCCGTCATCACCCCGGTGGGCGTGGCCAAGGCCAATGGCTTTGAAATGACCATCAACAACAACGAAAACGGCGCCGTCACCCTGGCCCTGCGCGAAGCCTTGCTGGGCTTGCAGCATGGCACGGCGGCTGATACGCACGGCTGGATGCATAAAGTGTGCTAATGGGCTTGTTGGATCGAGCCGCAGCAGCATGGTCATGTCAGATAAGTAAGTTGGCGTCCATTTCACCCCAAAAGTGAAGTTCCGGGGGCGGCCCCGCCGGGTGCGACCCCCGCATTTTGGCTGTTAGCGGGTTTCGCCCAAA
>CAUSDR010000324.1:0-6723 GCA_963530105.1 uncultured Janthinobacterium sp.
CAGCACGGCCAGCAGCACGTCGGCGAGCCGTGCAGTGAAGAGTGCGGGCGGCGCGGCGCGCTGCCGGTGGCAGGAGGTGGAAGGCACGGCTGGGCGTATCTTTAGTCAGGTCAGAAATTGCAACTCATCAACACAGACTGTACGGAACTGCGTGCTGAAAGTAAATCGCTGCGTTATAAACCTTGCATTATAAACAGCAATGTTAAAACTTGCATTCTTTACCATGAGAATTGCTGACCAACACTGCATAAGCCGTGCCCGGGTGTCTCTATTCTTCCAAAGTCGCTTCCAGCAAGTCGATTTCGCGCAGCAGGCGCAGGTGGATGGTGTCGTCCAGTTCGCCTGAGATGCGGCGGCGGAACAGTTCGTCGCGTTCCGCATTGAGCGCTTCGAGGCGCAGCGCGCGCTCGGCCTTGGCCAGTTCCTGCATGCGCGTGGCTTCATCGTTGCTGCTTTCGCCATAGGCGAGGCGGCGCCGGTAGGCTTCGATCAGGCGGTTCGCCGCTTCCGTGACGACTTGCTGCTTGTCTTCCGTGTCGATGCCGGCACAGACTTTTTCCAGCCGCGCAATGGCGGCCTCGGCGGCGGCGGCGCGCGCGTTGCGCTCTTCCGTCGAGCGGCGCGCGGGCGGCGCGAACACCAGGCCCTTGGTCAGCATGGGCAGGGTGACGCTGGCCAGTATCAGCGACAGCAGGATGACGCCCATGGCGAGGAAGATGACGAGATCGCGCGCGGGGAAGCGCGTGCCGTCGGGCAAGAACAGGGGCAGGGTGAGGATGCCGGCCAGGGTCAGCGCGCCGCGCACGCCCGCGAACGAAGCCACCAGCAGCAGGCGCAGGCTGGGGCGCGCCAGCAGCGCCGCTTCCTTCGATTCGCCCGCCACCTTCTTGTTGTGCTTGAACAAGGTCAACTTCATCGAGATGAAGACCCAGATGAAGCGCATGAAGGTCAGGCCCACCGTGATGGCCAGCACGAACAGGGGCAGTTTCCAGGCGCTGCCGGCGCCCACTTCGGCCGACGCGGCCGGCAAGCCGGCGACGGTGGTGGGCAGCTGCGCGCCCAGCATGACGAAGATGACGCCATTCAAGACCAGTTGCACGGTATCCCACACGGCCTTGCGCTGCGTGCGCGTGGCGGCCAGCGGGCGGCCGATCAGGTCGGCGTAATGCATGGACACGCCCGCCGTGGCGGCGGCCAGGATGCCGGAGCCGTGGATCTGCTCGGCGCCCAGGTAGGCGGCGAACGGGATCAGGATGCTGATCAGGATTTGCAGGCCCGGCTCTTCGCCGACCTTGCTCACCAGCCATTTATTCGCCAGGCCCACGCCCCACGAGATGGCCAGGCCGATGACGATGCCGCCGCCCGCTTCCTGCACAAAGCTCAGCGAGGCGGCGCCGATCGAGAAGCCGCCCGTCATCATGGCGCCCACGGCAAACGTGAAGCAGACGAGGCCGGAAGCGTCGTTCAGCAGCGACTCGCCTTCCAGGATATGCATCAGGCGCGGCGGGATCGGGTTGCCGGCCGCGATGGCCGACACGGCCACGGGGTCCGTCGGCGACAGGATGGCGCCCAGGGCGAAGGCGACGGCCAGGGGCACGCTGGGGATGAGCCAGTCGATGAAGAAGCCCATGCCCAGCACGGTAAACAGCACAAGGCCGATGGCCAGCATCAGGATCGAGCGCGCGTCGGAAAAGAAGGCGCCCTTGGGAATGCGCCAGCCATCGAGGAACAGCAGCGGCGGGATGAAGAGCAGGAAAAAGATGTCGGGGTCGAGCGGCACTTGCACGCCGAACATGGCCAGGCCCGTGCCGCCGGCGATCTGGATCAGGGGCAAGGGCAGCTTGACCCAGCGCGAACGGGCGATGAAGCCGCACAGGACGACGGTCAGGACCAGGATGAGAATAATGGTAACGGTATGCATGGAGGGGCGGAAGGCCGGGGGTGTGCTGAAAAGGTGATTATAAGGCGCAGTCCGCTCGCGGGGCCGCCTGCGTGTCATTGCGTACATACAACAAGTCACAATCGCGGTAAGATTGGCACTGTGGCCATGTTGCCGCCGGCGTTGCTGGCGGCGGCCGGCGCGCCCTGTTCTTACTTCTTGCCTTTACTTTCACTGGTCCCTGTTTTGTTGAAAAAGATTGTCACCGGCCTGCTGCTCCTGGTAGCGTTGCTCATCGTCTCGGCGCTGGCCGCGTATTTGTATTACTGGCGTCCCGCGCTGGCACCCGTCAACCCGCCCGCCGCCACGGCGTTTTCGCCGCAAGTGGTGGAAAAGGGCCGCATCCTGGCCGGCATGGGCAATTGTGCCGCTTGCCATACGGCAAAAGGGGCCGCGGAATTTGCGGGCGGCCACGGCCTGGCCACGCCGTTTGGCACGATTTATGCCACGAATATCACGCCAGACCCGCAAACGGGCATCGGCCGCTGGTCGCTGGCCGCCTTCCAGCGGGCCATGCGCGAAGGCGTGGGCCGCGATGGCGCGCACCTGTATCCCGTCTTTCCGTACACCCACTTCAACCGCGTCTCGGACGCCGATTTGACGGCCCTGTACGCGTATTTCATGACGCGCGCGCCCGTGTATGCGGTGGCGCCCGTCAACACCGTGCCCTTTCCCCTGAACCTGCGGCCCTTGCAGGCAGGCTGGAAGTTGCTGTATTTCACGCCAACGACGCCTCAGCTTGATCCTGCGCAAGGACTGGACTGGAACCGCGGCCGCTACCTGGCCGAAGGCCTGGCCCATTGCGCCGCCTGCCATACGCCGCGCAATGCGCTGGGCGCCGAGATCGCCGGTTCGGCGTATCTGGGCGCGGCGATCGACCACTGGTATGCGCCGGCCCTGACCAGCGCCAACACGGCCCCGCTGCCGTGGACGCAGGAGGAGCTGTATGCCTTTTTGCGCACGGGCGCCACGGCCCTGCACGGCGTGGCGGCCGGTCCCATGTCGGCTGTCGTGCACGAAGGCATGGGCGCCTCGCCCGATAGCGATATCCGCGCGCTGGCGACGTATTTTGCCGGCGTTGCCGGCGCGGCGGGGCGCAAGGTCGATGCGGATGCCGTGATCAAGTCGGGCATCGAGCGTTCGCAGCGAGTCAGCCTGGTCGACAATGACCGCGGCGCCAGCCTGTACGTGGCCGCTTGCGCATCGTGCCATTCGAACAGCAACGGCCAGCCCGTGGCCCTGCGCCCGGAACTGAGCTTGAACAGTGCCGTCAGCGCGCCCGACCCCGCCAACCTGATCCAGGTGATCCTGCACGGCATCGGCAAGGATGAAGCCATGCCTGGCGTGCTGATGCCCGGTTTCGCCGCCTCGCTGACGGACAACGACGTGGCCCAGCTGGCGGCCTACCTGCGCCGCAGCCGCAGCCACCAGCCCGCCTGGACGAACCTGGAAGCGGCCGTCGCGCACGCGCGCGCCACGCCTGGCGCAGGCCAGTAATTATTGAAAGTGTCTTATGTATAATATTTCTGTCAATGGCCAGCCCTTCGGCACCGAGGCCGACGCCGACACGCCGCTGCTGTGGGTGCTGCGCGATGAAGTCAATTTGAAGGGCACCAAGTTTGGCTGCGGCATCGGCATGTGCGGCGCCTGCACCGTGCACGTGGACGGCCGCGCCATGCGCTCCTGCATCACGCCGATTTCTGCCGTGTCGGGGTGCGCCATCACCACCATCGAAGGCCTGTCGCCCGATGGCGCGCACCCGCTGCAGCAGGCGTGGATCGCCACGCAGGCGCCGCAGTGCGGCTATTGCCAGTCTGGCCAGATCATGCAGGCGGCCACCTTGCTGAAAGACTACCCACAGCCGACGGATGCGAATATCGACGCCGTCATGAGTGGCAACCTGTGCCGCTGCATGGCGTATGTGCGCATCCGCAAGGCCATCAAGCTGGCGGCCGGCATGCCGGAGGTGCCCGGTGTTTAAATTACCCAAAGAAAACTCCCCCTCGCGTCCCAGTGCGCTGGGCCGGCGCGGCTTCCTCATCGCCGCCGCCGGCACGGGCTTTACCCTGGCTTTCCTGCGCGCCGACAGCTCACTGGCCGACAGCAAGGTGGCGCCCGTGCCGTCCAAGCCCGCCGCCGCGCCCGCGTTCGATCCCACCATCTGGTTCGGGATCGACCGCGACGGCATCGTCACCGTCAACATCGCCAAGGCGGAAATGGGCCAGCACATCGGCACGGCCCTGGCGCGCATCGTGGCCGACGAACTGGAAGCGGACTGGAGCAAGGTGCGCCTGCACTATGTGGACACGGACCCGAAATGGGGCGTGATGGTGACGGGCGGCAGCTGGTCCGTGTGGCAGAATTTCGATCCGCTCAGCCGTGCCGGCGCGGCCGGCCGCATCGCGCTGGTGGAAGAGGGCGCGCGCCTGCTGCGTCTGCCCGTTGCCGCCTGCCATGCGAAACTGGGCGTGGTGCATGGCCGGGGCCGGTCGATTGCCTATGGCGAGATCGTGCGCCGTGGCAAGCTGACGCGCCAGTACACGCCTGAGCAACTGCAAGCCATCGTGCTCAAGACGCCGCAGCAGCGCACCCTGATCGGCCAGCCCGTGCAGGCGCTGGACATCCCGGCCAAGACGAATGGCACGGCCGTGTACGGCATCGATGCGCAGGTGGATGGCATGCTGTATGCGCGGCCGAAGATTCCGCCCACGCGCTATGGTTCGAAAGTGGTGTCCATCGACGATACGGCCGCCAGGAAGGTGAAGGGGTACTTGCGTACGGTGGCCTTGCAGGACCCCAGTGGCAGCGTGCCCGGCTGGGTCATGGTGGTGGCCGAGACCTATGCGGCCGCCATGCGCGCTGCCGAGCTGGTGCAGGTGAAATGGCGGGCTGGCGCGGCCGCCCACGTGTCGGAGCAGGATATCGTCAATTATGCCGCCAAGCAGCTGGCCGACGCCACCCTGGGCGCGCGCGTGGTCGATGACGAGGGCGTGGAGCAGGCCTTCAAGGATGCCAGCCTGAAGCTGGAGCGCCACTACACGACAAGTACCGTGCTGCATTTCCAGCTGGAACCGGTGAATGCGCTGGCGCAGGAAATCGACGGCGTCTGGCATATTCATGCGGGCAATCAATGGCAATCCTTGATCCTGCCCGTATTGGCCCAGGCCTTGAAGGTGCCGGAAGACAAGGTCATGTTGCATACTTACCTGCTGGGCGGCGGCTTCGGCCGGCGCCTGAATGGCGACTATTGCGTGCCGGCCGCGCTGGCGGCGCAAGCCGTGGGGCGGCCCGTCAAGATGATATGCACGCGCGCCGACGATGCGCGCTTCGATTCGCCCCGTTCACCCTCCGTGCAGCACGTGCGCATGGCCTTCGACGCCGGCGGCAAGGTGTCGGCCATGGTGCACGAGGCGAGCGCGGGCTGGCCCACGCAGGCGATGATACCCGCCTTGCTGGCCAAGGATAAGCAGGGCCATCCGTATGACCCGTTCGCCATCGCCGGCGCCGACCACTGGTACACGGTGGGCGCGCAGCGCGTGCGGGCCGTGTCGAACGACCTGGCCAACAGCAGTTTCCGCCCCGGCTGGCTGCGCTCCGTGGGACCGGGCTGGACGAATTGGGCGGTGGAAAGTTTCATGGACGAGGCGGCGCAGGCGGCCAAGGTCGATCCGCTGGCCTTCCGCCTGTCCTTGCTGCAGGCGACGGGGCGCAATGCTGGCAGCGCGCCGAACGCCGCCGGCGGCGCCGCGCGCCTGGCCCACGTCTTGCGGCGGGCGGCCGAAAAGGCGGGCTGGGGCACGGCCATGCCCGCCGACACGGGCCTGGGCATCGCCGCCACGTTCGGCCAGGAGCGCGACATGCCCACCTGGACGGCGTGCGTGGCGCGGGTCAAGGTCGACCGCAGCACTTGCATGGTGAAAGTCGAAAAACTCACCATGGTGATCGACGCCGGCACCATCGTCGATCCCGACGGCGCGCTGGCGCAGGCGGAAGGCGGCGCGTTGTGGGGCGTGAGCATGGCCTTGCACGAAGGCACGGCTTTCCTGAATGGCCAGGTCAAGGACACCAACCTGAATACCTACACGCCGCTGCGCATGGCCGACGTGCCCGAGTTGGACATCGAATTCGTGGCCAGCACGGAAACTTCCACGGGCATGGGCGAGCCGCCCACCACGGCCGTGGCGCCCGCCATCGGCAATGCCATCTTCGCCGCCGTGGCGGCGCGCGTGCGTCACTTGCCGATCCGTCCCGAAGCCGTGCTCAAGGGCCTGGACCGGTACGGTGCCGTGTAGCGCCGCCATGCGGGCCGCTCGTGCACGAACGGCCGCGCAGGAACGCCCGCAGGCTGCTACACTGATAAAGCCGCTCAGGGCATGCAGGCAGCGCCCCTTACGGCAAGATCAGCTTAGCAGCAGCTGGATGTGCGCAGCTGGATTTCAGCTCGATAGCGGAGGCAGCCATGCAAAAACAATTTGTCAGCATCACGGCCGATGAACTTCAGATGGACGGCGTGCTTGAAATGCCCGCGCACCCGGTGGGCATCGTCCTGTTTGCCCACGGCGCGGGCGCCGATAGCGATTATCTGGGCGCCTCCAGCCATGCCACGGCGCAGGATTTCTTACGCGCCGGCATCGCCACCCTGCGCTTTGACCAGGCCGGCGTCGAACCTGGCGGCGGCAGCAACGGCCATGCCTATTTCGTGCGCAGCGATATCGTCCTGCTGGCGCGCCCGCTGGAAAATGCCCGGGGCTGGCTGCAGGTGGTCCCGTCCACCCGGCGCCGGC
>CAUSDR010000325.1:0-6722 GCA_963530105.1 uncultured Janthinobacterium sp.
GGCCGATGCCGCCGGCGCCGCGCCCGCCGATGGCGCGCCAAAACCGTCCGACGACGGCACCGCGCGCAAGAACGCCACCACGCGCCAGTACGCGTATGACCGCAGCATCACGCAGATCAAGCGCAGCCGCGGCCGCCTGGAAAAACTCAGCGTCGCCGTCGTCCTCAACAGCGCCGCCGCGCCGAACCCGAAAACCGGCTGGACCCCCGCCGAACTGGGCAATATTGAAAAAATGCTCAACAGCGGCCTCGGCATCAACGCCCAGCGCGGCGACACCCTGAGCCTGACGGCGCTGCCCTTCCCCGCCAAGCCGCCTGTGGCGCAGTGGTGGGAAGAGCGCGACACCGTCGTCGACTTCAGCAGCTGGCTGCTGTATGCGCTGGGCGCCGTGCTCGGCTACTTCCTGATCCTGCGCCCGCTGCTGCGCCTGCTGACCTCGCGTCTGGCGCCGCCGGCCCTGAAGCAGCTCGATCCCGCCATGGCCCTGGCCGGCAGCAGCAGCAGCAGCAGCAGCGCCGGCGCCAATGGCGTGACGGTGGCTGGCGCGCCCGCCCTCGGCGTGAACGGCTTGCCGGCGCTAGAAGGCGAAGCGGCCGCGCCAGGCAGCATGCCGGTGGTGCCGCTGCTGGAAAATTATGACTTGCCGCCGCCTGGCTCGGCGGTCGACGTGATGGTCGACCACCTGAAAGTGCTGGCTGAAAAAGAACCCGAGCGTGTCGCCGAAGTCGTCAAACAATGGATGCAGAAAAATGGCCGAACTCAACAACAATAATCTCCCTGACGACGCAGAATTCGAGAGCGTCAGCCTGAATCCCGTGGAACAGGCCGCCATCGTGCTGCTGAGCATGGGCGAAGAGCAGGCAGCCAACGTGCTGCGCTGCCTGTCGCGCGAAGAATTGCTGGAAGTCACGCAAGTGATGTCGCGCATGAGCGGCATCAAGGTCGAGGCCGTGAAAACGGCCATGCAGACCTTCTTCGACGACTACCGCCAGCAAAGCGGCGTGCACGGCGCCTCGCGCAGCTACCTGAAGCGCTCGCTGGACATGGCGCTGGGCAGCGATATCGCGAACAGCGTGCTGAACAACATTTACGGCGATGCCATCCGTCCGAAAATGGCGCGCCTGCAGTGGGCCTCGCCGAAATGGCTGGCCGAATACATCGTCAACGAACACGTGCAGATGCAAGCCGTGTTCCTGGCCTTCCTGCCGCCCGCGCTGGCCGGCCAGATCCTCGACGCCCTGCCCGCCGAAGGCCGCGACCTGGTCTTGCTGAACCTGGCGCGCCTGGATGAGATCGACCGCGATTTGCTGGTCGAGCTCGACGAACTGGTGGGCCGCTGCCTGGGCACGCTCGACACGCAAAGCACCAGCGTGGAAGGCATCCGCCAGGCGGCCGAGATTCTCAACCGCATGCCGGGCAACCGCGCCGCGCTGGTCGAACTGCTGCGCGCCCACGACCCGGACGTGGTGTCGGAAATCGAACTGAGCATGTACGACTTCCTGATCCTCGCCACGCAGAGCGACGTCACGCTCACGCGCATCCTGGAAGACGTGCCGATGGAACAGTGGGCCATCGCCCTCAAGGGCGCGGAACCGTCGATCCGCGACGCCGTGCTGAAAACCATGCCGCGCCGCCAGGCGCAAAGCTTCGAAGACATGATGCGCCGTTCCGGCCCCGTGCCTTTGAGCCGTATCGAACAAACGCGCCAGGAAATCATGGCCACCGTCAAGGGCCTCGCCGATGCGGGCGAGATCGAAGTGCAACTGTTTGCCGAAGCGGTGATCGAATGAAGCACTTCCGCTCGTACCGTTTTCCGCCCCTGTCGCAATTCATCGCCGCCGGCCAGCGCGCCTCGAACGAGGACACGGATGGACAGTGGCAGGCATCCGTCTCGGAAGGTTTCGAGCAGGGCCAGCGCGACGGCTATGAAGTGGGCCTGGTGCAGGGCCAGCAGGACGGCTACGACGCCGGGCGCAGCGACGGCATGGCGCACGGCCGCGAAGAAGGCCGCAATGAAACCCTGGTGGCGCTTGACCGCCTGGCGCGCCCCGTCGACGCCATCCTGCGCGACCTGAAAAAAGTGCGCGCCGACTACCGCGCCGCGCAGCGCAAGGAAGTGGTCGACCTGGTGGCCAAGGTGGCGCGCCAGGTGATCCGCGCCGAACTGGCGCTGCAGCCCGTGCAATTGCTGGCCCTGGTCGACGAGACCCTGGCCTCGATGCCGCCCACGCGCGAGGAAATCGACGTCTTCCTCAATCCGGAAGAATTGAAACGCATCAGCGAACTCGATCCGAAGCGCGCCAAGCGCTGGAACCTGATCGCCGACGCCCGCCTCGACGCGGGCGAATGCCGCATCAAGGCGGGCGACAATGAAGTCGACGCCGGCTGCCACCAGCGCCTGTCGGCCTGCATGGAACAGGTCAGCAGCCACCTGGCGCTGGCCGCCGAACACGCGGACCAGGGCGCGCCTGCATGATCGCCGACACGCTGCGCAGTTTCGAGATCGGCGACATTCCGGTCGCCACGCCGACCGGCCGCCTCGTCGGCGCGTCCGGCCTGCTGCTGGAAAGCGCCGGCTGCCGCTTGCACACGGGCCAGCGTTGTCAGATTGAAACTGTGAACGGCGAATGGCTGGACGCGCAAGTGGTGGGCTTCCGCGAAAAACTCTCCTACCTGATGCCGTTCAAGAAGGCATCGGGACTGACCACGGGCGCGCGCGTGCTGCCCCTGCCCGACAAGGCCAGCCTGCAGATCGGCCCGTCGTGGCTGGGCCGCATGGTCAATGGCCTGGGCGAGCCGATCGACGACCTGGGCCGCCTCGGCGGCGAACACATCCTGGAAGTGACGCCGCCAAAGATCAATCCCCTGAAGAAACAACCGGTGGTCGAGCCGCTGGACGTGGGCGTGCGCGCCATCAACAGCATGTTGACCCTGGGCAAGGGCCAGCGCGTGGGCCTGATGGCCGGTTCCGGCGTCGGCAAGAGCGTGCTGCTGGGGCTGATCACGCGCCAGACGGTGGCCGACGTGGTCGTCGTCGGCCTGATCGGCGAGCGGGGCCGCGAAGTGCGCGAATTCGTCGAAAAGTCGCTGGGCCCGGAAGGCTTGAAAAAAGCCGTGCTGGTGATCGCCCCGGCCGATGAATCGCCCTTGATGCGCATCATGGCCACCGAACTGTGCCATTCCATCGCCGCGCATTACCGCGACCAGGGCAAGCACGTGCTGCTGCTGGTCGACTCGCTGACGCGCTACGCCATGGCCTTGCGCGAAGTGGCGCTGGCCCTGGGCGAGCCGCCGGCCACGCGCGGCTATCCGCCATCCGTCTTTTCGAATTTGCCGCAGCTGGTGGAAAGCGCCGGCAATGGCGCCCACCCGGAAGGCAGCATGAGCGCCATCTACACGGTGCTGGCCGAAGGCGACGACCAGCAGGACCCCGTGGTCGACACGGCGCGCGCGATTCTCGACGGCCACATCGTGCTCACGCGCGAACTGGCCGAGCGGGGCCACTACCCCGCCATCGATATCGCCGCCTCGATCAGCCGCTGCATGGCGCAGGTGATCACGCCCGAGCACATGCTGGCGGCGCGCGCGCTGAAAGCGTCGATGGCGCGCCATGCGCGCGTGCGCGACCTGATCCCGCTGGGCGCCTACGTGCCCGGCGCCGACCCCATCACCGACCGCGCCGTGCAGCTGCACGGGCCGATCGAGGCATTCCTGTGCCAGGGCACCAAGGAAGAGGCGCCGATGGCGCCTTGCATCGAACAACTTGAACACATCATGGCCTAGGAGCATTCGTGAGCGACGCGCATACCATCCGCAACCTGACTACCCTGGTCGGCCTGCGCAGCACCGAAGTGGAACGCCTGCAAGGCGAAATGGCGGCGCAGACGGCCGTGCGCGAGCGCTACCAGAAGAACCTGGAGCGCCTGACGGGCCTGTACACGGAGAGCGGTCCCAGCGGTGCCCTGCCCCTGGCCCTGTCTGTCAATTGCGGCAACTTCAAGCAAGCCGTGATGCAGATGGCCGACCAGCACCGTACCGACCTGCATTTGCATGAAGCCAACATGGCCATTTCGCAGCGGGCCCTGAACACGGCGTGGGCCAAGCGCGAGGTGCTGGACCAGGTGCTGACGCAAAAACAGCAGCATGTTGCAAGCAAGCAACAACGTACCGATGCCAAGCGGCAAGACGAGCTGGCGACCCAATTCTGGTTCCGCGGGCAGGTAAAATGAAGTTTGTGTAAGTTTCTTTCAGGAAAACTTCACGAAACGGGAATGGGGGTCGCCTTGTACCGGTATATCCCTTTATTCAGGAGTCTGGCATGGCAAGCGTAATTACTTCACCGGTCTACGATCCGATCACCACCGCAAAAAACCTGGCTACCAAGGAAATTGCGGCGCAGCAAGCAGCACTGACGGCGAAAAACACGCTGGCCAACAATACCAGCACGGCGCTGAACAACATGAAGTCGGCCATCTCCGCCTTCCAGCTGGCGATGTCGGCCATGACCACCAGCAAATCCGTGCTCAGCCAGGCCGCCACCTTCCCCTCCGCCGGCTATGGCACGGCGACGGCCGGCATCAATGCCGCGCCCGGCACGTACAGCTTTTTCGTGGAAAAACTGGCCACCGCCAGCCAGCTGTCGTACGGCGGCCTGACGGGCGTCGCCACGGCTGACGGCACGGGCACGCTGAAAGTGAAAATCGGCGATGGCGTGGGCGACAATACGCTCGACATCGACCTGGCCGCCGCCGACAAGGATGGCAACGGCACCCTGACGCCGCAGGAAATCGCCGCCGCCATCAATGGCAACAGCAAGAACAATTCGCGCGTGACGGCCTCCATCGTCACCATCGGCAACGAAGCGCAGCTGGTGCTGACGTCGAATGTAACGGGCATCGCCAACGCCGCCACGCTCGACGCCAGCGGCGTCACCAACGTCGCGCTGAAAGGCGCGCTGATCGCGCCGGCCAATTTCAAGGAAGTGGTCAAGGCGGACGACGCCATCGTCTGGCTGGGCAACAAGGACACGGGCACGAAAATCACGCAGGCGTCGAACACCTTCACCAACGTGCAGGACGTGAAGATCACCTTCACGCGCGCCATGTCGGCCGCCGAAGCGCCGGTGCTGCTGACGGTCGCCACCGACAACGCCGGCACCATCGCCAACGTGCAGACCTTCGTCGACGCCTACAACAAGCTGAAAACCCTGATCGATGGCCTGGCCTCCCCCGGCGACCCGACCAAGGGCGTGGCCGCCGGCATCTTCGCCCACGATTCGGGCCTGAACGCGCTGCGCACCAGCATGGGCAATGCCCTGCGCATGGGCATCGGCGGCGATTCGCTGGTGTCCTACGGCATCACGGCGCAGCGCGACGGCACGATCAGCCTGAACAGCGCCAAGCTGACGGCCAAGCTGGCCACCAACCCTACCGGCCTGGACCAGCTGTTCGGCAATAACAGCCTGTCGGCCCCGACGGGCGTGCTGGGCGGCCTGGACAAGGTACTGGGCCAGTGGAGCAATGTCACCAAGGGCCAGATCAAGCAGCGCCTGGAAGCGACGGACACGCTGCAAAAAAGCCTGAACAAGAGCATGGACCGCCTGAATACGCAGTATGACAACTCGTACAAGCGCTACCTGGACCAATTTACGCGCCTGCAAATTCTGCAGGAACAGATGAACAAGAACGTCGACATGTTCGACGCCATGTTTGGCAACGATAAATCCTAAGGCGAGCGTGCCTGCCGCGCCGCCGCAAGTTCTGACAGTGAGAAACAAGACATGTTAAACAATGAAGCTTACGGCAACTACCATGCAGTCAACCTGGATGCCCAGACCTCGCGCGCCTCGCCCGTGGAACTGGTGCTGGTCCTGACGGACGGCCTGCTGGAAGAACTGGCGCGCGCGCGCGGGCATATCGTGGGCAAGCGCTACGAGCAAAAGGCGATCAGCCTGGACAAATGCACGCAGATCATCAATGGCCTGTCGAGCTCGCTCGATTTCGACAATGGCGGCGAAGTGGTGGTCAACCTGGCGCGCCTGTACGACTACTGCGTGGCGCGCCTGTACACGGCCGGCATCAAGCTCGACCCGACCCTGATCGATGAAGTCACGACCCTGATGACGACCATCAAGCGGGGCTGGGTGGGCGTGCAGGCCAACAATGCCTAGGCGCGCCGCGCTGCAGCAGCTGGGCCATCAATTTGCCGCGGCCAGCGAGCAGGCAGACTGGGCAGCACTGGAACGGCTGTCGGCCAGCCTGGCGAAAAACCTGCCCTTGCTGGCCGAACGGGGCGCATGGAATGCGCTGGAACAAACAGAATTGTTGCAATTGCGCAAAATTCACGCGCAAGCGGTTAAAATTTGCTCTGCGGAAAAAGAACGCCTGGGTAAACACCTGGGTGCATTACAGGCAAATAAGGAAGGTTGGGTCGCCTACGCCGCGCTCGGCGAATTCGACTCGGACGGGAATCAAGCATGATCATGAACTTCAACACGGCACCGGCCGCACCGGCATCGACGGGCAACGCCGCGCCGGCAGCGGCGCCGGCCAGCCTCTTGCCCGGTACACCCGGTGCGCCCGGCTATGGCGCCGGCACTGCCGCCGCGCCCTCCGCCCTGCCCCTGTTCGCGCAGGCGCTCGACGTGGCGACGGTGGATGCGCACGCCGCGCCCGGCAGCGATGCCGGCGCCCCCGCCAAGGATGGCGACAGCGACAGCCAGG
>CAUSDR010000326.1:0-6691 GCA_963530105.1 uncultured Janthinobacterium sp.
ACGACGCCGGGCACGACATGCTGCAGCTGCTGCGCGCGGACCTGCTACGTCACGCCATCGACGTCGAAATGCAGCTGCAGCCCGGGCGTCCCCTGCTGCGCGCCGATCCGGCGCAATTCCGGCAAGTCATCACGAATATGCTGATGAACGCCATCGAGGCCCTGCGCGATACCGGTGGCCGGCCGCGCAGCGTGCTGCTGTCGTCGCGGCTGGACGGCGGCATGCAGCATCTCAGCATCGCCGACAATGGCGCCGGCATCGCGCCGCAGGCGGCGGGCCGCCTGTACGACGCCCTGTACTCCAGCAAGCCTGGCGGCATGGGCATGGGGCTGGCGATCTGCCGGCGCATCGTCGATGCGCATGGCGGACGCCTGTGGCATGCGCCCGGCGCGCCGCACGGCAGCGTCTTCCACTTCACCCTGCCATCGCCATGATGACGACCATGCCCATGAACCCGTACGCAAGCATGCCCCCTGCCGACACCGCCGCACCGCCGATTTCGCTGCTGATCGCCGACGACCATCCGCTGATCCTGGCGGGACTGGCTTCGCTGATCGATTCCCTGCCCGCTTTCCGGCTGCTGGGCCAGGCCGGCACGGGCCAGGCCGCCGTGCAGCTGTACCGCGAACTGCGGCCCGACGTGGTGCTGATGGACTTGAACATGCCGCAGATGCATGGCGTGGAGGCGATCGAGCGCATCTGCGCAGGCGACGCGCAGGCGAAGATCATCATCCTCAGCACCTACCAGGGCGAGGAAAACGTGCACCGGGCCCTGCGCGCCGGGGCGCGCGGCTACCTGCTGAAGGATTCCTGCTTCCGCCAGCTGGCCGAGTGCATCGCCAGGGTGGCCGCCGGCGGCCAGTATCTGCCGCCGGAACTGGCCGCGCAGCAGGCGGCGCGCATCGAGGCAAACCGTCTGTCAAAGCGCGAGCACGACATCCTGCTGCACCTGTCGGCTGGCAAGAGCAACAAGATGATCGCGCGCAGCGCCGGCATCGAGGTGGGCACCGTCAAATTTCACGTGAACAATATTTTGACCAAGCTCAATGTATCGAGCCGCACCGAGGCGGCCACGGTGGCCGCCCGGCGCGGCTTGCTGGGTGCGTTCTAGCGGCCCGGCATCGGAGCCGGTCCGCCGGCCATGGTGTCCGCGCCGGCTCCCGCCATTACACAGCGGCGTCGTCCGCCTTCGGCGCGGCGGCCTTCGCCAGCACCGGCTTGGCTTCCACGCCGCTGATCTTCGGCACGCATTCGCTGCGCAGCCACGACACGGTGATGGCCTCGCCCGCCATCAGGCGCTTGACGCCGGGGACGATCTGTTCGCCGACCAGCATGCCCAGCAAGCCGATCAGGGCAATGGCGGGCGGTGCCGGCGAGCGCACCTGCAGCACGGCATAGATGATGCCCACCAGCAGGCCCACGGCCAGCGAAATCACATATAACTTCATGGCGTATTCCTTTCGATGAAAAAAACGCCGCGCGCGGTCAGGCGCGCGGCGCATGGCAGTGCCGCGTGGCGTTTATTTGGCCGGTACCGGCGCCAGGGTGGCATGGTCGCCATGGATGCGCTGCGGCGCCTTGTGCACCATGGTGTAGGCGTAGTCGACACCCATGCCATAGGCGCCCGAATGTTCGCGCACGATGGCCATCACGGCGTCGTAGCTTGCCTTGTGCGCCCAGTCGCGCTGCCATTCCAGCAGTACCTGCTGCCAGGTCACGGGCACCACGCCGGCCTGGATCATGCGCTGCATGGCGTAGTCGTGCGCTTCCTTCGAGGTGCCGCCCGAGGCGTCCGCCACCATGTAGATTTCGTAGTCGCCTTCGAGCATCGCACACAGGGCAAAGCTGTTGTTGCACACTTCCGTCCATAGGCCCGAGACGACGACTTTCTTCTTGCCGTTGGCAGCCAGCGCATCGCGCACTTTCTGGTCATCCCAGGAATTCATGGAGCTGCGCTCGAGGATATCCTTGCCGGGGAAGACGTCCAGCAGCTCGGGATAGGTATGGCCGGAGAAGCTCTCCGTTTCCACCGTGGTGATGATGGTCGGGATGTTGAACACCTTGGCCGCCTTGGCCAGGCCCACGGTGTTGTTCTTCAGGGCTTGCCGGTCCATCGATTGCACGCCAAAGGCCATCTGCGGCTGCTGGTCGATGAAAATGATCTGGCAATTGTCGGGGGTGAGGACTTCCAGTTTCGGGTTCGTCATGACGGTATCCATAATAAAAAGTGGGGTGGGTTACTGCCATCCATCGTAGGCCTGGCAAGGCATCCGCACCACTATCTAAATGTATAGGCGGGGCATTTTTTCCGCGCTGGCATGCGCTTCGCGGACAGCTTGCTGCGGCGCGGCAACCGCTGTTGTAAAATGCCTTTCACTCACTATTTCCCAACGACTCTTGATCGATTCATCCTCCCTGACGGCAAGCACAGTGCCCAGCGACAATCTGGCGATACGCGTATTGATTGCTGACGACCATCAACTGCTGCTCGATGGCATCGCCACCCTGCTGCAGTCATTTCCGGGCGTGCAACTGGTAGGCCAGGCCAGCGACGGTCGGCAGGCAGTGCAGCAATTTGCCGCACTTCAACCCGACGTGACGCTGATGGATTTACAGATGCCCGTGATGAATGGCCTGGACGCAATTGCCGCCATCCGCGCGCTGCGCCCGCAGGCGCGCATCATCGTGCTGACCACCTACAAGGGCGACGCCCTGGTCGGGCGCGCCGTGCAGGCGGGCGCGTGCGGCTACCTGCTGAAAAGTTCGCTGCGCCATGAATTGCTGGCGGCGATACAGGCCGTGCATGCGGGGCGGCGCTACCTCACGCCTGAAGCCGAGGCCGAGATGGTCCGTTATGCCAGCGCCGACATGCTGTCGAACCGCGAACTGGACGTGCTGCGGCTGGTCGCGCAAGGCAATTCCAACCGCGAGACGGGTACCTTCCTGAACATCAAGGAAGAAACCGTCAAGGCACACATGAGCACCATCCTCGCCAAGCTGGACGCCAAGGACCGCACGCATGCGGTCACCATCGCGCTACGGCGCGGCATCCTCGACACCTGACCGGACCTGGGCGCGGCGCCGCCGCAGCCAGTTTGCCGGCAGGCGCCAGCCCTTGCCATCGCCCTTGCCAGCGGCCGATGCCGCTTCCGCATCCAGGGCGGCGGCGTGCAGTTCCTGCGCGTGATTGCGGCCGTCGGCCAGCACGCGGTCCGCCGCATCGAGCGCGCGCAGCATGTCCGCCCTGGCCGGTTCATCCATAGGCAAGGCCATGCTGGCGTTATGAAAATGCAGGATTACCGCCTGGGTGTCCTGCAATAAGGCGTCGTGCAACTCGCGCGCCATGCGTTCGCGCGCAGCCTGCCGTGCCTCCAGTTGCGCAAGCTGCCGCGCGCCATGGCGCCGCACGCGCCAGCGAAACGCCGCGTACAGCAGCGCCAGCATGGCCGCCGCGCCGGACAGCCCCCATGGGCTGGCCAGCATCCAGACAAGCCATGGCAGGCAGGCGCGCATGGCTTCCCTCAGTTCACCGGCACGGCAGCACCTCCGCTGCGCCGCTGCACCACGATCAGGCCGCCCAGCACGAGCAGGGGCACGGCCAGCGCCACGAAACCGAAGGACAGGTAGGCAAAGGCGGCGGCGATGGCGCCCAGGGCAAAGGCCAGCAGGGGCCACAGGGTTTTCACGCAGCGCGCGCCGGTGCCCGCGTCAGCCGCGCCGCGCAGCACGTCGACCGTATCGAGCACGATCTGCGTCACATTCCCCGTCATCATCGACGTGGGCGCCAGGTGCGCCAGCAGCAGGCGGCTGGTGGCGCTGTGCACGCCCATGGCGGCCGTGCCCAGCAGGCCGGCGATCATCGCCATGTCGCTGACGTCCTTGCCGATGGGTTCGGCCAGGCAGCCGAAGGCCATGAAGGCGGCCAGCAAGGCCCATTGCAGCAGCAGGGCCGGCGTCAGCGCCGCGCCGCCACGGCGTTCGATCGCCAGCACCATCAGGCGCGTGACGGCCACGCCGGCGACAAAGGCGGGAAAGGCAAGAAATTTCAGCAGGATGGAGACGCGCGAAGGATCGGCCAGGGCCGCGCCGATCAGCACGAAGTTGCCCGTGACGTGGGCGGTAAACAGGCCGAACAGGGCGATAAAGCCCAGGGTATCGACATAGCCGGCCAAAAAGCCCAGGCCCGTGCCGAACAGGCGGCTGTGTGGTGGTTGATTCATGGTGAACTCCTGCTTGCTGAGGTAAAGAACAAAAGGTAAAAACCGCCGGGCCAAACACGCTGGCGGCCCCGCGCGGCATGCCTGCATGCTAAGCCAGGCTGCGCGCCAGCGCACCAGCCATTAGTCCAGTTCCTGCCCGCCCAACTGGTCTTTTGGCCCGTGTGCAACGGGACGCGCGCGGCTAGACTGGGACACGAGATTATCGCCAGCCGCGCCACGCACCTGCGCCGGCCTTCTTCACCCACCATGGAGCTGCACCATGCCAGAACACACCCTCCCCGCCGCCGCGCCCCTGATCCTCATCAACGGCTGCTTCCACACGGTCGACAAGAGCTGCCCGCAGGCGAGCGCCGTGGCCATCGCCGATGGCAAATTTCTCGCCGTCGGCGATGCCGATGAAGTCATGCGCCACCATGCGCCAGGCAGCCGCGTGATCGACCTGAATGGCCGCACCGTCATCCCCGGCCTGAACGACTCGCATTTGCACCTGATCCGCGGCGGCTTGAACTACAACCTGGAACTGCGCTGGGAAGGCGTACCTTCGCTGGCCGACGCCTTGCGCATGCTGAAGGAACAGGCGCTGCGCACGCCGAACCCGCAATGGGTGCGCGTGGTGGGCGGCTGGAACGAATTCCAGTTCGCGGAAAAACGCATGCCGACGCTCGACGAGATCAATACAGCCGCGCCCGACACCCCCGTCTTCATCCTGCACCTGTACGACCGCGCCCTGCTGAACCGCGCCGCCCTGCGCGTGGTCGGCTACGACAAGAACACCCCCAATCCACCGGGCGGCGAGATCGTGCGCGATGCGTCAGGCAACCCGACCGGCATGCTGATCGCGCGGCCGAACGCGATGATCCTGTATGCGACGCTGGCCAAGGGACCGACCCTGCCGCGCGAACTGCAGGTGAACTCCACGCGCCAGTTCATGCGCGAATTGAATCGCCTGGGCCTGACCAGCGCCATCGACGCGGGCGGCGGCTTCCAGAACTATCCGGAAGACTACGCGGTGGTCGAGGAATTGGCACGGAACGAGCAGCTGACCATCCGCATCGCCTACAACCTGTTCACGCAGAACAAGGGCGCTGAATTGCAGGACTTCCAGAAGTGGACGGAAATGGTGACGCCGGGCCAGGGCGATGATTACTACCGCCATAACGGCGCCGGCGAAATGCTGGTGTTTTCCGCCGCCGACTTCGAGGATTTCCTCGAGCCGCGCCCGGACCTGGCGCCCGGCATGGACGACGAACTGGAAAAAGTCGTGCGCCACCTGGTGTCGAAACGCTGGCCCTTCCGCCTGCACGCCACCTATGACGAATCGATCGACCGCATGCTGACGGTGTTTGAAAAGGTCAACCGCGACATCCCGTTCGACGGCCTGACCTGGATGTTCGACCACTGCGAAACCATCACGCCGCGTAACATCGACAGGGTCAAGGCGCTGGGCGGCGGCATCGCCATCCAGCACCGCATGGCCTTCCAGGGCGAGTACTTTGTCGACCGCTATGGCGCGGAAGCGGCCAAGGCCACGCCGCCCATCGCGCGCATGCTGCAAACGGGCGTGCCCGTGGGTGCCGGCACCGACGCCACGCGGGTGGCCAGCTACAACCCGTGGACGGCGCTGTACTGGCTGGTGTCTGGCCGCACCGTGGGCGGCCTGCGCCTGTACGACGCAGGTGCGCGCCTGTCGCGCGACACGGCGCTGGAACTGTGGACCACGGGCAGCGCCTGGTTCTCGAACGAGAAAGACAAAAAGGGCCGCATTCAGGCCGGCATGCTGGCCGACCTGGCCGTGCTGAGCGCGGATTTTTTCAGCATCGACGAGGAAGCGATCAAGTCGGTCGAATCCGTGCTCACCATCGTCGGCGGCAAGATCGTCTACGGCCAGGCGGAATTCGCGCCGCTGGCGCCGCCCCCTATCCCGGTGTTGCCGGACTGGTCGCCCGTAAAAAACGTGGCCGGCCATTACCGCGCCGCGCCGCCACGCACGGCCAGCGCCATGCAGCACCAGTGCCAGGGCCCCTGCGGCGTGCACGCGCATGCGCACGACGTGGCGCGCAAGAGCGCCGTGCCCGTCTCCAGCCATTCCGGCTTCTGGGGCGCCCTGGGCTGCAGCTGCTTTGCGTTCTGAGGCGATGGTGAGCAAATCGATCCTGCTCGCCGCCGCGCTGGCGGCCGCCAACTGCGCACAGGCGCAGGACGGCGTGCAGCTGTATGGCCGCCTGAACCTGGCCATCGAAGCGCTGCATGCCTCCGGCGGCGACCGCGTGCGGCGCCTGTCGAACAACCGCTCCGTGCTCGGCTTGCGCGGCAGCGACAAACTGGGCGGCGGCTGGCAGGCGCTGTTCCAGGTCGAGGGCACGCTGTCGCCCGACACGGGTGCGGGGGCGATCGCCGCGCGCGATACCCGCGTGGGGATCGCCGGGCCGTGGGGCACGCTATTTGGCGGCAACTGGACCCTGCCCTACAAC
>CAUSDR010000327.1:0-6643 GCA_963530105.1 uncultured Janthinobacterium sp.
GTATAGGGGAAAGTGTATGCCGTGCGCCATCTGCCCGCGACGCCGATGCGCTCGCCGATGGTGCCGAAACGCTCGCTAGCGCCAGTTTCCTGCGCCACGGCGAGCGCCACGCGCAGTGCCACCCTATGCGCTTGATAATGATTTTCACTCCCGCTCTTTCATGCTATCGTTCCGCAGCCCAAAATTCCCCGAGCCATTTCCTCCCCATGTCCAAACGCCTGAGCAAGTGGTTAATCAGCAAGCTGCACCTGTATGCGGGCCTGTGGTTCGGCACCCTGTTCGTCCTGCTGGGTTTGACGGGCTCGGCCATCGCCTGGATGCCGGAGCTCGATGCCTGGCTGAATCCGAATTTGTTGCAGGCAAGCACGCCCGCACCGGGCCAGGTTTTCCAGGTGACGCCGGGCACCGTGCAAACGGTGGTGGAGCGGCTCACGGCCGACCCTGCCTACGGCAAGCCCAGCCAGGTCAATCCGCCCGCCGATGCGCGCGACGTGTATGTGGCGTCCTATAAGCCGTCCGGCAAGCCATCGCCGTTCCGCCAGGCCATCGTGCGCCAGGTGATGGTCGACCCTTACACCCTGCACGTGAAGGGCGAGCGCGAATGGGGGCGCTTCGGCCTCACGCGCCCGCTCTTGATGTCGGGCATGTTTCATCTGCACCGCTATCTGCTGTCGGGCGACGTGGGCAAGACGGTCACGGGGATTTCCGGCGTGATGCTGCTGCTGATGGCCCTCAGCGGCATTTATCTGTGGTGGCCGCGCTTGCAGTGGACGGCCATCCGGCGCGCGCTGACGGTGTCGCATGGCGGTTCCTGGCCGCGTTTTCATTATACGTTTCACAAGGCGGCCGGCTTCCTTGCCGCGCCCGTGCTGGCCGTGCTCGCCTTTTCCGGCATCTATTTCAACCTGCCGCAGCTGGTATTGCCGCTGGTGGACCTGGTATCGACGGTGCCGGACACGGCGAAACTGAAAAATGCGCAGCACGACGGCGCCGTGCTCGATGCGGGCCAGGCCATGGCCGCCGCGCAGCAGCTGTATCCGCAGGCGCGCGTGTCGCGCATCGTGCTGCCGCCGAAAACGGACCAGCCGTATGAAATCCGCGTGCGCCAGCCGGACGAGATCGCCCACGGCGACGGCGCCACGCGCATTACGCTCGATGCGCGCAGCGGCCAGGCCCTGCGCATCCGCGACCCGCTGACGGCCCCGTATGGCGAGCGCTTCCTGGGCTGGCAATTCCCCCTGCATTCGGGCCAGGCCTTTGGCGTGATCGGCCGCGGCTTCATCATGCTGTTCGGCTTGATGCCGCTGCTGTTCCTGCTGACGGGAACCCTGGTGTGGTGGAAGCGGCGGCGCGGCCGGAAATAGGCGCGCGCAAACTGTTGCCGGAAAAGTTGCTATCATCATAGTAGTTTCCGGCAGCCTTACCGCTGTCCGGCATCCTCACGACAACAAGGACAAGCAGAGACCATGAGCAATCCTGAGATCACCGTAGCACTATTGAATGAACGCGGCGCAGGCCGCCTGCCCGGCCATCTGGGCATCGTCATCACGGACGTGGGCGATGGCCAGCTGACGGCGGAACTGCCCGTGCTGCCGCATTTGCTGGCGCCGAATGGCTATCTGCACGCGGGCAGCGTGGTGACCCTGGCCGACACGGCTTCCGGCTATGGCTGCATCGTCAACCTGCCCGCAGGCGCGAACAATTTCACCACCATCGAGTTGAAATCGAACCACCTGGGCACGGCCCGCGAAGGCACGCTCACCTGCACGGCGAAAGTCGAGCACAAGGGCCGCAACACGCAAGTATGGGATGCCGTGGTGAAGAGCAAGGAAACGGGCAAGACGATCGCCCTGTTCCGCTGCACGCAAATGATTCTGTACCCCAAGTAACCCCAGGAGCAACATCCGGGGTCGTACCCAGCAGGGGGAATTTGCCCCAATGGTGGCAATTCCGATCCCGAAGGGCACGACCCCGGCGCTTGCTTTTGGGTTTGTTAAATTTTCACCCAGTTACCCTTGTAGAGAATCGGTCCCGTCGGTCCGTTCGGATCGGGCGAACCGCCTTTCGGCTCCAGGGTGACGGCCAGCAGGGCCACGTCGCTGCCGATGGCGCGCTGCGACAGGGCCAGTTTTACGTTGCCCTTGTCGGCCAGCAAGCCCAGGGAGCGGGGGTTGCCGCTCTTCGGCACGGCCCACAGTTCCAGGTCCTTATCGCTCGGCACGGGCGCGTTGCCCACCATGCGCACCTCAAGCGCGCCGTGGCGGCTGTCGGCCGTCAGCAGCAGGGCCGTTTGCGCTTTCTCGTCCGTCAGGCTGGCCACATAACTGATCTGCGGCGCGTCCAGCAGGCGCGTGGCGACGACGATCACCAGCAGCGCGGCGATGGCGCTCGACGCCATGCCCAGCGAACGCCAGAACGACAGCGAATCGCGCCACAGCGCCCAGCCGCCTTGCGGCGCCAGGTGCAGGCGCTGCTCGATCTGCTTCCACACGCGCCTGGGCGGCGCCACGGGCGTGGCGAATTCCGCCATCGGTTCCAGGCGCTGGCGCCATTCGGCCGTGATATTGCGCAAGTCGGCGTCGTTGTGCAGCCAGCCTTCGAAACGCCGCCGCGCGCCCCCTTTCAGGGTGCCCAGCACGTATTCGGACGCCAGTTTCTGGCGCAGGGTGTCATTGCCGCGGATATTCATGATGCCTCCCGTTTCGCCAGACACGTGCGCAGCCGCTCCAGGCTGCGGCGTATCCAGGTCTTCACGGTGCCGATCGGCAGCGACATCTGTTCTGCCACTTCACTGTGCGACAGGTCATGGTAATACGCCAGGGCAACCACCTGCCGGTGCAGCCCTTCCAGGGCCGACATGCAAAACGCCAGCGCCTTGGCATCGCCGCTCATTTGCAGCGATTCGATCGGCGTGGCCTGGGGGTCTCGGAGTGCATTCATGACTTCGCTATCAAACTGTTCGGCATCGATTTCCACTGTGTCGTCGCTGCGCCGCAGCACATCGAACGCCTTGTTGCGCACGATGGTGGCCATCCAGGTCATCGGCGCCGCCAGATGGCTCTGGTAGGAGGCGGCGTTGTTCCAGATCGCGACGAAACCCTCTTGCAAGGCTTCTTCAGCAAGCTCTTGCTTATGCAATATACGCAGCGCAAAGCCAAACAGTTTCGATGATGTGGAGTTATATAGCTGGCGGAACGCCGTGGCGTCCTTGTTCCCGGCGGCAAGCAGCCAGGTTTTGAGTTGTTGCGGGTCGGGCGGTTGAGCGGCTAGGGACACGGCTGGCCTTCACAAGGTGAGTGGAATCACGCATGGGAAGGTTATAACGGTTTGGCAACACTTGGCAACAGGGTTTTGTGCCGTGCTGCCGGCCGGGCTTGCGCTGGATCAGCCGGCGATGGCCGTTTCCAGCAGCTTGTGCAGTTCGGCAAACTCGGGTTTGCCCACGTAGCGCTTGAGGATCTTGCCCTGCTTGTCGAGCACGAAGGTGGTGGGCGTCAGGGC
This sequence comes from uncultured Janthinobacterium sp., assembly GCA_963530105.1. Lineage (GTDB taxonomy): Bacteria > Pseudomonadota > Gammaproteobacteria > Burkholderiales > Burkholderiaceae_D > Janthinobacterium. The sequence goes on from CAUSDR010000327.1 coordinate 3,502, forward strand.
CACGTCGCCGTAGGCCTTGGCCGCTTCACCCGTCACGTCGAGCGCCACCTTGAAGGGCAGCTGGCGCGTTTCGGCAAAGTTCAGCACGTAATTGGCCGGGTCGTACTTCATGGCCACGGCGACGAATTCCAGTCCTTGTCCCTTGTATTTGTTGTAGGTATCGACCATTTCCGGCATTTCCGCCACGCAGGTGGTGCACGACGTGGCCCAGAAATTGACCATCACCACCTTGCCGCGCAGGCTGGCCGAGGTGATCTTTTCGCCATGGATGCCGTGGAAGGTCACGTCCGGCGCGCTTTGCTTGTCGTTCAGCGACAGATAGGCGGCGGCCGCCACGCCCGCCACGAAGACGGCGATGAGGGCTGGCTTGACCCAGGACTTGCTGGCGGATGGCGAAGTTGACATGGCGAAGTGGAAATAAGTCGCTAAAGTGGCGCAACGATGCGGTGATTATAGCCGCATCGCCGCGCCCTTGCCGTAGGTCGAACGGCGGAGGACGGCCAGCGCTTACGGCTGGACCGTGTCGCTGACGGTGCTGGTGGTGCGCTGCTGCGGCGGGTCCGGCTGCAGTTGCTTGAGTTCCGCTTCCGAGATGTAGTCGAACAGCTTGACCACTTTCTGCACGCCGCCCACGCCGCGCGCCACGTCGGCCGCGACCGTGCCTTCGCGCTGGGTGACGCGGCCCATCAGGAAGACGGTGCCGTTTTCCGTGACCACCTTGAACGAGGCGGCCGAGATGGTTTTCATGTCCACCAGGCTGGCCTTGACCTTGGCCGTGATCAGCGCATCGTTCGAGCGCGAGGTATAGCTGGCCGGGCCGGCGATGATCAGTTCATTCGCCACCGATTCCACGCCTTCGATATTGCGCACTTCGCGTTCGACGGCATTTTTCATTTCTTCATCGCGCACTTCGCCCGTCAGCAGGACGCGGCGGTTGAAGCTGGTGACGTTGACATGGCCGACGTCGCCGACGATGGAGGGAATGCGTGATTCGCCTTTCAGGGCGATCGACTTGTCTTCGGTCTGGGCGCCCAGGGTGCGGCGGTCCGCCGCGGCGACGCCGCCCATCACCGCGCCGCCGACCATCAGTTCGATGCAGCCGGTGAGCGAGGTGAGCATGGCGCCGCACAGCAGGGCGGTGACCAATGGGCGTTGTACGCGTTTCCAGCCTGGGCCAGTACCGAATTTAGTCATTCACGTCTCCTCCGAATAGGGCGACATCGATGCCGTCGCAGATGCAATGTATGGTGGTCAGGTGCACTTCCTGAATGCGCGCCGTGCGTTCGGCAGGCACGCAGATGTGCACGTCGGCATCCGTCAGCATCTTGCCGATGGCGCCGCCGTCCTTGCCCGTCAGCGCCACGACGCGCATTTCGCGCTCCAGCGCCGCTTCCACGGCCGCCATCACGTTGGCCGAATTGCCCGACGTGGAAATGGCCAGCAGGATGTCGCCGGCCTGGCCGAACGCCTGCACCTGCTTCGAGAAGATCTCGCGGTAGCTGTAGTCATTCGCCACGGCCGTCAGGATCGAGGTGTCCGTCGTCAGCGCCAGCGCCGGCAGCGGAAAGCGCTCGCGTTCGAAGCGGCCCACCAGCTCGGCGGCAAAATGCTGGCAGTCGGCGGCGGAACCGCCGTTGCCGCAAGCCAGGATCTTGTTGCCGTTGGACAATGCATAAAACATCAGGTCGATCGCCTGCGCAATGGGTTGCGCCAGTACGGTAGCGGCCTGGATCTTGAGTTCGGCACTTTCGTGGAAGTGCGAGAGGATGCGTTGATTATTCATAGTCTGCCGATTATAGTGCAGGCGCGCGGCATGGCGGACAAGCACTGTTAAAAATGCTTACATATCCAGGATGTTTTTCAGCCAGCTGACATGCCCGCCGTCGATGCACAGGGCGTCGAAGCGGCAGGCGGGCAGGCGCTTCTGGCCCAGCAGCCAGGTTTGCGCCGCCACCGCCATGCGCCGCTGCTTGGCCGGCGTGATGCTGGCCAGGGCGCCGCCGAAGGCCGCGCCCGAGCGCAGCCGCACTTCCACGAAGACGACGCTGGCGCCATCGCGCATGATCAGGTCGAGTTCGCCACCGCGGCACAGGTAATTGCGTTGCAGCAACTGCAATCCCTGCAGCAGCAGATACGCCAGCGCATCGTCTTCCGCCTGCCGCCCCCGTTCCTGCTTCGTCTGCAAAGGCCGGGGCGGCATGGCGTGTCCTTATTGCGCCTGCGGCAAGGCGACGGGCGTGGGCGCGGCCGGCGGCCAGGTGCCCAGCGCGCCCTGCTGGTAGGTGGCGGCCTGCTCCGTGCGCTCGAAGATGCTTTGGCCTTCCTCGAAGCGCACGGCCAGGCGGCCCGTCACGCCGTCGAGCGTGAAGGGCGCATTCGGCCGCAGCGCCACTTCGCGCGCCACGCGGAAGGCATCGATGCCCAGCGCGTACAGGCGCTCCATGTCCGCCGTCAGGCGGCCGTCGGCCGGCTGCGGCGGTTGCGGATACACCATCACTTGCGGGTGGTCGCGCTGCACTTGCCACGGCAAGTCCAGCAGGCGGGCGCCGTCCAGTTCAGGGCCGCTGGCGCCGCGCCCGGCGCCGGGATTCAATGAAGAGGTGCCATACAGGGGCAAGTCGCTGCCGATGGCCACGCGCAGCTGGCGCGCCTGGTCGGCGTCGAGCGCGGCGAACAGCAGGCCCGGCGGCGTGGCGGCCAGGCGCGCGCGCAGCTGCACCAGCTCGGCGTCACTCAGGTAGCCATTCGTGGCCGTCAAGTCCATCGTCTCGACCTTGCCGCCCTGGCGCAGCCATTCCTGCTTGAAGGCGGCGCTGGTGCGGCGCTGCGACGGCGAGCCGGCCGACAGGATCAAGGCGCTGGCACCCGGCTGTTCGCTGGCGGCCCAGGCGGCCACCTGGCGCGCTTCCGCCTCGATCGACAGGCCCATGACGAGCATTTTTGCCGGCAGGCGCGCTTCGCCGCGGTTGTCCGGATGGTTCAGGGCGATCGTCGGTTTACGCACCAGGTCGCTGTTCGCCACGGCCGTGACGGCCGAGCGCGACAAGGGGCCGACGACGATGTCCTGCTCTTCCTGCGCTTGCGCAAACTTGTTCAGCACGTCGCTGCTGCCGTCGCCCGTGTCGATCACCGTCACTTCAAA
>CAUSDR010000328.1:0-6631 GCA_963530105.1 uncultured Janthinobacterium sp.
GGACAGAGCCATTTCTAATTTGGCGGATCTAGAAAAAAAGTTCTAGACAAGACATTCTAGAATCGGTATTCTAGCCTCCATGCTGAAAACTACTCCCACTCCCCATCCCACCGCCGCCGAACTCGATTTGCTGCGCATCCTGTGGCAGCGCGGTCCATCCGACGCCCGCGCCGTGTATGAAGCCCTGGCGGCCGAGCGTGCCGATGCCAGCTACGCCACCGTGCTGCGCCAGTTGCAGCTCATGCATGGCAAGGGCCTGCTGAGCCGCGATGAAAGCCAGCGTCCCCAGCTGTACGCAGCCGTCGAGGCGCAGGAAAAGCTGCAAACCAGCTTGCTCAAGGACTTGATCGGCAAGGTGTTTTCCGGTTCCGGCAAGGCGCTGGTGCTGGCTGCGCTGCGCGAGCACGTGAGCGACGCGGAACGCGCCGACATTGAAAAAATCCTGCGCCGCGAGAGTGGCGGCGACGGCAAGGGCGCCGGCACGCCATGAGCTTGCCCGCCATGGACCTGTTCCTGCCAGCGTTGGGCTGGGTGCTGCTGTACTTCGTGTGGCAGGGCTTGCTCATTGGCGCCGCGGCGGCCACCGGCCTGTGGCTGCTGCGCGGCGCGGCCGCGCGCTGGCGCTATGCGCTGTGCGCGCTGGCCCTGCTGCTGTGCATAAGCATGCCCGCCGTCCACTTGCTGGCACTGCTGCTGGGCGACGCTCCGGTAGCGGCCCGAGCGTCCACGGCGCTGCCCGCCTGGCGCCACGCCATCGACGCGTGGTTGCCTGCCCTGGTGCTGGCCTGGAGCGCCGGGGTCGGCCTGATGAGCTTGCGCCTGTGCCTGGGCCTGGCCTGGGTCGGCAAGCTGCGCCGCCAGGCCGTGGCGGTGCCGGCCATTTGGCAGGCGCGCCTCGATGCGCTGGCGCTGCGCATGGGCCTGCGTCAGGCGCCGCCGCTGAAGCTGCATGCGGGCTTGTCCAGCCCCGTGACCGTGGGCTTCTGGCGTCCCGTCGTGCTGCTGCCCGTTTCCTTGCTGAGCGGCATGCCGGTGCCACTGCTGGAAGCGCTGCTGGCGCATGAACTGGCCCACGTGCGGCGCTGGGATTACCTGGTCAACCTGCTGCAAAGCGTGGCCGAGGCCCTGCTGTTCTTCCATCCCGTCGTCTGGTGGCTGTCGGCGCGCATGCGGGCCGAACGGGAGCAGGTGGCCGACGCGCTGGCCGCGCAAGCCTTGCACGATCCGCAGCAGCTGGCCAGCGCGCTGCACGCCCTGTCGCTGCACGCGGCCGAACGGCGCCAGCCCGGCTTGCTGCTGTCGGCGCGGGGCGGCGCGCTGCTCAGCCGTATCCGCAGCCTGATGGCGCCGGCGCCCGCCGCCAGCGGCTGGAAACTGGCCGTGCCCGCCTTGCTGCTGGCCTGCGCCACCCTGCTGCTGCAGACGCAGGGCAAGCCCGCCGTCAGCGCGGCCACGGTGGCCGGGGCCACGGCAGCGATGCTGGACTTGCCCGTCAGCGCCAGGCACATGCTCGTGTTCGACGACAGCACGGGCCAGGTATTGATGGCGAAAGATGCGGATGCCGTCGTGCCGATCGCCTCCATCACCAAGCTGATGACGGCCATGGTGGTGCTCGACGCGGGACTCGATCCGCAGGAAATGCTGCGCATCGTGCGCGCCGATGGCAATGCATCGATGCAGCGCGACAGCCTGCTGGCCGATGGCGTGGCCGTGCCGCGCGGCACGCTGCTGCAGCTGGCGCTGCTGCCATCCGAAAACCGCGCCGCCGCCGCGCTGGCGCGCACCTATCCGGGCGGCCATGCCGCCTTCGTGCAGGCGCTGCAGGTCAAGATCCACAGCCTGGGCCTGACCCGCACCCATTTGCGCGAGCCGGTCGGCAGTTCGCCGGGAAATACCTCGACGGCCACGGAAGTGGCGAAGATTGTGGCGGCCGCCGCCCGCTATCCGGACATCGCCCGCATCACCAGCCACCCGCAGGCCAGCGTGGCCGTCAACGGCAAGTGGCGCACCTTGCGCAACACCAATCCGCTGGTGGGCGGCAAGGGCTGGGACATCGTGCTGTCGAAAACGGGCAGCAGCCGCGAGGCGGGCAGTTGCCTGAGCATGCGCATGCGCAGCGGCGGCAGGAATGTCACCGTGGTCTTGCTGGACGCCGACGGCGCGCAGCGCCGCTCGCTCGACGCGGGCAACATTCGCGACACCCTGGCCGGCAGGACGGCCCCCATGTACTGATCCCCCCTGGCGCGCCGCGTCGCGGCCGCCTTTTTTTTACACTCTGGAGATGAAGATGACACTATTGGCGAAGTTGATGCTGGCGACGGTTGCGACCATGTCGGCGGGTATGCTGCAGGCGAAGACGCCGGGACCGGTGCCGGCGCCCAGGCCGGACACCCCTGTCGATTGCGACAGCTGCAAGGCATGGAATGCGGCGGTCAAGCCGTTCAACGTGGTAGGCAACACCTGGTACGTGGGCACGGCAGGCTTGTCCGCCGTGCTGGTGACGAGTCCGCAGGGCCATATCCTGCTGGACGGCGCGCTGCCGCAATCGGCACCCCTGATCATCGCGAACATCGCGGCGCTGGGTTTCCGCATCGAGGATGTGAAATACATCCTCAATTCCCACGCGCATTGGGACCATGCGGGCGGCATCGCCGCGCTGCAGCGCGCCAGCGGCGCCACCGTGGTGGCCAGCGCCTCGGGCGCCCTGGGACTGCAAAGCGGCACCAATGGCAAGGATGATCCGCAATACCAGGCCCAGCCTGTCGTGCATGTAGCGAAAGTCGCCAGGGTCAAGGTGGTGGGCGAGGGCGATGTCATCACACTCGGTCCCTTGGCGCTGACGGCGCACATGACGCCAGGCCACACGCCGGGCGCCACCACCTGGACCTGGACGTCATGCGAAGGCCAGCGCTGCCTGGAAGTGGTGTATGCGGACAGCCTGAACCCGTATGCCAGCGGCGATTTCACTTACACGGGCAAGGGCAAGACGCCCGATATTTCCGCCTCGTTTGCGGCCAGCATCGCCAAGGTGGCGGCCTTGCCATGCGACGTCATTCTTTCCGTGCATCCCGATTCGACGGGCGTGCTGGACAAGGCGGCCCGGCGCGGCGGCGACCACAATCCCTTCATCGACGCGAACGCCTGCCGCGCCTACGCGGCCAATGCGGACGCCTTGCTGACCAAGCGCCTGGCGAAGGAACGCGGTGTGGCCGTGCCTGCCGCTGCCGCTGCCGAAACAACTGCTGCCGCTGCCGCTACAGCCGCCGCCGCGTCCGCCCGGCACGCGCACTAGGCCTTGTCTTCCTGCCGCGCGCTATGGCACGGCAGGGGGCGCCTCCGCCTGGCCATCGCGGCTTTTTTGCAGGCGTTTCAGAAATACCGTCATTTCCCTGGCCGCTTGCAGGTCGCCTTGCTGCCGGGCGACGGCGTCGCCTGTCGTCCAGGCGGCTTCGGCGTCGTCCAGCCGCCCCAGCTGGTGCAGCGCTTTGCCCAGCAGTTTCCACGCCGCCGAATAGCCGGGCTGCTGTTCGGTGGCTTGCGCCAGGTGGATGGCGGCTTGCGCCGCGTCATGCTCCTTCAGGCAGGCGTCGCCCAGGCCGAAGCGCAGCAAGGCGTTGTCGCGGCCGCTCTCCAGCAGTTTTTCCAGTTGCGCGCGCATGCTAAGCTCCGTTAATATACAAGATAAGTCTTGCATATTAACGCTTGCGCCGCCGGGAAACAAGCGGTGTTCCGGCCGCGATATCCACCACCAGCTTGCCGCGCGCGCTGCCATCGACTTGCGCGTCCTTTCCTCCTGAAATGCAAAGAATCAGAGGGGACAAGAGTGGCGTTATTTTTTAATGCATTTCTGTTATTTAAAATACGGGATGTGCCGGAATCATTTACATATCAGGCGCAAAAGGGAATTTATCAGGCAAGGTGCAGCACCAGCACCTTGCGGGTATGAGAAGGCGGTTGACATGAAAGTTGCGCGCTTTACCTTGGATGATGATGAATCATCGGACCGGCAGTGCTGAGCGATTATGTAATAAATTGGCGAAAATATAGATGGTGTCATGGCGGCGATGCCATTGCAGGTAAATCCCGTTTTTCAATGTGCGCAGGCGCCGCTTGTATTGATTGTATTTGTATTGATTGTATTTATTGCCCATAAGCTCATTGCCAGGCGACGGCGCGTACGACAAGCCACCGCCGACGCGAGCTTGGAGGGTCTCCCGGAGGCCAGACCACTTTTATGGTAAATGCGAGGATTCCATATTTCTTCATTGGCAGCATGCGCCATTCTTATCCGCAACGCAGCATGGCGCGCCGCACGCAGATCGGTCCTGCGCGGGCGTCCCGCTTGCGCCTGCCTGGGCAACAAGAGGGCGCTCAGGCCCCCGTTGCTCGTTGACATCCCTCGGATTGCCTTCCGCCAGCGTGCGACTGGCTTGCTTCGGCTCTCTTGCGTCCACATCGCCTGTCGCGCCAGAATATCAAAGATGCATCGAGCCGGAAGTCGCCATGAATGCTGTTAAATAAGGTCCGGTGTCAATGTCCACGAGTCAGGCGGCAAGCCGGCGCTGTGTGCCACTTGGGTGAGTTGCTGTCGTGCACCGGCGAGATCGTTGCCATTCAATTCGCAATAGACATTTTGAGTGCTCTCTTCCGTGAAGCTGGCAGGCAAATGCCATACAACATTAAAAAGAATGCCTTGGGTCGCCGATAAAAACTGGAAAACCTGTTGTGCCGTAAGACGGTTGAAATAAAGGGTATGTTTGTTCATGGCCGATCTTTCTTTAATGTTGACGGCGGTTCAAGAATGGTTTGATGATTTTCAATTTTAAATTTCCAAATTGCAATAAATCGTAGCATGGAATATTGCCGGCTAGGCGTGTATTTCCTGTAGGATTTTTCTTATTTTAAGCAGCTCAATTCTTTTGCTATTCACTTTAATTATTTAAAACATCATTGTTGCCAGATATTTTCCGGCGCGTCCCGGCGTCAAAGTACCGGCGCACTGCATGCCGATGTAGGGGAGCCAGGCGCTCATTTCACTGCGCGCAGAGGTGAACCGGGCCAGCTCCATGATTGCCGTCGGAGCCAAATCTTGGCCAAACTCAAGCAAAATGCCAGCAGGATGTCAGGTGTAGAGCGCCCTGGAGGTATCAGGAAGCAAGCACCCTTCATGCGTCGCAGGGATCGTTCCGCCAGCGATGGGGGTAGTATGCGTACAGCGCCTCTTTATTGAGAATCGATTATCATCTATAATGCAATAAATTTGCATTTGACCATTTCCTGGGTACGCTTATGTTCTTACTCTCGCAGCGCCCCGTCGCGCTCTTGCTCGCTGCCGCCAGCCCGCTGGCGCTCGCCTTCGACCCCGCCGCCGCCGATGGCGGCGAGGCCAGCGATGTCGTCACCGTCAAGGCCGAGCGCCAGCATTACCGCAGCCTGTCGGCCACGGGCGCCACCAAGACGGATGCGCTGCTGATGGACTTGCCGCAAAGCGTGCGCGTGCTGACGGGCGACCTGCTGCGCGACGCGGGCGTGACGACGCTGGCGGGCGCCCTGGACCTGGCCAGCGGCATTGCGAAACAAAGCCCGCTGGGCGGCCTGTGGGACAGCTACGCCATGCGCGGCTTCACGGGCGACCCGAATTTCGGTTCCGACTACATGGTCAACGGCTTCAGTTCCAGCCGCGGCTACAACGGCATGCGCGACGCCGGCAACACGCAGGCCGTGGAAGTGCTGAAAGGGCCGGCGTCGGCCCTGTACGGCCGGGGCGAGCCGGGCGGCACCGTCAACATCACGACGAAAAAGCCGAAGTTCGCGCCCGAATACAGCGCCGAGGCGTCCCTGGGCAGCTTCCAGACGCGCCGCGCCGCCGTCGACTTGACGGGGCCCTTGACCAGCAGCCTTGCCTACCGCCTCAACGCCGCCCATGAAGAAGGGCACAGCTTCCGCGATACCGTGAAAGTCGAGCGCAGCCTGTTTTCGCCTTCCTTCCTCTGGATGCTGGGCGAGCACACCACCGTGTCGTATGAAATCGAGGCCGTGCGGCAGCGCGCGCCCTTCGACCGTGGCGTGGTGGCCGTGAATGGCAAGCTGGGCGCCGTTCCCGTCTCGCGCTTTTTGGGCGAGCCGGGCGACGGTCCCATGACGGTCAAGTCGCTGGGCCAGCAGCTGTTCCTCCACCATGCGCTGTCCGACGACTGGACGGTGCAGGCGGGGGCGTCGTACCGCGACAGCGCATTGACGGGGTATTCGACCGAGGCGAACAAGCTGCTTGCCGATGGCCGCACCTTGAACCGCCAGCGCCGCCACCGCGATTTCTCGGCCACCGACGTCTCCGCCCGCGTCGAATTGCTGGGCAAGTTCAGGACGGGCGCGCTGGCGCACGAGGTGCTCGCTGGCGTGGACGCCTATCACTTCGATGACCACCGGGTGCAGCTGCGCCGCAATCCGTCCGCCGCCAATCCGTATGCCATCGATATTCATGCGCCCGTGTATGGCGGCAAGGCCGACCCGCTGGCCCTGTCCATCGATACGCAGGAAGGGCAGCGGGCGCGCGGCCTGTATGCGCAGGACCAGGTCGACCTGGGCGCGCACTGGAAGGCGCTGGTCGGCGTGCGCCACGATACGTATACGC
>CAUSDR010000329.1:0-6626 GCA_963530105.1 uncultured Janthinobacterium sp.
GGCGGTGATCGAGCACCAGGCCGCCGCCCACGCCCGTGGACAGGGTGATGAACAGCAGGTTGGCGGGATGGCCGGCCTCGCCCATGTCGCGCCGCGCGCAGTATTCTCCCCACGCGGCCGCCTGGGCGTCGTTGAAGAGGACGACGGGACAGCGGAAGCGCGTGCGCAGCAACTGTTCCAGTGGAAAACCGTTCCAGAACGAAATGATGGCGCGGTTCACGGGATACACCTTGCCGCCGTCGATGTAGCCGGTGGTGGCCACGCTGATGCGCTCAGGCGCCGGCCAGCCCGCCACCAGGGTGTCGATGGCGGCGGCAAATCCTGCCGCATCCGTGGCCATGGGCACTTGCCGCCGCGCCATGATGACCGTGTTTTCCACCAGGGCGGCGGCCAGCTTGGTGCCGCCGATGTCGATTGCCAGCAGCATCTCAGGCCTCGCCCGCGCGCGGCGCGGTGTGCAGGGCGGCGGCGAACCACTGCGTGATGTGCTCGATGCGCGTGATGGCCGAGCCGACCGTGACGCAGCAGGCGCCCGCGCGCAGGCAGTCGGCGGCGTCCTGCGGCGTGCGGATGCGGCCTTCGGCCATCACGCGCACGCCGCGCTGCGCCAGCTGGCCGACCAGCGCCGTGTTGGGCCGGTCTTCCGGCAGGTAGGCCGTGTCTTCCGTGTAGCCGGACAGGGTCGTGCCCACCAGGTCGCAGCCCAGCGCATGGCAGGCCAGGGCGTCTTCCAGGGTGGAACAGTCGGCCATGGCCGCTTTGCCGGCCGCGCGCACGGCGGCCAGCAGGGTGGCTACCCGCACGGGGCGGGGGCGCTCCGTGCCGTCGAAGGCGATGATGGCGGCGCCGGCGTCGGCCAGCGCGTGCACGTCCTCGATATACGGCGTGATGCGCACGGGGCTGTCGGCCAGGTCGCGCTTGACGATGCCGATGATGATGGCGTGCGGCAAGGCTTGCGCCACGGCGCGCACGTGGTCGGCGCCTTCGATGCGCAGCGCCGTGGCGCCGCCGTCCATGGCGGCGCGCGCCATGGCGACGATAATGTCCGGGGTATCCATGGGGCTGTCGTCAAGCGGCTGGCACGATACGACCAGGCCGCCTTGCAGGCGGGTAAACAAGAGTGTCGGAGGTAAATCAGTCATGGATCAATTCGCCAAAGCGTTGTCGGGGGACGGCGCCAGCAGCAGGCAGGCGGCGTCGTGGTTGGTTTCGATGCGGCGCAGGGCCGGCACCTGCCGCTGGCAGGCCGGCTGGGCCTGCGGGCAGCGCGTGTGGAAGACGCAGCCGGGCGGTGGCGCCAGCGGGCTGGGGATTTCCCCGCCCAGCACGTCCTCGGGCGCCATGCGGCAAGCCGGGTCGGCGGCGGGCGAGCTTTTCCACAGCGCCCGCGTGTACGGGTGGGCGCCGCCCGTGGCGATGGCCGCGCGCGGCGCCGCTTCCATCAGGCGCCCCAGGTACAGCACCAGCACGCGGTCGCACATGGCTTGCACCATGGGCAAGTCGTGCGAAATGAAAATGATGGACAGGCCAAACTGTTGCTGCAAGTCCAGCAGCAGATTGATGATCTGCGCCTTGACGGAAGCGTCCAGCGCGGCCACGGCTTCGTCGGCGATCAGCACTTTCGGCTGCAGGGCCAGGGCGCGGGCGATCACCACGCGCTGTTTCTGGCCGCCCGACAATTCATGCGGATAGCGGCGCAGGGCCGTCACGGGCAAGCCCACCACGCCCAGCAGGCGGGTGATTTCGGCCAGTTGCTCATCCTTGCTGCCGCGCCGGTGCAAAATGAACGGTTCGCGCAGGCACTGTTCGATGGTCAGGCGCGGGTTCAGGCTGGCGTTCGGGTCCTGGAACACCATCTGCACTTCGCCGCGCAGGCGCCGCAGCGCCTCGCCCCGGTAGCTGGCCAGCGGCTGGCCTTCGTAGCGGATTTCGCCGCTGTCCGGGCGCAGCAGCTGCATCGCCAGCTTGGCCAGGGTCGACTTGCCGCTGCCCGATTCGCCCACGATGCCCAGCACTTCGCCGCGCCGCAGGCCGAAACTGACCTCCTGCACGGCTTTCACGGACTGGCGCTTGCCCAGCACTCCCGCGCGGCTGTGGAAGGCCACGCCCACGTGCTCGAAGGACAGAATCTCGTTACCAGCTTCATGCGATGGCGGCTTCATGCACGCTCCCTGTTGTAATAGTTGCAAAATGGCAGCGCACTTGCTGCCCCGGCGCCAGCGTGCGCAGCGCGGGCACCTCGCTGGTGCAGCGCGCCTGCGCCATGGGGCAGCGGCCGGAGAAACGGCAGCCGGCCGGTTCGCCGTACACGGTGTCCACCTGGCCGGGTATGCCGGCCAGGCGTCCGCCCTGGCCGGGACGGGGCACGGCGGCCAGCAAGCCCTGCGTGTACGGGTGGGCGGGCTGGCGGAACAGGTCGGCCGTGGCCGCCGTTTCCATCAGCTGCCCGCCGTACATCACGGCCACCCGGTCCGCCACCTGCGCCACCACGCCCATGTCATGCGTAATGAAGAGCACGCCCATGCCCACTTCCTGTTGCAGCTGCTTGAGCAATCGCAAGATCTGTGCCTGGATCGTCACGTCCAGCGCCGTCGTCGGTTCATCGGCGATCAGCACTTGCGGCTTGCATGCCAGGGCCATGGCGATCATCACGCGCTGGCGCATGCCGCCCGACAATTGATGGGGATACTGGCGCGCCCGCACCTCGGGCGCGGAGATGCCCACCAGGCGCAACAGTTCGACGGCGCGTTCCTGCGCCGCCTTCTTGCCGCACACGCTATGCACGGTCATGGCCTCGGCGATCTGCCGGCCCACCTGCTGCAGGGGATTGAGCGAGGTCATCGGCTCCTGGAAAATCATGCCCATCTGGTTGCCGCGCACGGCCTGGCGCGCCTGCGGCGACAGGCCCAGCACGTCGAAGTGGCTGCCGTCGGCCGCCGTCAGCCAGGCCTGGCCTTCGATCCTGGCGCGGCTGGACAGCAGCCCCATCAGCGAGAACGAGGTGACCGATTTGCCACAGCCCGATTCGCCCACGATGGCCAGCGTTTCGCCGCGCCGCAGCGAGAACGACAGGCCGTTGACGGCCTTGACGACGCCCGCGGGCGTCGGGAACGATGTCGTCAGCCCTTGTACATCGAGCAATACTTCAGCATCGGTCATCACATCTCCTTGCTATATTGGAATCAGAGCAGGCCGGCGGCGGCCACGATGGTGCGCACGCGCTCGACGGCCGCGTCCGGCAACAAACGGTTCGGCTTGCTCATCAAACGGTGGTCGATGATGCCCATCAGCTGCATGGCCGTCTTGAAGCCGCCCACGCCGGACGCGTTCGGGCTGGTGTAGGGCACGCCGTGGAAGACGATGTCGAACAGGGCGATCAGGCGTTCCTGCTCGGCGCGCGCGCCTTCCCAGTCGCCGGCGCGGGCCAGGTCGTACAGGCGCACGTAGCCGGCCGGGTCGACGTTGCCCAGGCCCGGTACGCAGCCGTGGGCGCCGCCCAGCAGGGCGTAGTCGACCGTCGTTTCGGACCCCGTGAGGATGGCGAAGTCGGGCGCGTCGGCAAAGTCGCGCATCAGCATGCGCATGTTGCCGTCGTCGCCGCTGCTGTCCTTGACGGCGCAGATCAAGCCTTCGTCGTACATGGCGCGCAGGGTCTCGCGGCTCAGTTTGCTGTGCACGCAGACGGGAATGTCATAGGCGATGATGGGCAGGTCGACGGCTTGCTGGATGTAGCGGAAATGGTCGATGGTTTCAGCCGGGCTGGTGCGCGTGTAGAACGGCGCCGTGACGACCAGGCCTTGCACGCCCAGTTCCTTGGCCTGCTTCGCGTGTTCGATGCAGCGCGCCGTGGTGGGGTCGATCACGCCGGCCACCAGGGGCACGGCGCCGGCCGCTTCATCGACGGCGATGCGGAGGGCTTCGGCGCGCTCGGCGCCATTGAGGAAAATCACTTCGCTCGTCGAACCCATCAGGAACAGGCCGTGCACGCCGCCATCGATCAGGTGGCGGATCACGCGCCGCAGCGACGCTTCGTCGATCTTGCCATGCTGGTCCAGCGGCGTGACGACGGGAGGGATGATGCCGTGTAATTTCAGTGCTGCCATGATTATTCCTTGCTATGTTTAGGGTCAAAGGCCTGGCGCAAGCCATCGCCGATAAAGTTGGCGGCCAGGGCGGTAACAACGATCAGCACGCCAGAGGGGAGCCAGATCCACGGGTATTGCTTGAGTACGGAAGCCTCCCGCGCAATACTGATCAGGCTGCCCCAGCTGGCGTCCGGCAATTGCACGCCCAGGCCGAGAAAACTCAGTCCCGCTTCAGCCATGATGGCCGAGACGAAACCAAGGGAAGCGAACACCGCCAGCACATCGATCGTGTTGGGCAGACAGTGCTTGAAAATGATGTAGGTGTGGCCGGCGCCCAGGGTGCGCGCGGCGGCGACGAATTCCATTTCGCGGATGCTCATGATGCGTGCCCGCACCAGGCGGCAGGCAAGCGGCCACGACAGCAAGCCGATGACGATCACCGTCTTGCCCGTGCCGGAACCGAGCACGGCGGCCAGGGTCATCAGCACGATGACGGGCGGAAAGGTCATCACCATGTCGACGAAGCGCATGGTCAGATTGTCGATCCAGCCGCCGAAGTAGCCGGCCATGGCGCCCAGCAAGGTGCCGATGACGAGGGCCAGGGCCACGCTGGAGACGCCCACGGCCAGCGAAATGCGCCCGGCCGCCAGGGTGCGGGCCAGCATGTCGCGCCCCGTCTGGTCCGTGCCCAGCCAATGCTGACGCGACGGCGCCTGCAGGGCGGCGCCCAGGTCGATGGCGTTCGGGTCGTAGGAAAACAGCAGACCGGAGGCGGCGCACAGCACGGCGATCAGCACGAACAGGCACAGGCCGGCAAAGGCCACCTTGCTGGAGCGAAATTGCTTCCAGCGCGAGGGCGGGAGGGGAGCTTGCATCATAAATATCCTCTTGGTTGTATCTTGTTTTTTTATAACTTTCCTGGCGCGGCGGGATGCACTTGTCCCGGCCCCGCCTGTCGCCAGGGGGCACTGCCTGTCAAATGTGCTGTGTGGCTACTTCAGGGTGATGCGCGGGTCGATCCAGGAGTACACGAGGTCCGTCAGCATGTTGACGGCGAGAATGGCCAGCGAGACGAACAGGGCGATGCCCATGATCAGCGGATAGTCGCGGCTTTCGATGGCGTCGAGGAACAGCATGCCCATGCCCGGCCAGGAAAACACCGTCTCGACAAACACGGCGCCG
Organism: uncultured Janthinobacterium sp.; assembly: GCA_963530105.1. Lineage (GTDB taxonomy): Bacteria > Pseudomonadota > Gammaproteobacteria > Burkholderiales > Burkholderiaceae_D > Janthinobacterium. The sequence goes on from CAUSDR010000329.1 coordinate 5,268, forward strand.
CCGATCAGGCCGCCAAAGCTGGCGCCGATCACGGTGACGATGGGCACCAGGGTATTGGGCAGCGCATGGCGCAGCATCACGCGGTTCGGGCTGACGCCTTTGGCGACGGCCGTGCGGATGTAATCCTGGTTCAGGGTGTCGAGCAGGCCGGCCCGCGTATAGCGCATGGTGATGGCAATGAATTGCACTGACAGCACGGCCGCCGGCAAGGCCAGGTGGTACAGGATGTCGCCCGCGCTCTCGTTGCCCGGCGTGCTGTAGCCGCCGCTGGGAAACCAGCCCAGCTGCAGCGAAAACACATACATGCCGACGATGCCCACCAAAAAGGCGGGGCTGCTGATGGCGACATAGGCGAACAGCGATAGCACGTGGTCCAGCTTGCCATTCGCCCGGCGCGCCGACACCACGCCGAGAATGATGCCCAGCACGGAACCGAGCGCCAGGCCGGACAGGGCCAGCAGCAGGGTGGGCGCCACGCGGCTGGCGATTTCATCGACGACGCGGGCGCCATCCTTGTAGCGGTAGCCCAGGTCGCCGCTTGCCGTCTGCTTGAGCCACAGCGCGAAGCGCACGGGCACGGAGCGGTCCAGGCCCAGGGTATGGCGCAATTGCTCCTTCTGCACGTCCGTCAGGGCCTGGCTGGGCGGCACGAAGGCGTCGACGGGGTCGCCGGGCGCCATGTTGACCAGCACGAAGACGGTGGCCAAAATGGCCAGCAGGGTAGGGATGTTGACCAGCAAGCGATTCACGAGGTACTTGAACATGTTTCTTCCAGGCGGCATGGCCCCCTGCCTTCTCAGCTATGCAAAAACCGGCGGGCCGTGGCCCGCCATCGGGATGACGTGTGACGGTGAGGGTGGGCTGCGGCTTAGCGCAGCTGCCACAGCTCCGGCTTGTCCTGGTAGCGTCCGCCGGCCGGGGCCGGGGTCCAGATCATGTTTTCGACATTCCTGGCGAAGCCGCCGAAGCGGTTGGCGCTCCACAGGGGGATCCAGGGCAGCTGCGCATTCGTGATGCCGCAGGCGTCGCGGTACAGGGCCGTGCGCCTGGCGTCGTCCGTTTCCAGCTGGCCCGCGTCGAGCAGGGCGTCGAGCTGCGGCAGCTTGACGCGCATGCGGTTCACGCCCTTGGGCGGCGCATACGCCGAGTGCAGCATGGGCGTCAAGGCGCTGGGGTCGGGACCCACGCCGCCGCCGGCGAAGACCATGCTGAAGCGGTTGGCGTCGACCAGTTGGCCGTAAGTGGGGCTGTCGACGAAGCGGGGCTTGAGGTTGACGCCCACGTGCGCCAGCATCGATTGCAGGCTGGCGATGACATCCTTCGACACCTGGTCGTTGTAATACGTGAGCAGTTCCACGG
>CAUSDR010000330.1:0-6621 GCA_963530105.1 uncultured Janthinobacterium sp.
ACCTGGCCCTGTGCAGGGCCGCCACGGGCTTCTTCCTGATCATCGACGTCAACCTGGTGTCGGCGACGGCCCTGAAACTGTTCCACGGCGGCTGGTTCCCTCTGCTGCTCGGCTCGATCCTCTTCATCGTCATGCTGACGTGGAAGCGGGGCCGCCAGCTGGTGTTCCAGAATCTGGAAAAGCACGCGATCCCGCTCGACGATTTCCTCTCGTCGCTGTTCATCGCGCCGCCGCTGCGCGTGCCCGGCACGGCCATTTTCCTGCGCGGCGAAACGGATGGCGTGCCGCATGCGCTGCTGCATAACTTGTTGCACAACAAAGTGTTGCATGAAAGAGTCATTTTCCTCACCGTCTTCATGCACGAAGAACCGTGGGTGGCGCCGTCCGAGCGCGTGCGCGTGGTGGACCTGGGCCACCAGTGCTACCAGGTGAACGTGCATTACGGCTTCAAGGATGAACCGGACATTCCCGATGCGCTGGCGCAGTGCGCACAGCAGGGACTGGACTTCGAAATGATGGAAACGTCGTTCTTCATCGCCCGCCAGACCATCATTTCGACGCCGGGAGCCGGCATGATGCCGTGGCGCGAGCATCTGTTCGTCACCATGTCGCGCAATGCGCGCACGGCGGCCGACTACTACCAGATCCCCAGCAACCGGGTCATCGAACTGGGCACGCAGGTGGAAATCTAGAGATATGGTGGTTGTGTCAACGTTGTATCGGCGCACAACCACCAGCGTGCTTACGTCTGCTTACAAATGGGCTATGCCACTCCTGTTAAACTCCAGCCCGTACCGGTCCGCATCGTACGGGCCCCAGTCACACTCCAATATTTAAAGGGAAACCATGAAATCGGTATTTCAAAAGATCGCCATGCTCGTCTGCGCCGTGGCACTGACCGCCTGCGGCGCCGCTGCCAACACCGAGAAACCGGTCGTGCTTGACCCGAATACGCAAGTAAAAGAGTTCACCTTCCCCGACCTGGTGGTCGGCACCGGCGCGACAGCGGAAGCGGGCGACAAATTGATGGTGCTTTACACCGGTTGGTTTTATGACGCGAGCAAGCCGGACAACAAAGGCGCGCAGTTCGATTCGACCCAGACCGAAGCGGGTTTCAGATTCACGCTGGGCATCGGCCAGGTCATCCAGGGCTGGGAGCGCGGCCTGGTCGGCATGAAAGTGGGCGGCACGCGCCGCCTGACCATTCCCTATGATCTGGGCTATGGCATCAACGGCCAGCGCAACCAGGTGACGAATGAGGTGATCATTCCCGGTTACGCGGGCCTGGTATTCGACATCACGCTGAGAGAAGTGACGAAAAAATAAGCACGTGCAGGGCGGCAGAAAATACAAAGGGCGATTCCACGGAATCGCCCTTTTTGCTTGCGTGCCCGGCTCAGCCTTCTTCCGCCGGCGCCAGTTCCTGGAAGTAATACGTGGCGCCGCCCAGACTGGCTGGCGCGTCATATTGCAGCACCTGCGTGCGGCGCAGCGCTACCGGCGCGCTGAAGGCCGGGCCGGCGTAGACGAAGGTGTGGAATTCGCCATTTTCGCCGCAGGCGTCGACGCCGGGCGGCAGGTCGGCCAGAAAGGCGGCGTCGAATTCACGGCCGCAAAAGCTTGGCGGCAGGTACTTGCCATTGATGCACACGACGATGGCCTTGAAGCCGGCGGCGAGAAATTCGTCGACCAGCGCGCGGCGCTCCCCGCCCCACAAGGGCAGGTGCGCCGTCAGGCCGGCGCTGGCGCAGACTTTTTCTTCCCAGTCGCGGTGCGGCTGCAGGTCGATGTCGCCAAAGATGGCGTGATCGATGCCCTCGTCTTTCGCCGCGCGCAGCATGGCGATGAATTTCTCTTCATAAGTGGCCCAGCTGGCGTGATAGCGCCGCAGCCGCGCGCCCAGGCTGGCCGCCTGCGCCTCGAGCAGTGCCGGCGGCACGCCGTGCGAGCGCGACTTGCGGCCATCTTCATCCATGGCCGTGATCAGCAGCGGTACTTGCATGCCGGCATTGCGCGCGCGCCACAGCGCCAGGCAGGAATCCTTGCCGCCGCTCCAGGAAATCAGCGCCGTCGTCATGCCGGCACCGTTGCGGCCGCGCGCAGCATGTCGACATGCTGGATGCCGTCTTCATCGTAGGGCGCGCTGACGGTGACGAAGCCGAACGACTGGTAGAAGCGCTCCAGGTACTGCTGCGCGCCGATGCGGATGGCGTGGCCCGGATGGCGCCCTTCGGCGCGTCCTATGCCTTCGAGCAATAACTGCCGGCCGGCGCCCGTGCTGCGCGCCTCGGGCGCCGTCAGCACGCGGCCCAGCGACATTTCCATATACTTGGCGCCCGGCGCCAGCACGCGCAGATACGCCGCCAGCTGGCGCTGGCCATCGACCGTCTGCCAGCCCAGCAGATGCATGGCTTGCTGGTCATGCCCGTCCAGGTCCGGGTACAGGCACTGCTGCTCCAGCACGAAGACGCGCTGGCGCAGGGCCAGCACCTGGTACAGCGAGTGGGTGCCCAGTTCTTCAAAACTTTGCCATTGCCAGGTGATCATGCGCGCTCCAGAAGGGGGGAAGGCCGCTATTTTAAACGCCTGGCGCAAAAAAACCGCGAGGCCCTGCGGCGTCGCGGTGTTCATGGGGTGTGAATGGCTTACACGATGGTCAGCGTGACATCGATATTGCCGCGCGTGGCGTTCGAGTACGGGCACACGATATGGGCGGCGGCGACCAGCGCTTCGGCGGCGGCGCGTTCCATGCCTGGCAGCGAGATTTTCAGTTCCACTTCGATGCCGAAGCCCGTCTCGATGGCGCCGATGCCGACGTTGCCTTCGATGGCCAGGTCCGCTGGCAGGGCGATCTTGTCGCGGCCGGCGACGAATTTCATGGCGCCGATGAAGCAGGCCGAGTAGCCGGCGGCGAACAGCTGTTCCGGATTGGTGCCGACGGCGCCATTGCCGCCCAGTTCTTTCGGCGTGGTCAGCTTCACGTCCAGCACATTGTCGGACGAGACGGCACGACCTTCGCGGCCTCCGGTGGCGGTGGCTTGAGCGCGGTACAGGACTTGTTGGATCGACATGATGGTTTTCCTTGAGTGAGTTAAATAGTTAACGACTAAATAGTGTGCTACTTTTTTCGCGGGCTGATGCCCCAGGATGCCCGTCTGCAGCAATAAATCCGGCGTCCATGTGCTCAATATATATCGTGCGCTATTTAATTGCAAGCGATTTTATTTAGGATGTTACGGCACCTGACAAAACCGTCGCGCGCGCAAGGGAGAGGGCCAGACGCGGCGCCGTACTTCCCGTACGGTGAGCATCGCAGGCCGCCCGTACCGGCGCGCGGCAGCTTGGGTCTCGTGTCTTGAAGCTTTATTTTCTTGCCTTTGTCGCCAGTATTGCCCTTCCATCGCATAATAGCCACCGTCGCCGGGACCGATGGTTATGCTGGGTCCACTTCACACCCCAAGGAAAAATCATGACCAGCCTCTTCTTTATCCTGCGCATCACGCTGGCGACGATGCTTACCTACATCATCGCCACGGCCATCCTGGTAGAGAATTTCCTGCGCCATATCGTCGGGCAGACGGAAGGCTTTTTTGTCATCGTCGGCGCGCTGCTGGCCTGTGCCGTCATCACGAATGCGTTCTCGCATGTGCGGCGCGTGCGCCTGATCGCCGGCGCCGTCAACGCCAGCACCCTGTCGAGCCGCCAGCGGCGCCAGATCGAGATCCCGTTCGAGGCGGGCGAGGCCTTCGACATGATCGACGCCGCCATCCGCGAATTGCCGGGCAGCGAAGTGGTTGAAAGCGCGCGCGACAGCCTGCAGGTGCAGGCGCGCGTGCGCCGCGCCGCGCCGTACACGCACACGGGCTTGCCGCGCATGCGCCTGCTGGGCTTCCTGGAACCGCGGCCGAACCAGATTCTCGCCACCGTCACGCCGAATGGCGAAGCGGGCAGCGTGACCTTGATCTGCGAGCCGGCGCGCAATGCCTGGACCGACTGGTTCCTCGTCGACCATGGCAGCAACCTGGAAAACGCGGAAGCGGTGACGCGGGCCATTACCCGCCGCGTGGCGCAGCGGCGCCGCGGCGAACAGGCCGAGGCGCGCCAGACGGTGACGGAAAAGGAACTCACGGTGGCCAAACTGAGCCTGCTGCACGCGCAGGTGGAACCGCACTTCCTGTACAACACCCTGGCCAGCGCGCAGCTGCTCACGCGCAGCGACCCCGTGCGGGCCGATGAAATGCTGGGCAACCTGATCCTGTATCTGCGCCACTCGCTGCCGCGCACCGAGCAAGCCATGTCGACCCTGGGCACGGAACTGGAGCGGGCGCGCGCCTACCTCGATATTTTGAAGATCCGCATGGGCGCCCGGTTGAACCTGCAGATCGAGGTGCCGCAATACCTGCGCCAGGTGGAGCTGCCGCCGATGATGCTGCAAACCCTGGTGGAAAACGCCATCAAGCATGGCCTGGAGCCGAAAAGCGGCGGCGGCACCATCTGGATCATGGCGCGCAGCGGCAACGGCACGGTGATCGTCACGGTGGCCGATGATGGCAAGGGCTTCAGCGACGACGGCGCCGGCACGGGCATCGGCCTGCGCAATGTGCGCGAACGCCTGCGCCTGACCTACGGCAATGCCGCCGCGTTTTCCATCCTCGCCAATTTCCCCGATGGCGTGACGGCCACCATCACGGTACCCGACAGCACGGCGCAGGGGGCCTCGTATGGATAAGCTAGAACTGACGTGCGTCATCGCCGAAGACGAGGCCCTGCTGCGCGACGCGCTGGTCGATCTGCTGGGCGAACTGTGGCCGGCCCTGCGCATCGTCGCCGTCTGCGATGACGGCGGCACGGCGCTCGACGCCATCACCACCTTGCGCCCCGACGTGGCGTTCCTGGATATCCGCATGCCGGGCCTGACGGGGCTGGAAGTGGCGGCCGGCGCCTTGCAGGCCAGTCCCGCCACGCAGGTGGTGTTCGTCACGGCCTACGACCAGTACGCGATCGATGCCTTCGACAAGGGCGCCGTCGATTACTTGCTGAAGCCGATCGCCCGCGAACGCCTGCAAGCGACCCTGCAGCGCGTGCAGGCGCGCGCCGGCAAGGCGAATGCGCCCGACAGCGCGCTGGCCGGCCTGTTGCAGCAGCTGAGCAGCGCCTTGCCGGCGGCCGCCAAGTCGCCGCCGCTGGTGTGGCTGACGGCCAGCAGCGGCAAGGATACGCGCTTGATCATGGTGGAAGACATCGCCTATTTCCAGTCCGACACCAAGTACACGGCCGTCATGACGGCGGACGGCGAGGCGCTGCTGCGCAAGCCGATCCGCGAACTGCTCGACGTGCTCGATCCGGCCATCTTCAAGCAGATTCACCGCTCCACCATCGTCAACATGAAGATGGTGGCTGCCGTCACGCGCGACGAAGTGGGGCGCGGCACCCTGCGCCTGAAAACGCGGCCGGAAACCCTGGCCGTGAGCCAGCCGTTCATGGCGCTGTTCAGGAATATGTAGAGCTGCTCAAGCCGGGGTCAGACCCTCAATACCGCTAACGCCAGGCTCACCGTCAACGTGGACGGGGGTCTGACCCCAGAATTACTTCGCAGTTTCAAAACCCTCAAGCACGTTGACGACATTGATGCCCAGCTCCTTGACCGCATAGCCCCCTTCGAGGATGAAGGCGGTGGGCAGGTTCAGATGGGCCAGGCGTTCGCCCACGCGCAGGTAGTCGCCGCTTTGCAGGGCGAAGTGCGAGAGCGGGTCGCCGACGAAGGTGTCGACGCCCAGCGACACCACCAGGGCGTCGGGCGCGTACATGCTGATGCGCAGGCAAGCCGTTTCCAGCGCGGCGAACCAGCTGGCCGTGCTGCTGCGCGCCGGCAGCGGCAAATTGACGTTGTAGCCGGCGCCGGCGCCGCTGCCTGTTTCATCGGCGTGGCCCAGGTAAAATGGATATTCGCTGCGCGGGTCGGCGTGCACGGAGGCGAACAGCACGTCGTCGCGCGCATAGAAAATGCTCTGCGTGCCGTTGCCGTGGTGGTAGTCGATGTCGAGGATGGCGACCTTGCGCGCGCCGTCGTCGAGCAGGTGCTGCGCGGCCAGGGCCGCGTTGTTCAGGTAGCAGTAGCCGCCAAAGAAATCGCTGCCCGCGTGGTGGCCGGGCGGGCGCGTCAGGGCGAACGTGGCGCGCTCGCCCAGGCGCAGCGCGTGCGCCGCGTTGACGGCGCAGTCGGCGCCCGTCTTGGCCGCCATCCACGTGCCGGCCGTCAGCGGCGTGCCATTGTCCATCGAGTACAGGCCCAGGCGGGCCGTGAAATTCTCCGGTTCGATATCGTGGCGCAGCGTGCGCACGGGCCACACGGATGGCAAGGCATCCTTGCCGGCATTCTCGGGGTCGAGCGCCAGCCAGTCGTGCCAGGCATGGCGCAAAAAGTGCAGGTAGCGCGGAGTGTGGATGCGTTCCAGCGACGTCAGCGGCACGCCGTGCGGCGTGACGATGCGGCCCAGGTTGCGCCGTCCCAGTTCGGCCACCACCATGTCGGCCCGTTCCGGCGTTTCGAAGCAGGGCACCATGGCGCCGCGAAACCATTCGAAGCGGCCCCGGTGCTGGCTGTGCAATTCATTGTAGAAG
>CAUSDR010000331.1:0-6620 GCA_963530105.1 uncultured Janthinobacterium sp.
ATGTCGGCCTGCACGGCCAGGCAGGCGGCGGCGCTGGCCAGCGGCACGCACAGCCAGCGGATGCCCATCTCGACGATATTTCCGGCGTCGGCCGTGGCGCCATCGAGGGCCGCCTGCAGCAGCGGCAGCAGCACCGGGTCGAGCGCGCGCGCCGTGCCGGGCGGCGCCTGGAACGCCAGCACGCCGCCGGCCTGCCGCTCGATCTGCACCAGGCCGACACCGCATTCCTGCACGATGCGCGCGCCTTTCGGCCGCATGCCCGCATCGAGCAGCGCGTGCGCCGTGCCCAGGGTCGGGTGGCCGGCGAACGGGAATTCCATCTGCGGCGAAAAAATGCGCACGCGGTAGTCGGCCGCCGGGTCGCGCGGCGCCAGCACGAAGGTGGTTTCGGACAGGCCCGTCCAGCGCGCGATGGCTTGCATCTGCGCGTCGTCGAGGCCATCGGCGTCGAGCACCACCGCCAGCGGGTTGCCGAGGAAGGGCACGCTGCTGAAGACATCGACCTGCTTGAAGGGGCGCGGCTGCGGCATGAACGGTTCCTGGTCGGCTTGGTATTGAGCGGGCGGCTAGCGGGCGGCGCGCAGGCGCTGCAGCGACAGACGGTTCAGGTACCAGGTCAGCAGCACGGCCGCCACCGTCAGGCCCGTGACGAGGCCGATCCAGAAGCCGGCGGCCGCCATCGGCTGGGCCGGCGACCAGATGAAGCCGGCCGGCGCCAGGCCCAGCACGTAGCCGATCGGCAGCGAAAAGCCCCAGAAGGCCAGCAGCTGGATCAGCATCGGCTGGCGCGTCACCTTGTAGCCGCGGATGGCGCAGGAAGTGGCTACCTGCGTGGCGTCGGACAGCTGGAACAGGGCGGCGAACAGCAGCAGCTGCGCGCACAGGGCCTGCACCTGCGGGTCGGAGGTATACGCTTGCGCGATCTGGTGGCGGAAGACGGTGATCAGGGTGGCCGAGACGATGGCCGCCGTCAGCGACATGGCCACGCCCACCCACGAAATGAAGCGCGCGCGGCGCAGATTGGCTTCGCCCACGGCGTGGCCCACGCGCGTGACCAGCGCGATGCCGAAGGTGAGCGGCACCATGAAGACGACGGACGAGAAATTCAGCGCGATCTGGTGCGCCGACACCTGGATCACGCCGAAGCGCGCCACCAGCAGGCTGATGACGCCAAAGGCGCTCACTTCGGCAAAATACGTCACGCCGATGGGCAGGCCCAGGCGCAGCATGGGGCCGATCGACGCCATCTGCGGCCCTTCCCAGTGCGTGAACGGATACGTGGCGCGGTAGGCGGGCGCCATCTTGATCCACGCCAGCATGGCCAGCAGCATCATCCACACGCAGCAGGTGGTGGCCACGGCGCAGCCGACGCCGCCCAGCTTCGGCATGCCCCAGTGGCCGTAGATCAGCAGGTAGTTGACGAAAATGTTCAGCGCCAGCGCGGCCAGCGCGATGACCATCACGGGCTTGGTCTGGTTGATGCTGGTGCTGTAGCCGTACAGCGCGCGGTAGGCGGCGAACGGCGGCAGGGCGCAGCTGATGATGTGCACGAACAGCTTGGCCTTGGCGGCGACCGCCGGTTCCAGCATCAGGTGGTCGAACACCAGCGCCGCCATGTTCGTCAGCAGGCACGCCACGAGGCCGACCAGCAGCGCCTTCCACAGCGACTGGCGCACGATGTGCGGCACCTTGTCGTGGCGCGCGGCGCCGATTTCATGCGCCACCAGCGTATTGATCGCCATCATGATGCCGCTCACCGTCACCAGCACGATGGACCAGATGGCCGCGCCCAGCGAGACGGCCGCCAGCTCCTCGGGATTGGTATGCCCCGTCATGGCCACGTCGGCCGCGCCCATGCCGACGGTGGCCAGCTGGCCGATCAGGATGGGCCAGGCCAGCTTCCACAGCGACGAGACTTCATTGCGGACGGCGGGCAGGGTGAACGAGGTAGTGTGGGGCATGGGACGCAAACTTGACTAAACACGGGATTCTACTGATTTTCAGCCCGCTTGTCCGCTGCGCCCGCCTGGCGTCCGGGCGCGGTAATCATTTGTTACAGCTAGGAAGGGCGGTCGCGGCTAGACTGCGTGCTCTATTTGGCAAGATGACCAAATAGTCACACCGCAGTATCCTGACTATGGAGCATGACCATGTTGAAGAAAGCCTTGAATTGCGCCCTGCTGCTGGGCGCCGCCATGACGGCCGAACTGGCCGGCGCCGGCGAACTGACCCTGTATTCGCGCGACGACTACCACGGCCGCTCGCAGACCGTGCGCGACACCGTCGCCGACCTCGAAGAGCTGCGTTTCAATGACACGACGCAAAGCATCCGCGTGCGCTCGGGCCGCTGGGAGGCGTGCGAGGAAGCCGATTTCCGCGGCGCCTGCTTCCTGCTCGAGGCGGGCGAGTACCCGTCGCTGGATGGCCAGGCCAACCGCATCACCTCGCTGCGCGAACTGCGCGGCGGCCGGGACGGCCATCCGGGATGGGAACGCGACCGGGACCGCGACCGCGACCGCCGCTGGGAGCGCGAGCCTGCGCGGGGCCACCTTCCGGGGCGCGCCCTGGGCGGTGAACTGTCCTTGTATACGCGCGACGACTTCGCCGGCCGTAGCTTGACGGTACGCAATGCCTCGGCCGATTTGCGCGAGCGCGATTTCAACGACACCGTGCAAAGCGTGCGCGTGCGCGCCGGTTACTGGGAAGTGTGCGAGGACGCGGGTTTCCGTGGCCGCTGCCGCACCCTGGAACCCGGCGACCATGCGAGCCTGGAACGCCTGAGCAACCGCATTTCCTCGGTGCGCGAAGTGCGCTGACGCCCGCGCCGCTGGCGCACAGGCCCGATAACCGTCCCCTGTTGGGGGCGGTTATTGCTTTTGGTAACAATTTATTGTGCTTTTCTCATACTTTGTTACACCGTTTTTTCCAATGATGGCTACACTGGCATCAGTTGTCATGTCGATCACTGATTGACGTGCCTGCATGCCGCGGGCGGCAGCGCCCCGACAGGCATCGGCTGAGCGTTGCGCGGCCTGGCATTTGTTACAATGGCATCCTGGCGCTCAGGCCTGGAAAATCATCACCAAAGAATGAAGAATGGAGTTAAACATGAAGGCCCCTTTCAAACACGCGCTGGCTTGTGCCGCGACCTTGCTGCTCTCCCTGGGCGGCCATGCTGTCGCCCATGCCGGCGAAATCACCCTGTTCCAGGATGATAATTTCAAGGGCCGCGCGGTGACGCTGCGCGACACCACCGACGACCTGTCGCAACACGGCTTCAACGACAAGGCGTCGAGCATCGCCGTGCGCTCGGGAACCTGGGAAGTGTGCACGGATGGCGGCTTTCGCGGCAACTGCAAGACCCTGGCGCCGGGCGACTACCCATCGATGCCGGGCATGAACGACGCCATTTCCTCGGTGCGCGAAGTGGGCCGCGGCAATGGCTACAATCCTGGCCGCCCGGGCCGCGATCCGGACCGCGGCAATGGCAACGGCTATGGCCGCGGCGCGTCGCTGGAAGTGTATTCGGGCGCCGGACAGAATGGCGGCTCGGCGCGCCTGAACCGCGACACGAACGATTTCACCAGCCTCGGTTTCAACGACCGCACCAGCAGCATCGTCATCTACAACGGCTACTGGCAATTGTGCAGCGACGCGAATTACAGCGGCGTGTGCCGCGTGTTCGGACCTGGCCGCCATGATGACCTGGGACGGGGCCTCGATGGCCGCGTCTCGTCGGCGCGCATGGTCGACGAGCGCGAGGCGCGGCGCCAGCAGCAGTATGGCCGGCCGCAATACGAGCAGCCGCAGTACCAGCAGCGCGGCGCCATCCTGCTGTTCCCCGATGCGGGCATGCGCGGCGAGCCGCTGGCGCTGGAGCGCAACACGGAGGACCTGGTGCGCTACAACTTCAACGACCGCACCGGTTCCATCGTCGTCAATGAAGGCCAGTGGGAAGTGTGCAGCGACGCCGATTTCCGCGGCCGCTGCGAAATCATCGGGCCGGGCGAATATGCGCGCCTGAATGCGCTCGACAATAAAATATCGTCCTTGCGCCGCGTGCGCTGAGCGCTGCTGGCGCCATGCTGACAGACCGCCTGCCGGGTGCATCCCGCCAGGCGGTTTTTACATTCCCTGCCGTGTGCTGACATTTGCTTGCCCTTTGTTACACTCGCCGCCTGCCGCCTGGACTACACTGGCGAAAATGTAATCTGTATTGGAGTTGTCATGGTTCGATCTTTCCGCCCCGCGCTGTTGTGCGTGGCCACCTTGCTTGCCCCTGCCGCCGCGCTGGCCGGTGAAATCACCCTGTTCGAGGACGCCGGTTTCCGTGGCCGTGCCGTCACCTTGCGCTCCGCTACGGGCGACCTGTCGCGCCTGGGCTTCAATGACAAGACCTCCAGCATCATCGTGCGCTCGGGCACCTGGGAAGTGTGCAAGGACGCCAATTACCGCGGCAACTGCCGCACCCTGGGGCCGGGCCGCTACAACAGCATGCCGGGCATGAACGACGCCGTCTCGTCGGTGCGCGAAGCGGGCCGTCCCGGCCACGGCGGCGGCGATCACCGGCCGTATCCGCCGCGACCGCCGCGTCCGGAGCCCGAGCGTCCCTATCCCGGCTACCCCGGCCATGGCGGCGGCCACCGTCCCGACGCCAACGGCGCCGTGCTGATGTTCCCCGACGCGGGCATGCGCGGCCGTCCCGTGCGCCTGGACCGCGAAGTGCGCGACTTGAGCCGCTACGGCTTCAACGACCGGGCCGAATCGATCGTCGTCAATTACGGCCGCTGGGAATTCTGCGTCGACGCCAATTTCCGCGGCCGCTGCGTGATCATGGGGCCGGGCAGCTACGGCCGCCTGCACAATGGCCTGGACCGCCGCATCTCGTCGCTGCGCCGCGTGCGCTGACCTGCCGGCGGGCGCTGTTGTATTGTGCGCACGCTATCCTTTGAGCAATTCGTGTACTCTTCCCACAGGCGGTTCAACCATGGGGAGCAAGCACGGTGGAATACAAGGACTACTACAAGGAACTCGGCGTCGATAAAACGGCGACCGAGGCCGAGATCAAGAAGGCGTACCGCAAACTGGTGCGCAAATACCATCCCGACGTCAGCAAGGAACCGGACGCCGACAAGCGCACCAAGGCCCTGAACGAGGCCTACGGCGTGCTGGGCGACCCGGAAAAGCGCGCCGCCTACGATGAACTGGGCCGCAACCAGGGCGCGCAGGGCCAGCCCTTCCGCCCGCCGCCGGACTGGGGTTCGGGCTACGAATCGTCGGGCGTCGACGACAGCGACTTCTTTGCCGACCTGTTCGCCCACGTGGGCGGACGGCGCCGCGCCAACAGCACCTTCCAGATGCAGGGCGAGGACAGCCACGCCGCCATCACCATCGACCTGCACGACAGCTACCAGGGCGCCAAGCGCCACATCGTCATGCGCGTGCCGGAAGCGGACGCGCAAGGCCACGTCGTCACGCGCGAGCGCACCCTGGAAGTGACGATCCCGAAAGGCGTCACGGAAGGCCAGCAGCTGCGCATGAAAGGCCAGGGCCATCCGGGCAGCGGCGGCGCGCCGGCCGGCGACCTGTACCTGGAGATCCGCTTCCAGCCCGATGCCCGCTACAAGGTGGAAGGGCGCGACGTGTTCGAGACGGTGCCCGTGACGCCATGGGAAGCGGCGCTGGGCGGCGAAATCGCCGTGCCCACGCCATCGGGCACCGTGTCCGTCACCGTGCCGCCCAATTCGCAGACGGGGCGCAAGCTGCGCCTGAAAGGGCGCGGCATTCCCGCCGCCCAGCCGGGCGACCTGTACCTGCTGCTGGAAGTGGTGCTGCCGCCGGCGAACGACGCCAGGGCGCGCGAACTGTATGAAACCATGGCGCGCGAGATGGCCTTCAATCCGCGCCAGAAGCTGGGAGCATAGATCATGGCAAACAACGTAATCGGCGAACTGCTGGAAGACCGCGCCCTGAGCCTGGAAGAACTGGCGCGCGCCTGCGCCGTGGAGCCGGACTGGGTGGTGCAGCATGTGCAGACGGGCGTGCTGCTGCAGGATGGCCCGCCGCCAGGGCAGCTGACGGCCTGGCGCTTCACCAGCCTGGACCTGGTGCGCGCGCGCCGCCTGCATGAAATCGAGTCCGTGTTCGACGCCAACGCGGACCTGGCCGCGCTGGTGGTCGACCTGTCGGAAGAAGTGGCGCGCCTGCGGCGCCGCCTGCACGTGCTGGGCGTGGACTAGGGCTTATTCCGGCTCGCCGTGCCGCTGCACGGTGAGCCTGGCAATGTAAAACTGCCCGTTGACCACCACCCGGTGCGGGATGCCGGCCACGTCGAAGCCGGGGCCGCCGTCTTCCATCCATTCCTGCGCCACGGAGTCGAATTGCTGCGGCGTCATGCGCAGCATCTGCGCCGTGATGACGAAGCGCGCGCCAGGTTTTTGCTTGTTGACGAAATCGTCGATGCCGGCCATGTTGATTCTCTTTAAAGGTGTGTCTGAACTAGGGGCAGGCCCGACGGGTCTGGCCCCGGCAGTTATTGGGGGTACCGAGGCATGATACCGGCCCCAAATGTGCACCCAGGCAAAAGGTGGGGTGGGACCCTCAGGGTCCGACCCCTGTCT
>CAUSDR010000332.1:0-6616 GCA_963530105.1 uncultured Janthinobacterium sp.
GCCAGGTAGGGCACGGCGGCGATATCGTCCTGCGGCGCGAAATGCGTCTCGGGCAGCGCTGGCGGCTCGGCCACGCTGACAACCTGGCGCACCGGCATGCCGATTTTTTGCAGAAAGCGCTCGGTGGCCGGCAGCCACACGGCCACGCCGTCGCGGCTGCCCAGTGTCAGGTGGGCATCGCGCTTGAACGGGCCGTAGGCCACCAGCTCCGCCTGGCCGCCGGAACCGTTGTACGAATTGAACAGGCGCCGCACCAGCGCCGGCGGAAAATACGCATCGTTCGCGCCATACAGCCACAGGCTGGGCAGGCGGTTGTAAACGCCCAGGGTGGCGAAAGCCTTGGCCAGCGCCGCTTGCCAGTCGCAGCCGGGCGCGTCGACGCGCAGGCCGCCCGAGAAATTGAGCACGCCGCGCACGCCGGGCAGCGCCCGGGTGGCCAGCGCCAGCGCCGCCATGCCGCCATACGACTGGCCCGCCACCACGATGCGCTGCGGATCGATCCAGCTCTGGCGGCGCGCATACGCCAGCGCGGCCAGCACATCGCGCGCCTTGCCTTGCGCATTGCCCAGCATGTCGCAGCCAGAATCGCGGTAGGCGCCCGTGGACCGGGCGTAGCCGGCGCGCATGGGCAGCATCACGGCGTAGCCGCGGCGCACGAATTGCGTTGCCATATAGATAAAACGTTCGCGCGCCTGCAGCTTCGCCGGGCCCGCCTGCTTGCCATGATTCATCAGCAGCAGGGGAAACGGGCCGGCACCGCCAGGCCGGAACACGGTCGTTTCCAGCACGTCGCGCAAGCCGTCGCCGGCCGGCACCATGATGATTTGCTCGTTCAAGCGCGCATCGAGCGGCAATGTCACAGGAACAATCTGCGCGTGCAAGGGCAAACAGCACAAGCCAGGCAGCAAGCTGGGGAGCAGGCGGCGGACAAGGGGAAAAATGGGCGGCTCCGTGAAAGATTTCCCAGCCAGTCTAGGCAGTGAAATGCCACGGGACAATATTAAAAAGTTACATGCCACAACTTTTTTTGCGGCCAGCGCCAGCGCAAAAAATGTTGCCTTGCACCAACCACATCGTGCCCGCATGGGAGTAAACTAGGGACCTTCTGAAGGAGCCGCCATGTCCATATCCGCCCTCACCACCGGTACCTCGGGGCTGACCGCCAACCAGCGCGCGCTGGACGTGGCCGCCAACAATATCGCCAACGCGAATACGCCCGGCTTCCAGCCGCAGCAAGCCCAATTCCAGGAATCCAGCCCGGCCGGCACGGGCGTCACCCTCTCGGTCGAGGGGCGAAAGCTGGCCGCCAGCGAGAGCGTCAGCGGCGCCAATGCGACTGCCGCCAAGGCGGCCGAAAGCCGGCCGAACGGCGTCGGCCTGGCCTCCGAACTGACGGACAACCTGGTCTACAAGGCCGGTTTCAACCTGTCGGCGAATGTCGTCAAGGCGGCCGACCAGGCCCTGGGCAGCCTGATCGACGTCAAGACTTGAACAGAGCAGCTATCGGCAAGATAGTCTAGTTTTTCATTTCCAGCGCCAGCGGCGCCATGGCCGGCGTGATCAGCGCCAGCAGCCGTTCGGCAGGGATACCATCGCGCGCCTGCACCGACAGGCCATGCAGCAGCGCCGCATAATAGTCGCCCAGCGCCTGCACGTCCGCCTCCGTTTTCAATTCCCCCGCCAGCTGCGCCGCGCGCAGGCGCTCGATGACGGCTTGCGTGCGCGCGCGGCGGTGCTGCGCCAGCCAGTCGGCGATGCCGGCGTTTTCCGCGCTGGTATTCGTCGCGGCCGTGACCACCATGCAGCCTTGCGGCTGGCCGCTGCGCGTATACAGCAGCACGGCTTCTTCCAGCATGCGCGCCACGGCGTCGCGCACATTCAGGCTGGCCGCCAGCGCATGCACGGCAAAGGCGCCCTCACCCGTTTCATACAGTTCCACGGCTTCGCGGAACAGCTGCTCCTTCGAGCCGAACGCCGCATAGATGCGCGCCGAGGCGATGCCCAGCGCCGCCACCAGGTCGGCCATCGATACGCCTTCGTAGCCGCGCGTCCAGAACGCATCGCGCGCTTTTTCCAGCGCCAGCGCGCGGTCAAATTCCCTCGGTCTTCCTGCCATGTTCACCCTCTCTTCACAAACTGGCGGCCAGTATAACGCCTGCCACCCGCCGCGCGTTCCCGATTTATTTTGCATCACGGCCTTGACCGCGCCAATAATTTCGCCTATTCTTTGTCGATCGACAAACAATAGGAGCCAATATGAAAACCATCCAAGGACCAAGCCTGCACCTGGCACAATTCGCCGCCGATACGGCGCCCTTCAACACCCTGCCCGCGATCGCCGAGTGGGCGGCCGGCATGGGCTTCAAGGCCCTGCAGATTCCCGCCTGGGATGCGCGCCTGTTCGACGTGGCGCAAGCGGCGCACAGCCAGCAATACTGCGACGACCTGGTCGCCATGCTGGCCAGCCATGGCCTCGTCATCAGCGAACTGACGACGCACATCCTCGGCCAGCTGGTGGCCGTGCATCCGGCCTACGACGCGCTGTGCGACAGCTTTGCGCCGGCACACCTGCACGGCCAGCCTGCAGCGCGCACCGAGTGGGCCATCGAGCAGGTAAAACTGGCGGCCATGGCCTCGAAGCGCCTGGGCCTGACCGACATGGGCACGTTCTCCGGCTCGTTCGCCTGGCCCTACCTGTTCCCGTTCCCGCAGCGCCCGCCCGGCCTGATCGAGGCGGCTTTCGACGAACTGGCGCGCCGCTGGCTGCCCATCCTCGACGTGTGCGAGGAACAGGGCGTCAACCTGTGCTACGAAATCCACCCCAGCGAAGACCTGCATGACGGCATCAGCTTCGAGATGTTCTACGAGCGCGTGGGCCGCCACCCGCGCTGCAAGATGCTGTTCGACCCCAGCCACTTCGTGCTGCAGCAGCTGAACTACCTGGAATTCATCGACATCTACAAGGACCACATCCGCATGTTCCATGTGAAGGATGCGGAATTCAATCCGACGGGACGACAAGGCATCTACGGCGGCTACCAGTCGTGGGAAAACCGCGCCGGGCGTTTCCGTTCGCTGGGCGATGGCCAGGTCGACTTCAAGGCCATTTTCTCGAAGATGGCGCAGAACGACTACGCGGGCTGGGCGACGCTGGAATGGGAATGCTGCCTGAAGGACCAGGAAGTGGGCGCGCGCGAAGGCGTGGCCTTCATCAATGCCCACATCATTCCCGTCACCGACAAGATCTTCGACGACTTCGCCGGCGCCCCCGTCAGCGCGCAGCAGATCAATACCCTGCTCGGCATCACGCGCAACTAAGCAACTAATTAACGAATTAACTGAATCAATACAAGGACTTGCCATGCATCACAATGAAGACAGCTACACCCACGACTACGTGCGCATCGACGGCCAGCGCCTGCATTGCGTCATCGCCGGCGAAGGAAAACCGGTGCTGCTGATCCCCGGCTGGCCGCAAACCTGGTACGCCTGGCGCCACGTGATGGCGGCCCTAGCGGCCCAGGGCTACCAGGCCATCGCCATCGATCCGCCCGGCAGCGGCCACTCGGAACGCCCGGCCGGCGGCTACGACACGGGCGCCGTGGCCGCCACCCTGCACCGCGCCATGCTGGCCCTGGGCCATGCGCAGTACGACGTCGTCGGCCACGACATCGGCATGTGGGTCGGCTATGCGCTGGCCAGCGATTTCCCGCAAGCCGTGACGAAACTGGCGCTGACGGAAGCCGTGATTCCCGGCCTGGCGCCGGCGCCGCCCATTTTTGTCGCGCCATCGGACAACATCTTCCTGTGGCACTTCATGTTCAACCAGGTGCTCGATTTGCCGGAAATGCTCACAGCGGGCAAGGAACGCGAATACATCCGCTTCATCCTGGACCGCTGGTCCTACCGCCGCGACAAGGTGGCCGTCGACGTGTATGCGGACGCCTATGCCACGCCGGGCGCCCTGCGCGCCGGCTTCGCCTACTACCGCGCCATTCCGGAAACCATCCGGCAAAACCTGGAGCGGGCAAAGACAAGCCTGGCCATGCCCGTGCTGGCCATCGGCGCCGACCATGCCACCAACGACGCGCCCCTGCTGACCATGCAGGGCAAGGCGGACATCTTGAAAGGCGCCATCGTCGCCGAATGCGGCCACTTCATCATGGAAGAACAGCCGGAAGCGTTCATCGCCCACCTGCTGCCCTTCCTGGCCGGAGAGCCAGCATGAGCCTCGATCCGCTGATCGCCGCCTGGCTGGACGAGAGCAGAGATGCGCCGCAGCCCGCCTCGCTGGCGCACCTGCGCGCCGCCACGGAAACGGGCTTGCGCCAGCTGCATGGGCCGCTGGAGGATGTGCGTTCGATCAAGGACTATGTGCTGCCCGGCGAGCATGCGCTGACCGTGCGCGCCTACGTGCCGGCCGGCGCGGACACGGGCAAGCCCCTGCCGGCCATCGTCTTCGCGCATGGCGGCGGATGGTGTTTGTGTTCGCTGGACCTGTACGACAACCCGTGCCGGGCGCTGGCCAATGCCACCGGCTGCGTGGTCTTTTCCGTCGACTACCGGTTGGCGCCCGAGCACAAGTTCCCCGTGCCGCTGGACGACTTTTACCGGGCGCTGTGCTGGGTGGCGGACCACGCCGAAGCGCTGGGTATCGATGCGAAGCGCCTGGCCGTGGGCGGCGACAGCGCCGGCGGCAACCTGGCGGCGGCGGCGGCCCTGATGGCGCGCGACCAGGCAGGCCCCGCCCTGGCGCACCAGCTGCTGCTATACCCGGCGCTCGATTTCGCCTTCGACACGGCGTCGTACCAGCGCTATGCGGAAGGCCATTCGCTGACGCGCGAAGCCATGCGCTTTTGCTGGTCCGCGTATCTGAATGACCCGGCCGACGGCGCGAATCCCTATGCGGCGCCGCTGCGGGCCGGCTCGCTCAAGGGCCTGCCGCCGGCCACCGTGCTGGTATGCGAATACGACCCGCTGCAGGACGAGGGCGTGGCGTATGCGCGGCGTTTGCGCGACGACGGCGTGGCGGCGCAGTGCGTGCAGCTCGACGGCATGATCCATGCGTCGATCCACATGCTGGGACTGGCACCAAAGGCGCGCGGCCTGTTCGACGTGGCCGGCCCGGCCATGCGCAAGGCGCTGGTGGCATAAAAAAACGCGCCGGGGATGGCTCCACGGCGCGTTTTTTCCATCAGCTTATCGTCACTCCACCAGCTTGCGCACCTCGATGCCATTCAACCACTTCACGTGGCGCGGGCCCGTGCGGATGTCCTGCGCCGAGATCAGGGCAATTTCTCCATCGTTGTCGTCGAGCGCCTTGCCATTCTTCTCGTAGTAGACGATCACGCCCTCGCCGGCCGGCGCGTTATACAGCTCGCCCCAGGAAAACACCACCGCGTAGCCATCGGTGGCGGTGGCGATGATGGCGATCTTCTTGACGTCGTTGTGGCCGGGTGCGTCGAGCACCGCCTTGTCGAGGATGTCGCGCAGGCGCACGCCACGATAGCTGGAGATGGTCTCGGCCTTGTCGCCATTGTGGCGCGTGACGGCGATTTCTCCGCCATTGGCGGGCGGCAGCTGGCGCAGGTCCGCCACCGTCAGGGTCAAGGGCGTTTCCACCATGCCCGTCACCTTGAGCCCGTGGCTCATGTTGTCGCGCGCGGCGGCCGGTGCCGGCCATGCGGCCGGTGTTGCCGCCAGCAGCGACGCCGTGGCAAGACCCGTGAGTATTTTCTTCAACATGCCGTGTCCTTTCATTGAATAGTCAAAAAATCAGAACTGGACCTGCGCATTGGCCAGCCACGTGCGGCCCGCGCCGGGAAAGCCGTCGGCCAGCGCGTAATTGCGGTCAGCCAGGTTGCTCACGCCCGCTTCCAGGCTCAGGGCCGGCATGGGACGGTACACGGCCTTCAGGTTCACGGTGGCAAAGCCGCCCAGTTCCAGGGTGTTCGAGACCCAGCGGCCGCTGTTCGATTCCGCGATGGCCACCACGTCGACCTGGCGCGCCGCGTGCAGCACGGCGTGCGCCGTCAGCTTGTGGCGCGGCACGTCCGTCAGGCGGATGGCACGGTCGCTGACGTTTTTCATGTCCGTGTACGTGTAGTTGCCGCCGAAATCGAGCCAGGCGCCGGCACGTCCGCGCACACCCAGCTCCACGCCGCTGATGTGCGCCCTGCCCGCGTTCTGCATCTGCGCGTGCACGCCCGCCACATTCGCCACGCTCTGGATCTTGTCCTTGACGTCGCTGTAGAACAGGGCGGCGTCCAGCGCCAGTCCGCGCACGCTGGCCTGGTAGCCCAGCTCGTAATTCATCGCCTCTTCCGCGCGCAGGGACGGGTTTTCAATGTACGTGCCCAGGCGCTGCGAGTAGCGGTCCTTCAGGGTCGGCAGGCGCGACTTGCGCGCCACCGTGGCGTACACCTTCGCCTCGGGACCCATTGCGTGGAACAGGCCCGCCTGCAGGTCGGTGGCCGATTGATTGCCTGGCAAGGTGTAGGCGTTGCCGGCGCTGTAGACGGTGTCCGGGCGCAGTGCGTTGCGCGACACCCCCAGCGACAGTTCCGTCGCCCCGTTCAGGGCGATGCTGTCTTCCGCGCCCAGGGTCCACAGCGCC
>CAUSDR010000333.1:0-6589 GCA_963530105.1 uncultured Janthinobacterium sp.
GTTCCAGTCGATCAATTGGTCCAGCACGTATTCGTTGGTGCGAAATGGCAACACATGCGATACCACTTGCACGGCTTCGCGCTGCTCTTCCGGCATCCAGGCCCACTGCCGCGCCTGCTGAATGGTTTGCCGCGTATACGGTTTGAACTTGGATGGAAACGGCTCGGTAATCAATGCGGACACGGTCGGCTCCTTGCCAGTAAATGACGATAACTTCCATGAAATCAGCCCAATGCCAGCCAATTCCAACCTGTTGCATGCCACGCCACACGCCTAGGCATGCTGTGAAAGTCATCATAGTTCTTGCTTCGAGGAACCAAATTGCCACATATCAACAAGCTCGCCGATACGCCGCAAGCAGCCTGTGAGCAAGACCTTAGTTTGTTCCATCGCAACTTGATCACCTCCATGGCGACGTAAATTACGGCTTGGCAACACCGCCCTCGATCTCAAAGGAGTTTTCATGAAACGCATATTCACGGGTAGCCTGCTGTGCCTGGCATTTGCCAGCGCCAGCGCCAGTGCCGCAGTTGAACCGACGGAAAAAGACGCCATCGCCATGGCCGAACGGGGCGCCGCCTTCATGAAGGCGCACGGCAAGGAAGAAATGATGAAGAAAATCACGGCGAAAGATCCCGATTTCGTGCAGGGTTCGCTGTATGTGGACATGCGCGACATCAAGACCGGCATCGTGCTGGCCCACCCCATCAACCCGTCCATCGTCGGCAAGGACCTGACGGACGTGCCCGACGCGAATGGCAAGAAATATCGCCGTGAAATCATCGAACTGGCGCAAAAGCAAGGCAAGGGCTGGGTCGATTACCAGTACAAGAACCCCACCAGCGGCAAGATCGAACCGAAGACCACGTATATTTTGCGCGTCAATGACGTGGTGCTGGAAGCGGGCATCTACAAAAAATAAGCCATCCCCGGCGCAGTGCGGGCGCGGCGGCTGGCCGCTGCGGCGCCTGCGGTGTGCACAGCCACTGGCAGGAGTCAGACATGCTCAACAAACTACGCATCGGACCAAAATTACTGCTGGCGCCCGTCCTCATCCTGCTGTTGCTGATACTCAGTTCCAGCGGCGCCTGGTATGGCATGGTGCGGCAAAATGCCTCGCTGGAAAACATGGTGCGGGTACGCATTACGCACCTGAAGGCGGCCTCCGACGTGGCCGGCGATGCCAAGCATGTGCACGGCAATATGTACCAGTTGCTGTCGTGGACGAATGGCAGTTTCGCCAAGGCCCGCATCGATGCGCTGGAGCAGCAGATCAAGGCGCGCCACACGGCCATTGGCAGCCAGCTGGCCGCGCTGCGCGGCACGGCCACGGGCGCCGAGCGCAGCCTCGTCGATGCGGCCATCACGGCGCTGGCCGCCTACCGCAAGGCCGTGCTGGAAACCATGGAAATGGCGCAGATGGATCAGTCGATCGCCACCAATTCCATGCTCAAGGCGGAAACCCAATTCGTCCAGCTGGCCACCCAGCTGGCGCAGCTGTCGGCGCTGGAAACGACCCTCAGCAGCCAGGCGCACGCGACGGCCAGTGCGGAGTTTCGCAGCCTGGGCCGGAGCATGCTGCTGACCGTGCTGCTGTCCATTCTCGTCTCCATCGTGGTGACGATGCTGGTGCGGCGCGCCATGCTGGCGGAAATCCGCGGCATCGCCGACGCCGTGCAAGACTTGGCGGCAGGCAAGCTGATCGCCGGCGCCGCCAAGCAGGGCAACGACGAGATCGCCGATACGTCGCGCGTGCTGGACCAGACCATCGCCAACCTGAACCAGACCTTGCGCACCATCATGGAGGCCGTGCAATCGATCGACATGGCGTCGCGCGAAATTGCCAGCGGCAACCTGGACTTGTCGGCGCGCACGGAAATGCAGGCCAGTTCGCTGGAAGAAACGTCGAGCGCGATGGAAACCCTGACGGAAGCCGTCAACGACAACGCCAACAATGCCCAGCTGGCCTGCGACCTGGCGGCGCAAGCGTCGGACCTGGCCGTGCAAGGCGGCGCGGCGATGCAGGAAGCCGTGTCGACGATGGCGACCATTCGCGCCAATTCGCGCCAGATCGTGGACATCATCGGCGTGATCGACGGTATTTCCTTCCAGACCAATATCCTCGCCCTGAATGCGGCGGTGGAAGCGGCGCGCGCGGGCGAACAGGGACGCGGCTTTGCCGTGGTGGCGTCCGAAGTGCGCACCCTGGCGCACCGTTCGGCGCAGGCGGCCAAGGAAATCAAGACCCTGATCGCCACCTCCGTCACCACCATCGACGGCGGCAGCGTGGCCGTGCAAAAAGCGGGCGACAGCATGGGCGCCATCGTTTCTTCGGTGCAGCAAGTCAACGACATCATCCAGCGCGTGAAACAGGCCAGTGCCGAACAGGCGTCAGGCATCACGGAAGTGAACCAGGCCGTCACGCAAATGGATGATGTTACGCAGCAAAATGCGGCCCTGGTGGAAGAGGCGGCGGCAGCGGCGGCCAGCCTGCAGGACCAGGCCGTGAAACTGTCGGCCGCCGTGGCCGTGTTTACCCTGGATAGCCAGGCGCCGGCGGCAGCGGGCGCGGGCGCGGGCGACGAGCAAGCTTTCCAGGATCCGGCCAGTCCGACCAATGGCGCGCATGCGGAACGCCGCGCGCTGCACAGTCCCCTGCGCGGCGCACCCCGCCATGGCGCCAGCGCAGGGCACACCCCGCACCGCCAGCGCGGCGCCTGATAGCGGCCCGCGCGCTAGCCGGCCGGCAGGCGCATGGGCTTGCTCAAATAGGGCGACCCGGCCAGCACGAAGCGCCACGGCGTTTCCATCGCCTTGGAAATGCCGATGCGCGGGCCCGCCTGCACCGTCACCTCTTCCTCGCGCGCCAGCAGCGTGAACGGCGGCGCGGCGAGCGCCAGGCGGTTGTGCAGATGGCTCACGCCCAGCGCCTGGCACACCTTGCCCGGCCCCGAGCACAGCAGCCGCAGCGCTTCCACGCCGCGCCGTGCGCGCATGACATCGATGCCGGCCAGCGGTTCGATGGCGCGGATCAGCACGCCGGCGCCATGGCCGGGCTCGCGGCAAACAAAATTCAGGCACCAGTGGATGCCATACGAACGGTAGACATAGGCGTGGGCGGGTGGGCCGAACATGGCCGCATTGCGCGGCGTCAAGCCGCCGTAGGTGTGCGAGGCCGGGTCCAGCCGGTCATACGCTTCCGTTTCCACGATGCGCCCGCCCACGCCATCGACCAGCACGGTAACGCCGATCAGCTGGCGCGCCACGGCATGGGAATCGTCCGCAAAATCGATACCGGCAAGGATGTTTTTCATACAGCAATTGTAGCGCCGAAGTAGCGCCGCATCGGCCGCCGCACGCCGCCGCGCCACTTGAAAACAAATAAAAATTACCTTTTCTACCATGGAAATCACCGGCGCTGCCGCCACAAAATGGCAAAAAAACGGGATTTTTTCGACAATCTATTGCTGATATGAACTATTGCCAGGCATAAACAGCGATAATCGTCCGGCACTGCGCAGCACGTCCATGCGGCGGGCAGCAGTCGCGCAATACGATAACCACCGGGCAAGGCAATGATGATGAGAGCGGCAGCGCAAGCGCAGGTAGTGCAGGAAGATCCGGTCGACGCCCTGATGCGTTCCATCCGTATCCCGCCGCGCCCCAGCCTGCTGGTCGACTTGCAGCGTGAACTGGCCGAGGACGACCCGTCGCCGCGCAGGATCGCGCGCATCATCGCCGACGACGTCGGCATGTCGGGCGCCCTGCTGAAGCTGGCCAATTCGCCGTTCTATGGCGCCGCGCGCAAGGCCAAGTCCGTCGAGCAAGGCATCAATTTCCTCGGCATCAACCAGTGCAGCGCCATGATGACGGGCTTGCTGGCGCGCCAGGCGCTGGAAGCGGAAGGCGTGGAACTGACCAATTTCTGGGATGTGTCGGCCAAGCGCGCGCGCGCCGTGGTGTTTACCTCGCGCAAGCTGCGCATCGCCCCGCCCGACATCGCCCACACTTTCGGCCTGTTCTGCGATATCGGCGTGCCGCTGCTGATGAACCGCTTCCCAGATTACGTCAAGACGTACGCGGCGGCGGCCAACGATGCGCACAACTGTTTCACGACGCTGGAAGACGCGCGCCACCAGACCAACCATGCGGCTATCGGCTGCTTGCTGGCGCGCAACTGGGGCCTGTCGTCCGATGTTTCCTGGGCGATTTTGCACCACCACGACTACACGGTGCTGGCCGACCCGTCCACGGACGACGCCATCCGCTCGCTCGTCGCCCTGTCCCTGCTGGCCGAAAAGGGCATTCAGCGCTACCATGGCAACAGTACTTCGCTCGAGTGGGACAAGGGCGGCAGTCTTGCCTGCCAGCATCTCGGCCTGTCGCAGGAAGAAGCGGCCGACCTGCTCGACGAACTGCACGAGATGTTCGATACCGACCATTGATGTCGCACGCTGTATGATCTGTCCCGGCGCCAGGCAAAGCCTTGGCGCCCGTTTTCGTTTGCCCGACCCGTTTTACTTAACCTGTTGATCGCCATGCCCAAAAATAAGCGCCCTGTCCCCCGTAAATCCGCCAACACGCCTGAAGACAAGGATGAAGCCGTCACACGCATGCTGTGCACGATGGCCCTGAACCTGGCGGAGCAGGAAGACAGCGAATCGCAGGGCACGGTGCTGGCCGAGCAAGCCGTCGAGTTCGGCCGCCTGATCCGCAAGGCCCTGAATCAAAAGAAGGATGAAATCCTGTACGACGCCATCGAGCGGTCGAAATACGAAGACGTGGGCGCCTACCAGTACCTGCGCAGCCATATCGAGGAAGCTTCTTCCGTCGTGACGATACGCCGCGAAAATGCGCCCGCCATGGAAATCAATGCCTTCGTCGTGCCGCTGCTGGTGCAAAGCACGGGCGGCCTGCAGGAAGCAGACAGCTTCCAAGACCAGGAAGCGTTCGAAGCGCTGGTGAAAAGTTTCCAGCAGGCAGAACTGGAAAGCCCCAAGGCCAAGGTGGTGCTGATGAGCCATGCCTACGATCCCGATGAAATCGACCGCATCACCTACAGCCATCTGCACGAGATGGTGCGCGATGCGTACAGCTCGATGACGGACAAGAAGATCGTCGCCACGCCGGGCCTGGAAAGCAGCATCGTCGGCTGGAGCGCGACGGCCTTCGGCCCGCAGGACACGGCCGTGGAACTGCGCTTCCTGCTGGGCTTTGCCCTGAAGCGCGTGGACGACCCGTTCTATGCGGAACCGAAGGATGAAGCGGCGCTCGACGCCTGGTTCGACGCCCGCATGGCGCGCTACCAGCAATGGACGACGCAAGTGGGCGCGCTGGTAAAACGCTGCCTGGCACCGGCCGGCAAGGCGCTGGAAGTGAGTTTCCTGTACCAGGACCTGTTCCACGGCGGCAAGGAACAAGGCATGAGCGAGTACACGATGCTGCAGATGATGTCGGGCATCAACCATGCGCTGGCGGAAAACAAGGTGGATGCGGCCGACGTCTCGGTGGTGGTCGGCCCGGCCGACGCGCACGGCGAGATGCTGCTGCGCGCCAACGTGTACGCGGGCGACGGCGCCCTGCTGCACAGCGCCGACAAGCCGCTGGACCTGGCCGCCGACCTGCAGGACGAAGTCGACGACATCTGCGACGCGCTGGCCACCATCGGCGTCACGCACCTGTCCGTGGCGCTGAAATTCGACGCCCAGGGCAAGCCGCTGGAAGTGCAGGCCTACACGCCAGCCTAAGGTCCTGCCGCCTGCCGTCTTGGCAGGCGCGCATGATCAAGTTACTATCTCCGCATGCCGTGCGCCAACCCTGGCGCCGTTCCGGAGAGATGCATGCCCCAGCCGCAACTGATCAATATTGCCATCCACGTGCTGGCCGGCAGCGCCGCCATCGGCCTGGGGCTGTTTCTGCTGGCCGCGCCGAAGGGCACGCCTGCCCATCGCCGCCATGGCAGGCAGTTTGCCTGGCTGACCTTGCTGGTCTGCGCGACGGCCGCCATCGGCAACCTGCTGTTTGACTATCGTCCCGTGTTTGCCGTGCTGACGGTGCTGGTGCTGTACCAGTTGCTGAGCGGCTGGCGCGCCGTCTACACGCGCGATGCCGGGCCACAAGCCGTCGATGGCTGGCTGACGCTGGCGGCGCTGCTGGCCGGCGGGCTGATTTTGCTGCGCCTGCGGCACGACGCCTCCGGCCAGCAAGCCATCGTCGTGCTGTCTTCGCTGGGCGGACTGGCCACCATCCTCGTCTACGACAGCGCGCGCTGGGCGTTTCCCCAGCGCTGGCATGGCGCCCTGTGGCGCTATGAACACATCTACAAACTGCTCGCGTCGCTGTTCGCCATGCTGTCGGCGGCGGCCGGCAACCTGCTGCGCGTGGGCCAGCCCTGGACGCAGGTGGCGCCATCCGTCCTGGGCCTGCTCTGCATCGCCTGGTGCTGGCGCCGCCAGTACCGGCTGGAGCAGCGCCAGCGGCGGCCGGTCAGCGCTCCAGCTTGAACAAGCTGACCAGCGCCGACAGCTGATGCGCCTGTTCCTGCATGGCTTGCGCGGCGGCGGCGGCCTGCTCCACCAGGGCCGCATTC
>CAUSDR010000334.1:0-6585 GCA_963530105.1 uncultured Janthinobacterium sp.
AACCAGTCGTCGCCGCGCCAGCCATCGACCATGGCACTCATGGGGATGGCCACCTTCAGGGCCGGATGCGGCTCGACGAGCGCCATCAGCACCGTATGGCCTTCATACGAGGATCCCAGCATGCCGACCTTGCCATTACTCTCCGGCACGTTTTTCACCAGCCAGTCGATGGTGTCCCACGCATCCGTGACGTTGTCCACCTTGGTATGGTTGAGCGGACCGCGCACGGGGCGCGTCATCACGTAATCGCCTTCGGAGCCGTACTTGCCGCGCACATCCTGGAAGACGCGGATATAGCCGTTTTCCACCAGGGTATCGTCGCCCTGTGGCAAGGTGGCCAGCATGCTGGGGCTGGCCGTGCGCTGGGCGCGCCGCGCCGCGTTGTAGGGCGTGCGCGTGAGCATGATGGGGGCGCGCTGGGCGCCCTTCGGCACGACGATCACCGTGTACAGCTTGACGCCGTCGCGCATGGGCACCATCACCACGCGCTTGACGTAATCGTTCAGGTCGGGCATCACCAGTCTGGCGCCGATATCGGGCGTCATGGGCGGCGTTTGCGCCAGCACGGGCGTGGAAAACAGGGAACTCACCAGCAGGGCCAGGCCGCTGAGGCGGACGGGGGATACGACGGGCATACGCTTCTCCAAAAGATTCATACTGACAATAGTACCCGCAAAGCAAGTTTGACAAAAATCCAGCGTCCGTCCGCGCCGCAGATAAATCGGGGCGCAACTTGACAGAACGCGCACGAACTGCAACCATAACGCCATGAAATTTATCCCGTCACAACACGCCTGCTTGAATTGGTGGTCCCGCTCACTTTCGCGCGGCCACTGCATAGTGATGTGAATTTGATCCACGCCGCCTCGATCGGTGGCGTAACAGGCTCAGCCTGGATCATCCCCGATGCAGGCGGCTCAAAAGGAAACTTGATGAGCTTGCCTAACACCCCAGACACTCCCGACACCGACACCACCCCGGCCGCGCCCCTGTCCGCCGCCGCCATCGCCTCGCAATCCGTGATCCTGACGGGCGACCGCCCGACCGGCCCCCTGCACCTGGGCCACTTCGTCGGCAGCCTGCGCGACCGCGTCAGCTACCAGAACAGCTACAAGCAATTCATCATGCTGGCCGACGCGCAGGCGCTGACGGACAATATGGACGACATCGACAAGGTGCACCGCAACGTGGTCGAAGTGGCGCTCGACTACCTGGCCGTCGGCATCGACCCGGCCAAGACCACGGTGTTCATCCAGTCGCAAATCCCGGAACTGGCCGAGCTGACCTTTTACTACCTGAACATCGTCACCGTGGCGCGCCTGGAGCGCAATCCCACCGTCAAGGAAGAAATCCGCCTGCGCGGCTTCGAGCGCGACATCCCGGCGGGCTTTTTGACCTACCCTGCCAGCCAGGCGGCCGACATCACGGCCTTCAAGGCGGGCGTGGTGCCCGTGGGCGAAGACCAGATCCCGATGATCGAGCAGACGAATGAAATCGTGCGCCGCTTCAACCGCATGTACAACCGTGAAGTGCTGATGGAATGCAAGGCGCTGGTGCCGGACATCGGCCGCCTGCCCGGCATCGACGGCAAGGCGAAGATGAGCAAGTCGCTGGGCAATACCATCAACCTGGGCGCCAGCTCGGCCGAAATCACGGCCGCCGTGAAAAAAGTCTACACCGACCCGCTGCACCTGCGCGTGGAAGATCCGGGCCACCTGGAAGGCAACATCGCGTTTACCTATCTGGACGCGTTCGACCCGGAAAAAGCGGCCCTGGCCGAGATGAAGGCGCATTACGTGCGCGGCGGCCTGGGCGACAGCATCGTCAAGAAGCGCCTGGACGTGGTCTTGCAGGAATTGCTGGCGCCGATCCGCGCCCGCCGCGAAGAGTTCGCCAAGGACAAGGGACAAGTCATCCAGATGCTCAAGGAAGGCACCTTCAAGGCGCGCGAAGTGGCGGCCCGCACGGCCGATGAAGTCAAGTCGGCGCTGGGCTTGAACTACTTCTAATTCCTACCGCCAACAGCAAACTGATGCGCCCTGCCGGAGTCGGGTAGAATCCCGTCTCCGCCAGGGCTATTTTTTTGCCTAACCCGACAGCAAAGGCCGGGGCCGGACGGGGACGCCGAATTCCCCAGGGTCCGATTCCGGCACTGGTCTCAGGGGCACCATACATTGAAACATCGCTAATGACCGACTCCGCTATCGAACAGCTGCTGCAGCAGCATTTTTCCATCGATGCACTGCAACACGCCCCCGCGCCCTTGCAGCAGGCCCTGCGCATGCTGGGCGGCTGGCTGGCCGCCGAGCGCAGCGAGCCATACCCTCACACGCCCTACGCTGAACTGCTGACGCAGCTGTCCGACACGCGCCCGCCCGCGCACGGCATGCCGGTGGCGGATTTCCTGCAAGAGCTCGACACCACCGTGCTGGCCAATACGGCCCAGCTGAACCACCCGCAATACATCGGCCACATGACCCAGGCCCTGCCGTGGATCAGCGTGCTGGCCGAGGCGTTTACGGCCACGCTGAACCAGAACCAGGTGAAGATCGAGACAGCCTATGTATCAACCCTGATCGAAAAGCAGATTCTCGGCTGGCTGCACCGCCAGGTCTACCTGCAAGCCGATAGCGTCTACACGCAGGCCATGGCCGCCACCAGCGGCGCGCTGGGCAATGTCGTCAATGGCGGCACGATGGGCAATTTGACGGCCTTGGCCGTGGCGCTGGAACAGCAGCTGCCCGGCACCCGCAAGCGGGGCCTGTTTGCCGCCATGCAGGAGTCCGGCCATGCGGGGCTGGCCGTGATCGGTTCGGCCCGCAGCCATTATTCCGTGAAAAAGGCGCTGGCCACCCTCGGCCTCGGTGAAAACGCCCTGCACCTGGTGGCCGTCGACCGCGACAACCGCATCGACATCGCCGCGCTGGAAGCCGCCATTGCCGATTTGAAATTGCGCAAGATCAAGGTCGTCGCCATGATCGGCATCGCCGGCACGACGGAAACGGGCGCCATCGACCCGCTGGCCGCCATGGCCGCCATTGCCGCGCGCGAAAGCATCTGGTTCCACGTGGATGCGGCCTGGGGCGGCGCCCTGCTGATCGCCGAGCAATACCGCCACCTGTACGACGGCATCGCCCTGGCCGACTCCGTCGTCATCGACGGGCATAAGCTGCTGTGGGTGCCGATGGCGCAAAGCATGGTGCTGTTCAAGGACAGCGCCAGCCTGAACGTGCTGAAACACAACGCCAACTACATCTTGCGCGACAACTCGGGCGACCTGGGCCAGACTTCGCTGGAAGGCTCGCGCCGCTTCGACGCCTTGAAACTGTGGACCTCGTTCAAGGTGCTGGGCGTGTCCGGCTACACGACCCTGCTGCAACAGGCGGCTACCCTGTCCGGCCAGTTGCAGGATTTATTGGCCGACCAGCAGGATTTCGAGCTGCTCACGCGCTCGGACACCTTCATTCTCACCTACCGCTACGTGCCCGCGCATTTGCGCCAGCGCATGGACGGCTTGCTGGCCAGCGGCCAGCTGGATGCGGCGGCGCAGCTGAACCAGCAGCTCAACACGCTCAACGCCAAGCTGCAGAACCGGCAAAAGGCGCAAGGCCACAGCTTCGTCTCGCGCACGGTACTGGAATCGACGCGCTACCCTGGCCCCACCAACGTGCTGCGCGTGGTCATGACCAATGTCAGGACGCGCCCCCACCACTTGCGCGCCATCCTGGCCGAACAGCGCGCCATCGGCCAGGCGCTGGCGGCGGAACTGGGCTTGCCCGATTGATTATTCTCAAAATTCAATAGTCTGCCTTGCGCGGCGGTGCTAGAATTTCCACCGGAGATGGCATTCCTCCCACGCAACTCTGCGTGAACCGCCCCCGGGCTGATGATGCCTGCACGCTTTCCTGGATAGCCGGAAAGCTGCAGGCATGCGCCCGGCGTTGCCGCAGCTCCCGCCACCTGTCCAGGTTCGGCCCACACCAGACTGGACACTGTTGATGACACGCCTCACTGCTTTCACTGATCTGTTGCTGCACCTGCTGAAATGGCTGCTGATCGCCGCCGCCGTGGCCGTGCTGGCCGGCACGGCGTCGGCCGGCTTCCTGTTCGCCCTGGACTGGGCCACGCGCACGCGCCTGGCGCACGCCTGGCTGCTCTGGCTGCTGCCCGTGGCCGGCTTTGCCGTCGGCTGGCTGTATTTGCGCTACGGCAGCACGGTGGAAGGCGGGGCCAACCTGCTCATCGATGAAATCCACGATCCGAAAAAAATCATTCCCCTGCGCATGGCGCCGCTGGTGCTGGGCGCTACCGTCGTCTCGCACCTGTTCGGCGCCTCCGTCGGGCGCGAAGGCACGGCCGTGCAGATGGGCGGCGCGCTGGCCGACCAGCTCACGCGCCTGTTCCGCCTGACCAATGAAGACCGTCGCATCATCCTCATGGCCGGCATCAGCGCCGGCTTTGCCTCCGTCTTCGGCACGCCGCTGGCGGGCGCAATCTTCGGCCTGGAAGTGCTGGCCATCGGCCGCCTGCGCTACGAAGCCATGCTGCCCTGCGTGCTGGCGGCCGTCATCGCCGACCAGGTGGTTCTGCTGTGGGGTCCGCTTTTGCATATTGCCCACACGCATTACGCCATGCCCTTGATCCCCGCCGTCTCCGCCTGGACCTTGTCGGCCATGGTGCTTGCCGGCGTGCTGTTCGGCGTGACCGGCAAGGTGTTTGCGCAAGCCACGCATGGCTTGAGCGCCCTGATGAAGCGCTGGATCGGCTACGCCCCGCTGCGCCCGCTGGCCGGCGGCGTCGCCGTCGCGCTCGCCGTGTGGCTGCTGGGCACGGACAAGTATATCGGCCTGGGCATTCCCACCATCGTCGAAGCGCTCAAGGAGCCGCTGCCCGCGTATGACTTCCTCGGCAAGATGGCGTTTACCATTGTTTCCCTCGGCACCGGCTTCAAGGGCGGCGAAGTAACGCCCCTGTTCTTCATCGGCGCCACCCTGGGCAATGCGCTGGGGCCGCTGCTGCACCAGCCCGCCACCTTGCTGGCCGCCATCGGCTTTGTTGCCGTGTTCGCGGGCGCGGCCAACACGCCCATCGCCTCCACCCTGATGGCCATGGAACTGTTTGGCGCCGAGATCGGCGTGTACGCGGCCATCGCCTGCGTGGTGGCCTACCTGTTTTCCGGCCATGCGGGCATTTACCGGGCGCAGCGCGGCGGCCACGCCAAGCGCACGCCCCGCAAGGACATCGAGCCATGACCCAAAATATCTACGACAACGACGCCTTCTTCACCGCCTACAGCCAGCTGCCGCGCTCGATTGGCGGCCTCGACGCCGCCCCCGAATGGCCGTCCCTGCGCGCCATGCTGCCCGAGGTCGGCGGCAAGAACGTGCTGGACCTGGGTTGCGGCTATGGCTGGTTCTGCCGCTGGGCCGTTGACGCGGGCGCGGCCCGGGTGCTGGGCGTGGACGTGTCGGAAAAGATGCTGGCGCAGGCGCGCGGCATGGGCGAACACCCGGCCGTCAGCTATGCGGGGATGGACCTCGAACAGCTTGCCGTGGCGCCAGCGGCCTACGACCTCGTCTACAGCTCGCTGGCATTCCACTACATCGAGGATTTCACCGCCCTGCTGGCCGCCATCCGCCGCGCATTAACGCCCGGCGGCAGGCTGGTGTTTTCCATCGAGCACCCGATCTTCATGGCGCCGCGCCAGCCCGGCTGGCTGACGGATGCGCAGGGCCGCAAGACCTGGCCCGTCGACAGTTACCAGCAGCAAGGCCCGCGCGTCTCCGACTGGCTGGCGCCCGGCGTGCTCAAGCAGCACCGCACCCTGGGCACGACCATCAATGCCTTGCTGCAAGCGGGCTTCCAGCTGGACCATGTGGAAGAATGGGGCCCCACCGACGCGCAGGTGGCGCAGCAGCCGGCCCTGGCGGAAGAGCGCGAGCGGCCCATGCTGCTGCTGATCGGCTGCCGCCTGGCGCAATAGCGCCCTCAGCTGGCCACGTTGCGCGTAAAGCGCAAGGTGGATGCGCCAGCGTTGACGTAGCTGTACGCCTGCGCGCTGCTGAACACCAGAAAATCGCCCGTGGCCAGCCGCTTTGTTTCCGCCGCCAGCTCCAGCTGCAGTTCTCCTTCCAGCACATACAGCATTTCACTGAAGCCGGCCGGGTCCGCTTGCGCATCGTAGCGCTCGCCCGGCGCCAGGGTCCACGACCACAGTTCCACCTGGCGGCTGGCGGGGGCGGCGCCCAGCAGCACGGCCTGGCTGGCCTGCGAATCGCTTTGCCACATCAGCACGCGCAAGCTGTCGTGCGGCTGCTGCGGCGGCTGGACCAGGTCGACAAAGGCGACGTTCAAGGCGGCCGCCACGTGGTCGAGGTTGGCCAGGCTGATGTTGGTGCCGCCCGCCTCCACGCCATTGACCATGCGCCGGCTCAGGCCCGACAGGCGGGCCAGCTCTTCCTGGCTCAGGCCCGCAGCGAGGCGCAAACGCCGAAGATTCCTGGCCAGGTGCTCCAGCACGCCACCGCTTTCGGCTTGACTGAGCAATATATTGCTCCTATGATGATGGGAAATATTTTGCTCATA
>CAUSDR010000335.1:0-6563 GCA_963530105.1 uncultured Janthinobacterium sp.
GCCCAGTTCCGCGTCGACCACCAGCTTGTCGCCGGCGGCCACCGTCACGTTGCCATCGGGCCGCGTGCCTTCCATCGAGCGCACGAACGCGAACAGGTCCGGCTCCGGTTTTTCCGGCGGCGGGGCCGGCGGCTCGCCCGGGCGCAGCGCCAGGTACAGGGCCACGGCGGCCAGCGCGCCGCCAACGATCCATTTCGCGTGCATGCGCTTCTCCTTACAGTCCCAGGCCTTGCAGGCGGTTGGCTTGCTGGCGGAAGACCGTGACGGGGCTGGTCTCGAACAGGTTGACGATGCCGACGAACTGGTTGACTTCATCGAGGTGGTTCATGGCGTAGTCGTCGCGGATCACCTTGCCCAGGTGGCTGGAGCAGCTGCTGACGAGGCCATCGTTCTTGGCGCCGCCGAAGGCCAGGCTGATGGCGGCCAGCAGCGGGTCGCCGACGTCGAGCACATTCGTGTACGGCTGCGCGCCGCTCCAGGAAAAGTAGTGCACGCCCTGCACCTGGTAGGCGCCTTCGCCGCACGCCGTGGTGGGGATGCCTTGCGGGTGGCGGCTGTTGAAGGCCAGCGAGCCGGCCGTGGACAGCGATGCCAGCGAGGCGCCCGCGTTTTGCGGCAAGCCCTTGTTGCCCGACAAAATGCCGATCAGGGAGGCGAGGGCATTGCCCAGCGCGCCGCTGGTATTCGGGATGGCGCCGCTGAGGATATCGGCCACTTTTGACCCCTTGTTGACGCCGGCCACGCTGGTGACGGAGGCCACCAGGTCGGGGCGCACGGAGGCGACATAGCGGGCCGTGGGGCCGCCGTGGCTATGGCCGATCAGGTTGACCTTGGCCGCGCCCGTGGCGGCGAGGATTTGCCGCACCTGCGACAGCAGCTGCTCGCCGCGCACTTCGGTGCTGTTGGCCGCCGACACGGTGGTCACGTACACTTGCGCGCCGCCGCTGCGCAGGGCGGCCGGGATGCCATAGAAGTATTCGACGGGTCCCAGCTTGTCAAAGCCGAACAGGCCGTGCACCAGCACGATCGGGTACTTGGTTTGCGTGTAGCCGGCGGCGCCGGCGCTGCCGGGCAGGATGGCGAGGGAAAACAGCAGGGTGGACAGCAGTTGCCAGAAGCGAGTCTTCATTTTGTCTCCGATATTTTAATATAGTGGAAATGTCGATGCTGTAGCGATTACCGCGTGCTTGCCGCACATTCTATTGATGTCTTAAATATAGCGAGCGCTCGGTTTTTGAAATGTAGCATTGCTGGATTGAAAATGCATGTGAATTGCATGATGCAGCGCAATAACTGTGCGCATTGCTCGTTGCTTATACGCCCATCGCATAGTTGAAAAGTCAAATAGTTGTTTTCCTGAGCTATAATCGCCCCGAAATCCGCAGTCCCGCCGTCTTGCAGGGCCATTTTCCGGCGCTGTATTTACACCGCTCATAACCGTTACTTGGGAATGCACTTGTCGACCCATTTTAATTTTGAACAGTTTCAGCAGATGACGCCTTTGAATGGCGAAAATATCTGGGAATATATTCTTGACCGCCATGCGGGCCGTATTGGCGTCAAGCGCCGCAAGCCGGCACTGGAAAATCTCGAACGCATCTTCGGCGCCACTTTCCGCCTGGCCAATGACGTGGGTTTCCGCGCCATGAGCTTGCGCGACCTGTGCCGCGAGACGGGCCTGTCGATGGGTGGCCTGTACGGCTACATCACCAGCAAGGACCAGCTGGCCGAGATGATCGAGGACGTGGTGCGCCACGCCACGCAGGCATTGCCGCTGCTGTTCGCCGACGTCAAGTCGCCGCTGGACCGCCTGGAGGCGATGATACGCTCGTCGATTTATCTGTCCGAAGTGCTGCAGCCGTGGTTTTATTTTGTCTTCATGGATTCGCGCGTGCTGCAGGTGGAGCAGCGCAGCATGGCGAAAAATTCGGAATTGTTCGTGCAGACGCTGATCGCCGCCACCATCGCGCAAATCGAGCCGAAGCCGCACGGCGACCCGACCTTGCTGTCGGCGCACTGCCTGGCCCTGTTCCAGGACTGGTACGTGAAGCGCTGGAAGTATCGCGCGGCGAAAGTCAACGTCGACGATTTCGCCGATAGCGTGGTCAGTACGGTGCGCAGGTATTTGAGTCTGAGCGGCGTTTAGTTTTAGCTCTCAACCCCAGAGCAAGATCTGGGGTCGGACCCTCAGGGTCCGACCCCGGCCCTTCGGTTGGGGTCTGATTTTTCAAGCTAGTTCGTCTCCACTGGCAGCGTCTCCGGCACGGCGGCCGGATCCGTTGGCGTCTCCACGTCCATATCCAGCGTCTTGACGCCATTCATGTCGATGAATTCGTCGTACATCCATTCGCCGTCGACCTGGCTCAGGCCCGCCGGCACGGCGCGCGTCACTTGCGGGCGCGTCGACAGCGCCGTGCGCATGTAGTCGATCCAGATCGGCATGGCCAGGGTGGAGCCGAATTCGCGCCCGCCCAGCGACTTCGGATCGTCATAGCCCATCCACGCCACCGCCACGATGCCGCCGCCATAGCCGGCGAACCAGCCGTCGACGGCGTCGCTGGTGGTGCCCGTCTTGCCGGCGATATCGCTGCGGCCCAGTTTTTTTGTCGCCGCCGCGCCCGTGCCTGAACGCGTCACTTCGCGCAGCATGCTGTCCATGACGAAGGCGTTGCGCGGGTCCAGCGCCAGGGTCTTGTCGTCGTTCGGCGCCGGCGGCTTGGTCTGCATCAGCACCGCGCCCCTGGCGTCGACGATGCGGTCGATCAGGTAGGGCTCCACCTGGTGGCCGCCGTTGGCGAACAGGGCGTAGGCGCCCGCCATCTGCACGGGCGTGACGGAACCGGTGCCCAGCGCCATGGTCAGATTGTTCGGCTGGCGCGCCGGGTCAAAGCCGAATTTTTCCAGGAAGTCGTGCGTGTACGACACGCCCAGCGCGCGCAGGATGCGCACCGAGGCCACGTTCTTCGACTGCGCCAGCGCATAGCGCATGGTGATCGGGCCGTCGAACTTGAAGTCGTCGTTCTGCGGCGCCCATACCTTGCCGCCGGCCTGCAGTGCCAAAGGCACGTCGTTGATCAGGGTGGCAGGCGAGAAGCCTTTTTCCAGCGCCGCCGAATACACGAAGGGCTTCATGGCCGAACCGGGCTGGCGCCAGGCCTGCGTCACGTGGTTGAACTTTTGCAGGTTGTAGTCGAAGCCGCCCACCATGGCGTGGTAGGCGCCCGTGTCGGCGTCGAGCGAGACAAAGGCGGCCGCCACCAGCGGCACTTGCGTGATGGCCCAGTTGCCCTTGGCGTCCTGGCTGATGCGGATGACGGCGCCGGGGCGCAGCTTGATGCCGGCGCCCGCCTTGGCGGACAGCGCCGGGGCGGCGAAGCGCAGGCCGTCGCCCGTGATGGACTTGGCGTCGCCGTCGCCGATATCGGCCAGCACCTTGCCATTGGCGACGTCGGTGACGACGGCGGCGATCAAGCCGTCGCTGTCCGGGCGTTTTTGCAGTGCAGCATCGATGGCGTCGTCGCGCTGCTCGGGGTCCGCCGGCAGATCGATGAAGGTTTCCGGGCCACGGTAGCCGTGGCGCTGGTCGTAGGCGATGACGTTGCGGCGCGTCGAGGCGTAGGCCGCGTCCTGGTCGGCCTTCAGAATCGTCGTGTAGACGCTGATGCCCTTGGTGTAGCTGTCTTCCTTGAATTGCGCATACACGGCCTGGCGCGCCAGTTCGGCCACGTATTCGGCGTGCGTGTCGAAACCCTGCTTGCCGCGGCTGTTGAAGTGCAGCGGCTGCGCCAGCGCCTGCTGGTACTGGCCTTCGCTGATGTAATCGAGTTCGCGCATGCGCTTCAATACCAGCTGCTGGCGCGCGTGCGCCTTTTTCGGATTGCTGATCGGATTGTGGCGCGACGGATTTTGCGGCAGGCCGGCCAGCATGGCCATTTCGGCGATCGACAGTTCCGACAGGGGCTTGCCGAAATACGTCTGCGCCGCGCTGCCGAAGCCGAACGAGCGCTGGCCCAGGTACATCTGGTTCATGTACAGCTCGAGAATCTGCTCTTTCGACAGGGCTGATTCGATCTTCAGGGCCAGCATGACTTCATTGAGCTTGCGCGAGGCGACCTTTTCCCGCGTCAGGAAGAAATTGCGCGCCACTTGCATGGTGATGGTGGAGCCGCCGCCGTGGCCGAAGCCGTGGCGCAGGTTCGACAGCACGGCGCCGCCGGCGCGCACGAAGTCGATGCCGTGGTGTTCATAGAAGCGGCTGTCTTCGATGGCCAGCAGGGCCTTTTTCATCATTTCCGGCACTTGCGCGATGGGCACGAAGTCGCGGTGCTCCTCGCCGAATTCGCCGATCAGCACATTGTCGGCCGTGTAGACGCGCAGCGGGATCTTCGGCTGGTAGTCCGTGATGACGTCGAGTTCGGGCAGGCGCGGGCGCACGTACAGGAACAGCCAGGCGGCCAGCAGCAGGGCGCCGGCCAGCGCGGCGCAGCCGGCGATGATGATGGCGCGCACGGTGGCGCGGCGCGAAGGCCAGGGAAATCCGGTTCGTTTGGCAGTCAAGGCATTCTCACATGAGCGTGCGGGGCACGGTGGCAGCGATTATAGACCAATGCGGCATGCGCTCTGGCGCTGGCGGGCACGGGGGCGGGCAGCGGGAGCGGGAGCAAAAAACCTTTTCATCGAAACGCGGCTGTGCGATAGTCTCGGCTTCAAGAAAATAGCCCGGGCGTCAATCCGGGCTGTTTATTTTATAAAATTAAGGAATTGAGAATGGCAAAAGATGCAACACCGAGCGCCATGAAGCCGTACATCCCGGCCGACGCGAAATTGCCCGAAATGACCTTCCGCGCCCTGTTCATGGGCGTCATCCTGGGGATGGTCTTTGGCGCCTCCTCGCTGTACCTGGTGCTGAAAGTGGGCCTCACCGTCAGCGCCTCGATCCCCGTCGCCGTCATCGCCATCACCCTGTTCGGCCTGGCCAAGAAAGTGGGCGGCAAGGATTCGTCGATCCTGGAAAACAGCATCACGCAGACGGCCGGTTCGGCCGGCGAGTCGCTGGCCTTCGGCCTGGGGGTGACCATGCCCGCCATCCTGATCCTCGGCTTCGACCTGGAAATCTCGCGCGTCATGCTGGTCGGCATCCTCGGCGGCCTGCTGGGCATTTTGATGATGATCCCGATGCGCCGCACCATGATCGTCGACCAGCACAAGGAACTCAAATTCCCCGAA
Source organism: uncultured Janthinobacterium sp. (assembly GCA_963530105.1). Lineage (GTDB taxonomy): Bacteria > Pseudomonadota > Gammaproteobacteria > Burkholderiales > Burkholderiaceae_D > Janthinobacterium. The sequence continues at coordinate 5,227 of CAUSDR010000335.1, forward strand.
GGCACGGCGTGCGCGGAAGTGCTGAAAGCCGCCGCCACGGAAGAATCGCGGCTGGCCGCCGGCGAAAGCATCGCCAAGGATTCGGCCGCCGCGCTGGACGCCAAGCGCCGCGCCAAGATCATCTTCGGCGGTTTTGCCGTCGGCCTGCTGTATAAAGTCTTCAATATCTCGTTCAAGGGCTGGAAGGATACGCCGGGCGTGGAATTTGCCGCGCCGCTCAAGGGCGGCTCCATCGGCGCCGAGATTTCGCCTGAATTGCTGGGCGTGGGCTACATCATCGGCCCGCGCATCGCCGCCACCATGGCGGCCGGCGGCGTGCTGTCCTACCTGGTGCTGATCCCGATGATCAAGTTCTTCGGCGACAGCCTGACCACCGTGCTCTCGCCGGGCACCAAGTTGATCAGCGAAATGGGCGCCGACGACGTGCGCAGCGCCTACGTGCTGTACATCGGCGCGGGCGCCGTCGCCGCCGGCGGCCTCATTTCGCTGGTGCGCGCCATGCCGATGATCTGGCGCAGCCTGTCGGCCGGCCTGAAAGGCCTGGGCAAGGGCGTCAAGGCCACGTCCACCCTGCGCACCGACCAGGACATTCCGCTGAAATGGGTGGTCATCGGCTGCCTGTCCATCATCGCCGTGATCACCTTCGCCACGCCGCTGCACATGAATTTCCTCGGCGCGCTGCTGATCCTCGTCTTCGGCTTTTTGTTCGCCACCGTGTCCTCGCGCCTGACGGGTGAAATTGGCTCCTCGTCGAACCCGATTTCCGGCATGGCCGTGGCCACCTTGCTGTTTACCTGCCTGATCTTCCTGATCATGGGCTGGACGGGCGGGCGCTATTATGTGACCGCGCTGTCGGTGGGCGCCATCGTGTGCATCGCCGCCAGCAATGCCGGCACCACTTCGCAAGACCTGAAAACCGGCTACCTGGTGGGCGCCACGCCGCGCCTGCAGCAGTACGCGATCCTGGCGGGCGCCCTGTCGTCGGCCCTGATCCTCGGCCCCATCCTGCTGAAACTGAACGAGGCGAGCACCGTATACGTGCCGGCCGCGCAAGTGGCACCTGGCCTGACGGTCGACGCGTCGAAGCTGACGGTGACGGGCGAGCTGCACGGCCCGCAAGCCGACACGGACCACAATACGTATAAAGTCTGGCAAAAGACCGATACCGTGGGCGGCCCGGCCGACAAGTACTTCGTCAAGGACGATGGCCAGCTGGCCTACCTGGTCGACCCGGGCATCAACGGCCATTACAACAAGCGTCCCGATGGCACGGAAGTGAAGAAATACGATGCGCCGAAGGCCGTGCTGATGTCCTACATCATCAAGGGCATCCTCGA
>CAUSDR010000336.1:0-6547 GCA_963530105.1 uncultured Janthinobacterium sp.
CGTCAGGCGCAGGCACAGTTCGCCTTCGCGGTGGCTGTCGCGGATGGCCGTCAGCTGCAGGCGGTACACGGCGTCATCCTTGCCGGTGATGCTGGCCAGCAGCACTGGCTGGCGCGCCGCCTGCTCCACCAGCCCGCGGGCGCCCGCCTGCCACAGGAAGCGGTAATGTCCCTCCAGCAAGGCCAGGCGCGCCGTGCAGCCCAGCTGGCGCGACGCGTACGGACGGTAAATCTTGAAGCGCAGGCAGGGATGCAGCTGCGCCAGGCTCGCCAGGCCCGACATGCTGCCCAGGAAGGCGTGCCAGCGCGTGCGCTGGCGGGGAAAGAACAGGGCGCCCAGGGCCGCCTTCAGCCGGTGGCCGGCCGCCGGCGTGGCGCCTGGCCTGGGGGCGCGCTCGTGGGCTTTGTGCTGCAAGTGTATGGCAATGTCAGTCATGGGTCCGCCCGAAAGTGGCAGGCGCTGCACTATGAGAGCCTTGCCAAGCTGAATGCTACGCGGGCCACGTGAATTTCATATTAAGAGGCCGCGCCCCTCGTGCGTATTTAGAGGATGACAACTAAAGCATTGCCGTGCGCCCGCATGGACGGTTATTCTCGCCGCACCCCCGACCACTGACTGGATGCCGTCCCATGACTTTTCGCCGATTGCTTGTGATTTCCCTGCTGCTCGCCGCGCCAGGCGCGCACGCCCAGGAGCGGACGACCGATCCGCTGGGGCCGCTGGCCCGGTGCATCAATGGCAGCCCGTTCAAGTTCCGCCAGCAGGACCGCCTGCCCGCGCAGAAAACCGCGCGCAGCGTGAAGCTGGCGGCGGGAGAGTGCCAGGTGTCGACGGCCGACGGTTATCGGCTGATGCTGTACCGCGAAAGCAGCGCCCCCTTCGTCAACCTGAAAATCGAATTGAGCGCGGCAGGCAGATTCGACGCCGACCGCGACATCATCCTGGCGCAGATGCAGGACATGGCGGCCAGCAGCAAGGCGCCGCACCGGGTGGCGCTGGAAAGCGAGACACGCAACGGCGTGGAAGTGCTCGGCTTGAACAACCCCCTCGTCCTGCACGCATCGGGGGTGATCAGCCTGTACACGCTGCTGCACGCCGCCAGCGGCACGGTGGCGACCGCGTACGTGCTCAACCAGCCGGCGGCCACCCGTGAATTTTCAACGGATGCGCAATACCTGGCGCTGCGCGACCAGCTGCTTGCCACGCTGGTCGCCTGCCTGGCCGCGCCCGAACAGCGGCTTGCCCCATGACGCGCGGCCGCGGCGCGGCGGGGCTGGCCGCATGAGGGATTACCTGTACATCTGGCACGATCCGGCGCAGCGCATGCTGATCGCCTCCGGCATGCAATTGCGCGATTTCCTGCCGGCGCTGGAGGCGGGCGGCGGCGTGCTGCTGCTCAAGGGCGACGCCACGGCGGCGCGGCTGGATGCGCGCTCGGGGCTGCCGCACGTGCCGCGGCCGCATCTGGCGGCGCTGGCCGGCGAAGATGCCGGCGCCTGGGGCAGCCATGCGTGGGCCGATTATCCGCACGCCGCCTTGCCGGCGCTGGATGGGGCCGCCGTTGCCGAAGCGCGCTACTTTGCCCGGCATGGACAGCCGCTGCGCGAGCCGCGCATCGCCGCCGTGGGCAACCGTTTTCTTGCCTGGGCCCACGATGATGGCTGGTATCTGAAACTGTTTTACAGCGCATGGGACGATGCCGCGCAGTTGCTGGCGAGCGCCATTCCCGCCGCGCTGGGCACCCTCGATCTGCCGGCCCTGCGGCTTGGCGATGGCGGCTACTGGCTGCGGCAGGGCGCCGTGCAGGCGGAGCTGAAAACCCACGATATCGACAGCGTGCTCAATCGCCGCCTGTAAGCGGCTGCCGGCAAGCCAGGCGGGCCGGCAACCCCGGCAACTGCGGTCACCTTATCGCCTTATAATAGGGCGTCGACAACCCGCGTCCGCGCCCCATGCCCCGACCCCATATCGTCATTGCCGCGCCTGGCATGCGCGCCGCTTCGGCCGGTGCCCGCCCATGACGCAGTACACGCTGCGCCCGTTTTCCGCGTCCGACGCGGCCGCCTGCGTCGCCATCCTGGCGCTGGCGGGGCGCGATGCGTTTGGCGCCGTCGCCGACCTGGCCGCCTTCGCGGCCGCCACGCAGGGCGAACAGATCATCGTGGCCGAATGCGGCGGCGCCGTCGCCGGCTTTGCTGCCGTCTACACGGGCGCCGCCCCCGAACATTTCCTGCACCACCTGTATGTGCACCCCGCGCACAGCGGACGCGGCATCGGCACGCAATTGCTGGCGGCCGTGGCAACGCGCTTCGGACCGCAGCTGAGCCTCAAGACGCAGATGCGCAACGCGGGCGCGCGGCGGTTTTATGCGCGCGCAGGCTGGGTCGAGGATGCGGACGACTGCGGCGTCGATGCCGTGGGCGCGTGGATACGCGTGCGCTATCGTCCCCCACCACCGCGCCGCTGACGGCGCGCCGGCAGGCGGGCTGGTGGTGAACTGAGGCGAACTGTTGGCGAATTGAGGTGGGCTGAGGCGGGCTGAAGGCGCCCGCCAGGCCGCGCCGGCCAGTGCCATTCAGCGCCAACAACTAGCACAGCCCCGCCGGCACGGGCGGCCATTGCGCTTCCCGGGTGTGCGGCACGCCTGGCGCCCGGCCATCCTGCGCCGCGCCAGCGCGACACGCCACGGTATAAGAGCTGGCGTTGCCGGGAATCGTCGCCAGCGCCGCCGGCAGCGTCGCTTCCACGCCGCTTCCACCGCACCAAAGCGCGCACAAGTTCGCATCAATGCGCATAAGCGAACGCGCATGCCTGCCTGGCGGATGGCTTTCCCGCGTTATTCCCGCGTTATTCCCGCGTTACTTTTCCCGCATGAAGTCATGCAGCCTGTGCCGGAATGGCTGCCCCTGGTCATCGGCCAGCGCCGGCATTTGCGCGTCCGCCGGCGGCAGGCTGACGCGCCGCGCATCGCCTTCGCCGTCATCCGCCATGGCCAGGCAACATGGCGGGACCGCCGCTGGCAGCGGGCGCGCCCCGGGCGCGGGCCATCGGCATGGCGCCGGAGCAGCCGCACAAATTCACGTCTCGCGTTTTCCCTTAGCCTCTGCCAGCAGCGCCAGCCGGGCCGCCATGCCGGCATGCTCGCGCAGCAAGGCGTCGCGCTCCGTCGCCAGCGTGTCCACCTTCAATTGCGACGCTTGCGCGCTTGCCGCCTGCAGGTCGAGCTGCCGGTCTTGCGCCGCCAGCGCCACCCTGGCGTCATTGAGCGCCTGCAGCGCCGTATCGAGCTTGGCCAGCAAGGCATCGGCCGAGGCGGCCGCCTGCACATACTGGAACTCGAACTGGTCGCGCTCGGGGCGCACGGTGGCCAGCGCCTCGCGGTCGGCGGCCGCCTCGACAGCCAGGCGCGCCTGTTCCGCCTGCAACTGGGCCAAGCGCATGTCTTGCTGCACCAGGGTGGCTTGCTGGCCTTGCAGGCGCTGCTGCAGCTGCGCGTTATCCTGTTCCAGCCGGCTGATGCGCTGCTGCGCCTGTGCGCGCTCTTCGCCGCGCTGGGCGGCGGACGCTTCCTGATAATGGTCGAACTGCGAGCGCACCTGCGCCAGCTGGCGGTTCAGGGCGGCGATTTCCTCGCTCCGGTCGGCCAGGCGCTGCGTCAAGCCCGCGTTATCGCTGTGCAAGGTGGCCAGGGTGACGGCGCGGAAATGGTGCTCTTCCTTCAGTTGTGCCAGCGCATGCTGCGTGGCGCGCAATTCCTGGGTGAGGGCGGCGCGCACTTCCGTCAGTTTCAGGCGCTCCGTTTCCGTCTTTTTCAATTTCTCCGTGGCCGCGTCCAGCTCGGCGCGGTTTTGCTGCATGGCCGTTTCCAGCTGCTGCGCCACGTCGCGCTGCTGCTTGTCATACACGCCGCGCATCGCTTCCATCAACTCGGCCGGCAAGCCCGCTTCCGTCTTCACGGCGCCCGCGCCCTGGAACTCTTCCTTCCAGCGCTTGAGCAGGGGGGCGATGGTGCTCTTGCTGCCCGTGCTGCCCAGCGCTGCGCGCACGCTGTCGACCGTGGGATTGCGCCCATCGGCAGCGACGATTTGGGCTGCTTTCATAACATCAGAGTACAGAATGCCGGTGCGGGCCATAAAACCACCTATGAGCGAAATTTAGTAACGTATTACATGATACGTAATACAGCATAATATTACGATATAAATTTTCAGTATTTTTTAAAAAAATAAGTTGCGATAAGATCGCTTATCGCGTGTTATAGGGGTGGTTTGCATGCTATTCTGCGTACCTCCCAGTACAAAAGCGTGTTTTCGCCACCGCCATGCCCGATTTGCCCGTTTCCACACGCCGTGCCGCCATGCCGAAAAGCGCCGCCGTCGCCGTGGCGCCGTTACACGGCGCCCTGATCGATGCCGAGCTGGCCGCGCGCCACCAGGCCTTCCTGGCCGCCGCCACCTCGGACAACACGCGCCGCAGCTACCGCTCCGCCATCCGCCACTTCCAGGCCTGGGGCGGGGCGCTGCCCGCCGACGAGTCGACCGTCATCCGCTACCTGCTGGCGTATGCGGACAGCCTGAACGCGCGCACCCTGGCCCTGCGCCTGACGGCGCTGTCGCAATGGCATGTGTATCAGGCGTTTGCGGACCCGGCGTCCACGCCCACCGTGCGCAAGACCCTGGCTGGCATCGCGCGCCTGCACGGCAAGCCGAAAAAGAAGGCCAAGGCCCTGCCGCTGGAAGACCTGGAAGTGATCGTGGAGAAATTGCAGGCGCTGGGCAACACCAAGGCCTTGCGCGACATCGCCTTGCTGCAGCTGGGCTTTTTTGGCGGTTTCCGGCGCAGCGAACTGGTGGGGTTAAGGCTGGAAGACGTGGCGTGGGAGCCGCAAGGCCTGGTGATCACCTTGCCCCGCTCGAAAACGGATCAACTGGGGGAGGGCATCGTCAAGGCGATTCCCTTTGGCGACGGCGTCTGCTGCCCGGCCACGGCCCTGCGCGCCTGGCTGGACGTGGCGCATATCCGCACGGGGCCGCTATTGCGCACGGTGAATCAGTGGGGCCATGTGAGCGCGAAAGCGCTGCACGCGAGCAGCATCAACATGATCTTGGCCAGCTGCGCCAGGCTGGCGGGCCTTGATTACGTGCCGGACTTGTCCAGCCACAGCCTGCGGCGCGGCATGGCCACCAGCGCGCACCGGGCCGGCGCCGATTTCCAGGCCATCAAGCGCCAGGGCGGCTGGCGCCACGACGGCACCGTGCATGGCTATATCGAAGAGGCGGGCCGTTTTGAAGAGAATGCGGCCGGCAGTTTATTGAAGGCAAAGAGCAAGCCTGCGAGGTGAGGCTGCCGACAACACCTTGCTGGCATCATTTCAGCAGCGAACGGGTCGGCCAAGCTGATGCTTACCGTTTGAGCGTACCGTTTGAGCGTTTGAGGGTCAGGTCTGCAATTCCGACACAGGCCCAGCTATGCGAATCCCAAAGCTGAAGTCTCTACGTAAGCTCAGCGTCAATACGCATACGCAGCATAGTTAATCGTACCGTATTCACAGTGAATCTAGATGCCAAGGCTGAGATCGTGTCCGAATGGCAGACCTGACCCCATCACCCGGAATGGCAGACCTGACCCCACCACCCACGATGCTGCCGCTGCGTATCATGCGGCCGCTGGTTCCCGGTCGGACGGGCGGATGATCATGCAGGTGGCCGTCGCGTGCGCATAGATTTTGCCGGCCTCGTCGCGGATGGTGCCTTCGGAAATGACCAGGTTGCGGCCCGCATTGATGACTTTGCCTTCCGCGTAGACCGTCACGTTGAAGGGCAGGGGACGGCACATCTTGATGTTCAGGTCCGTCGTGCCATAGCTGACGCCGGCCGGCAGGACCGTGTGCGTGGCGCAACCCGTGACCGTGTCGAGCACGGTGGCGGCAAAACCGCCATGCACGCCGCCCATGGGATTCGTGTGGGTTTCATTGGCCGTCGCCGTGAAGATGACGCGGCCGTGCTCGACCGTCTGCGCATCCATGGGCATCGTCTTGGAAATGCCGGGACGGGGGAACAGGCCCTGGGCGAAAGCTTGCATCAGCTGTAAACCGGTCATGTCGTTCGGGTGCATGGAGAACTCCTGTGAGTGGGAAAGAAAATATGAACATGCTTGAGCCAGCGGCAGTGACGGAGCTCGCCCCTCAGGGCTAGCCCCCGGCTCTTGCAGCGGGGTTGGCTTGATCCTGCGCAAAACGCAGGCGCGAGGCGTGCAGCAGGAAGCGGGCGACGATGGCCAGTTCTTCCTCGCTGAAACCGGCTTTCAGCTGCTCGTTGAGGCTGTCGAGCAGGGGCAGGGCGGCGGCCAGCACCTCGGCGCCCCTGGGCGACATGTGCAGGGTGCCGGCGCGCGCATCTTTCGCCGACTGGCCGCGCACGATGAGGCCGTTTTCCTCCATGCGCGCCACCAGGCCCGTGACGGCGGAATTTTTCAGCTGCAATTGCCGCCCCAGGTCCTTCAGCTGGCAGCCTTCTTCGCCCTGCAGGGCAAACAGGGCCACCACTTG
>CAUSDR010000337.1:0-6544 GCA_963530105.1 uncultured Janthinobacterium sp.
CCGATGTCTGACTCTGCACATCATCGTAACAGGGAGTGCGCCATGCGGTCAGTCGAATGGAAGACCTTTGTTGCCCAGTTCGCTGACCTGAGTCTGCGCCAGCGCGAGCAAGGCATCACCTTGCTGCGCGGCACCTCAGAGCATGACGCGGCCGTGGCATTGCTCGAAAGCGTGGCGCGGCAACGCTTGCGCTGTCCGGCCTGCCAATCGGCGCATCTGCATCGTCATGGCCACGCGCACGGCTTGCAGCGCTACCGTTGCGTGCCTTGTCGCCGTACCTTCAATGCGCTGACGGGCACGCCTTTGGCCCGCTTGCGCCATAAGCAACTGTGGCTCGATTACGCCGATTGCCTGCTCGACTCGCGCTCCGTCCGCCAGGCGGCCAGTCAATTGGGCGTGCACCGCAACACCACGTTTCGCTGGCGCCACCGGTTTTTAAGCCTGGCCAAAACGGACCGGCCGCACTGCCTGCATGGCATTGCCGAGGCCGATGAACTGTATTTACGCGAGTCGCAGAAAGGCGCGCGGCATCTGACGCGTCCGCCACGCCGCCGCGGTGGCCATGCGCATGGGCGCGGCATTTCCCATGAGCACGTCTGCATCCTGGTCGCGCGCGACCGCACGGGACAGACGCTGGATTTTGTCACGGGCACAGGACAGCTCACCAAGGCGCAATTGCACCGGTGTCTGCCGCCGGTGGTGGACATCGACGTCTTGCTGGTGACGGATGGCCATGCCGCCTATCCCGTCTTTGCCAGGGAGGCAGGCATCAGCCACCAGGCCGTCGACGTGCGCGCGGGCATCCGCGTGCGCGGCGCCGTCCACGTGCAGAACGTGAATGCCTATCACAGCCGCCTGCGCGGCTGGCTGCAGCGCTTTCATGGCGTCGCCAGCCGCTACCTGCCGAACTACCTGGGCTGGCGCTGGATACTCGATGCCAGGCGCATCTTGTCACCGGAAGCATTACTGAAAGCAACCTTGGGCGAGTTCCCACACTTGACGGTGACATAGCGTAAAAAAAACGGCCACCAGAGCGATCTGGTGGCCGTTTTTCATTGCATGCCTAGAGGCAACGTCGAACCGTGATTAACGGTCGCCGTAGCTGCGGCGCGCGCCGTCGGTGCTGCGCGGGTTGGAACCCTTGTAGCCGCCGCCGGTGCTTGGTGCGCCGTCTTTACGCGGTGCGCCCGGCTTGCTGAACGTGCGTTGGCCTGGCTTCGCGCCGCCACGGTTGTCGCCTGGTTTCCAGCCGCCTGGACGGGCGCTCGAACGTGGTGCCGATGCCGTTTTCTTTGGCTCGAAACCTTCGATGACATTGACCGGGATCAATTGCTTGGTGAAGCGTTCGATGCGCTTGACGTTCATGCCTTCAGCGTGGTTCACCAGCGAGATGGCCAGGCCATTGCGGCCAGCGCGGCCGGTGCGGCCGATGCGGTGGACGTAGTCTTCCGGGAACTTCGGCAGATCGTAGTTGAACACGTGGGTGATCGTTGGCACGTCGATGCCGCGGGCGGCAACGTCGGTGGCAACCAGCACCTTGACCTGGCCGCGGCGCATGCCGTCCAGGGTGCGGTTACGCGCGCCCTGGTGCATGTCGCCGTGCAAGGCGGCAGCCGAGAAACCGGCGATGTTCAGGCGGTCGGCGATGGTGTCGGCGTCACGCTTGGTGGCGGTGAACACAACAGCCTGGTCCAAGGTTTCGTCGCGCAGCAGGTGGTCCAGCAGGCGATTCTTGTGCGACAGATCGTCGACGAAGTGGACGCGCTGCGTGATGTTTTCATGCTTGTTGCTCGAGCTTGCCACTTGGATGACCAGCGGGTTTTTCGTGATGCGGCGCGCCATGTTGCCGACAACGCCGTCCAGGGTGGCCGAGAACAGCATGGTTTGACGGCCTTCCGGCGTCGCTTCCACGATTTTTTCGATGTCGTCGATGAAACCCATGTCCAGCATGCGGTCGGCTTCGTCCAGCACCAGGATTTCCAGTTGCGAGAAGTCGATCTTGCCCGACTCCATGTGGTCGATCAGGCGGCCAGGCGTGGCGACCAGAATCTCGGGATTCTTGGCCAGCAATTGCATCTGTTTAGGGTAAGGCATGCCGCCCAGGATCGACACAGCCTTGATGCGGCGGATGCCGGTGCTGTACTTGTCGGTATTCGTGGTTACTTGCAGGGCCAGTTCGCGGGTCGGGGTCAGCACCAGCATTTTTGGCTGGGCAGCCTTGAAGCGTGGACGCTCGCCGCGGGCGCGCGAAGCTTGCATTTCCTGGTTAGGCGTCTTGCCGGCGGCGCTTTGTTCGGCGCTGGCCAGTTTGTGCAGCGACGGCAGCATGAAAGCTGCGGTCTTGCCCGAACCGGTCTGCGACGAGACCAGCAGGTCACGGCCTTCGATCGCGGCTGGAATCGCTTGCGACTGTACCGCGGTTGGCGCGGTGTAGCCCGATTCGGTCAGAGCGGCGAGGAGGGACGGATGCAGGCCTAAGGATTCAAATGTCATTCTTTTTCTTTCGTAAAAATCAGCGTTCTTGCAAAAAGCAGAACGCAAAATAGCAACGCCAACCAAAACGAAATGACTCAACTAGAAAGAAATTTCGGCACAAAAGCTTTGCGCCGGGACGGTGTCAGGTGCGACACACAAGGCGGGAGGGCTTTATAAGCGGCATCCTGTGGATGCGCTAAGGCTTGCGAAGCTGCTAAGTTTGTAGTGCATGTAACTGCGGTGTTGCCATCGCTTCAAGGGAACATATTGCAGCGCACAACGACACTATACTGTATTTCCGTCCGTTTTGCACTGCCTAAATGCGCCAGCGCGAAACTACTACCACGTTTTGCGCAAGTTTCCTACGTGAAATCAGTAAAATCACGTAGGCTCCGCATCGCGGCCCGGCATGGCCGCGCTGGCGGGGAGCGGGCGCCGGCCCTGCATCACCGCCTTACTCCACTTCGGGGTTCACCGCCATCACTTGCGAAAAGCCGCCATCGACGTAGGTGATTTCGCCCGTGATGCCGGAGGCCAGGTCGGAGAGTAAAAACGCGGCGGTGTTGCCCACTTCCTCGATGGTGACGTTGCGCCGCAGGGGCGCGTGTTCGGCCACGAAACCCAGCAGTTTGCTGAAATCCTTGATGCCGGAGGCGGCCAAAGTCTTGATGGGGCCGGCGGAAATACCGTTGGCGCGGATGCCGCGCGGACCCAGCGATTCGGCCAGGTAGCGCACCGATGCTTCCAGCGAGGCTTTGGCCAGGCCCATGGTGTTGTAGTAGGGCACGGCGCGCACGGCGCCCAGGTACGTCAGGGTCAGTACCGACGCGCCCGGATGCAGCAGGGGCAGGGCGGCCTTGGCCATGGCGGGAAAGCTGTAGGCGGAAATGTCGTGCGCGATGCGGAAGCTGTCGCGCGACAAGCCGTCGAGGAAGTCGCCGGCGATGGCTTCGCGCGGGGCGAAGCCGATGGCGTGCACCAGGCCATCGAGCTGTTCCCAGTGGCGCGCCAGGTCGCTGAAGACGGCGCTGATCTGTTCATCGCTGGACACGTCGCAGTCGAACACCAGTTCGCTGCCAAATTCCGCCGCGAATTCCGTGATGCGCTCCTTGAAGCGCTCGCCCACATAGGTAAACGCCAGGCTCGCGCCTTCGCGGTGGCAAGCCTTGGCGATGCCATAGGCGATGGAACGGTTCGACAGCAAGCCCGTGATGAGGATTTTTTTGCCTTGCAAGAAAGCCATGACGACTCCTGTCTGGGTGGTGGGCGGGTGGAGCGGATGTGCCACCGGCCGCGACAGCTAAGCTGTGGCGGCCGGTGGAGTCACGTGCTGGGCGCCTTGCAACGCCTGGCAGAACCGTAGCGAGCGGAAGTGAGTTGTCGCTGCGAAGCGCAACCGTACTTGTGGTACGGCGGGCATCGCAGGCGGCAAATCACGACGCGCAGTAGCTGATGGCAGGTGTGCTCAATGGCGGGCCTTGGCGCGGCTGTTGCCACCGCCGCGCTGGATGCGCGGTTTCACCAGCGAAATAGGTGCCGCCTGTACCTTGCCGCCCTTGGCGACGCGGCGCACGGCCTTGGCTACCCGTTCCGGACGGTCCGCTTCCAGCAGCATGGTGGCGCTGTCGGCGATTTCCTGGGTGATGTCCTTGTTCATCGTGGCCGAGGTTTTCGGCACGAGGATGGTGGAACCGGCGCGCAGGCGGGTGCGCTGGGGAATGTTGTTGGCCTGGCGCAGCACGTCGGCCGTGGTGCCGAATTTCGACGCCAGGGTTTCGATGCGTTCGCGCGCGTTGGTGATCTTGTGCGTGGTCCAGCTCGACAAGGCATGGCCCCATTGCGCCAGGTTGGTGGTGAACTTGGCGGCGTTTTCCTGCGGCAACAGAATCTTGGTCTTTTCGCCGCCGATGATGACGGGGCGGTTAAACTGCGGATTGAGGGCCTTGAATTCGTCCATCGACAGTTCGGCCAGCTGGGCGGCGACGGTGATGTCGATGTCGCTGGTCTTGTCGATGGCCGTGAAGTAGGGCTGGTTGTCGACCACGGGCAGGGTCAGGCCGAACTGGGCCGGATTGGCGATGATGTTTTTGACAGCTTGCAGTTTTGGCACGTAGTTGCGCGTTTCGGCTGGCATCAGGTCGGCCAGGCTTTCGAAATCGGTGGGCTTGCCCAGCGCCTGGTTTTTCTTGATGGCGCGCTGCACGGAGCCTTCGCCCCAGTTGTAGGCGGCCAGGGCCAGTTGCCAGTCGCCAAACATGTCATACAGGCGCTGCAGGTAGGTCAGGGCCGCATCGGTCGAGGCCAGCACGCCGCGGCGCTCGTCCTTGAACATGTTTTGCTTGAGGTTGAAATCGCGCCCCGTGGCGGGCACGAATTGCCACATGCCGGCCGCATTGGCGCTCGAGAACGCCTGCGGATTGAAGGCGGACTCGATGAACGGCAGCAAGGCCAGTTCCGTCGGCATGCCGCGCTTTTCCAGTTCCTGCACCACGTGGAAGATGTAGCGCGAGGCGCGCGCCGTGGTGCGGGCGATGTAGTCGGGGCGGGTGGCGTACCAGTTGACGTGGTTGGCCACCAGCTGGTTGTTGATGTCGGGAATCGCATAGCCGCTGCGGATGCGGCCCCAGACGTCGGCTTCGCGCAGCGGATCGGAGTTCTCGCTGAGATTTTTCAGCAGACGGTCGGTCTTTTGCAGGCGGTTGTCGAGGGTGGGGAGTTTCGCCGTGACCTGGGCGGTCATCGGGATCAGGGCGGGCGTGGTGGCGGCGACTGGCGCGTTATCGCTCTCAACACCGGCTTCGTACGCCTGGCTGAGGGCGGGCGCAAGCGCCAGGGCCAACGCCGCCAGGACGGTAGATTTAAAGGAGTTTTCGTGCATAGTGTTCCATTGTTGTCGTCGAAGAAACATCGGACAGACCCATGATTAAGGTGCGAGTGTACGTATATCCCCATGCTGGAGTCAAGAATTATGTCAGCATGATGACAGCACATAGGCGTAAATAGCGATGTTTCCATTCGCTAATAATGCAATTATTGCAAATTTAATTTGCCCAATGCGCGATTCGGCCGCTGTTATAGCATAGATGGCGCCGACCCTGGAGCAAGCCTGGCGGGCGCCGGGTATGAGACTGCGCAAAGAGTGCGTACAATTTGGCCTGGGCCGGCCATTCAGGCGCCGGCCACGTTACCGATAGATAGAGAGCACGCATATGAACACCCCGCCACGCCATGACGACGACAACGCCGTCATCATCGCCAATACCGTTGCCTGGCTGGAAAAGGCCGTGATCGGCCTGAACCTGTGTCCGTTCGCCAAGGCCGTGCACGTCAAGAAGCAGATCCGCTACGTGGTGTGCGAGTCTAGCAATCCGGAAGATTTGCTGGCGCTGCTGATGGACGAGCTGCAAATCCTGGCCGACACGGACCCCGAGCAGATCGACACGACCTTGCTGATCCACCCGTACACCCTGAACGATTTCCTCGACTACAACGAGTTTCTCGATGTGGCCGACGCGGCCGTGGAAGACATGCACCTGGCGGGCGAATTGCAAGTCGCCAGTTTCCACCCCGATTACCAGTTTGCCGAGACGTTCGAGGACGACATCAGCAACTACACCAACCGTTCGCCGTACCCGACCCTGCACCTGCTGCGCGAAGACAGCATCGAACGCGCCGTCGACGCTTTCCCGGAAGCGTCCGAGATTTTCGACAAGAATATCGCCACGCTGGAAAAGCTGGGCATCGAAGGCTGGGAACAGCTCGGCTTGCCGAAGGTATCCTGATGGCTGACAAGGAACTGCCGCCGCGCCCCGACACGCCCTGCGTGGCCGTGTGCTCGACCACCTTCGATGAAATCTGCCGCGGCTGCGGCCGTAGCGTGGTGGAAGTGGCCCACTGGGTGTCGATGACGGATGAAGAGAAGGAAGTGGTGTGGGTGCGGATCTTGGCGCAAGGCTATCCGCGCAGGAATACTTGACGTGTTCGTGTTGCCGAACCCGACGGCAAATGCTGGGGTCAGACCCGACGGGTCTGACCCCCTATGTCAGCGCTAGCGATTAATAGCTGCCGA
>CAUSDR010000338.1:0-6535 GCA_963530105.1 uncultured Janthinobacterium sp.
CGGCCGGCGACGTGGCGAACACGGCCACCCTGTACCGCAAGCGCACGCTGGAAACGGAAGTGTGGCAGCCGCACGGGCCGTGGATCGCGCAAGTCGATGATTTTCCGACGCGCCCACCGGCCCAGCCCGCCGGCATCGAACGTTATGTGATTGGCAGCAACGCCACCGTCTTCAGCCCCACGGGCGGCTTGCGCATTTCCGCCACCGGCCTGGGCAAGGTCATGCAGATGCTGCTGGACGGCGGGCGCTACCAGGGCAGGCAGATGTTGCAGCCGGCCAGTATCGCCCTGATGTTTGGCCGGCAATGGCAGCTGACGCCCGCTGGCGAGAATGGCGACAGCGAACGGGGCCTGTACCGCGCGTGGGGCCTGGGCAACCAGCAGTTTGACGCCGTGGCGGGGCAGGGCAACGGTCTCGTGGAAGGCGCCAGCTTCGCCGCCGCGGGCCACCTGGGCGACGCGTATGGCCTGGTGTCCGCCTTCGTGCTCGATTTTGCCAACAAGAATGGCATGGTGATGCTGGTGGGCGGCACGGGCAGCGACCCGGAGCACTATCCCGGCGTGTATTCCGCCATGGGGCGCAGCGAGGAATTGATCCTCACCGCGCTATACCGTGGTGCGATTGCCAACAATCAATGATATGCACTTGAATAGTGCATTCCTGAAAGTTATGGCTGCACCATGATGTTTCATTGGCTCCCTGAACGGCCAGCCTCTAAGCTCTTTCCGAATGCTCCCGCACCATGGGAGCGCAACGCAGCGAGGCTACATGCAGCAACAAGTCATCATCATCGGCGGCGGCATCGTCGGTCTGACATCGGCCTGGTGGCTGGCCGAGGCCGGCTACAAGGTCACGGTACTGGAACGCAATGAACAAGTGGCGATTGCCGCCAGCTACCGCAATGGCGGCCAGCTCAGCTATCGCTATGTGGCGCCGCTGGCGGACGCCGGCGTGCCCCTGAAAGCCCTGCAATGGCTGTTGCAGAAAGATGGCCCGCTGCGCTTCCGCCCTGAAGCGGACTGGCGCCAATGGCGCTGGATGGCCAGTTTCCTGCGCAACTGCAACAGCGCCAGCAATGCCCGCACGACGGCCAAGCTGCTGGAATTGGGCGAACTGAGCCGCGCCGGCATGGCGCAGCTGGAATTGACGGTGCCGCCGGAAGCGTATGCGTGGCGCGATGCGGGCAAACTCATCGTTTACCGCTCGCCGGCGGTCTTCCAGCGCGCCGTGGCCCGTCCCGAATCGGAAGAGGCGCGCGTCGTCCTGTCTCCGCTGGAAGCCGTGCAGCGCGAACCGGCGCTGGCCGCCTTGCAGGGTTCCCTGGCGGGCGGCATCTTCACGCCCGGCGAAGCGGTGGCCGATTGCCACGCCTTTTGCCTGGCGCTGGAAGCGCGCCTGCTGCAGCACCCGAATTGCTCATTGCTGCTGAAAGGCGAGGCGCGCAGCCTCGTCACGCACGGTGGCAAGATCACGGGCGTCGATACCAGCCTGGGCCTGTTGCAGGCAGATCATTATGTGCTGGCGGCCGGCATCCAGAGCCGCGACCTGGCCGCCACGGCAGGCATCTACCTGCCTTTGTACCCGCTGAAAGGCTACAGCCTGACGGCGCCCATCCGCGCGCAGGACCGCGCGCCCGAGATCAGCATCACGGATTTCGAGCGCAAGGTGCTGTACGCGCGCATAGGCGGCGACCTGCGCGTGGCCGCCATGGTCGACATGGTGGGCGCCGACAACAGCATAGACTGGGACCGCATCGCCGGCCTGGCGCGGCTGGCGCGCGAAGCCATGCCGCACGGCGCCGACTACGACCAGGCCACGGCCTGGGCCGGCTTGCGCCCCGCCACGCCGAACAGCGCGCCGCTGGTGGGCGCCAGCAGATATGGCAATCTGTGGCTGAACGTGGGCCACGGCCCGCTGGGCTTTACCTTTGCCGCCGGCACGGCGCGCATCCTGGCCGACCTCATGGCCGGCAAGGCGCCGCCGTTCGCGCTGGACTTCCTCAGCCCGAAAAAATAAGCGGCGCGGCGGCAGCGGCGACCGGCGCCGCCGATATGGCGGATAATTGCGGAACTTTCCTGTTCCCCTATCCGCTACCGCATGCCCACACCCTCGACATCCGCCGCCTGCCCCTGTGGCGGCGCCTCCTACGCCAGCTGCTGCGGCCCGTATATTGCCGGCGACGCCTTGCCGCCCACGGCCGCTGCGCTGATGCGCTCGCGCTACACGGCGTTCACCTTGCGCGACGAACCCTATCTGCTGGCCACCTGGCACCCCAGCACCCGTCCCGGCGACGCTTTGTTTGCGGAAGAAGAAAAAGTCCACTGGCTGGGACTTGAGGTAAAATCTGCTTTACGTTTACGTCAACGTAAAGCAGAATCAGCAGATCAAGCCGAAGAGACAAACCGCGACAGCGTGGAATTCGTGGCCCGCTACAAGGTCAATGGCCGCGCGCACCGCCTGCATGAAGTGAGCCGCTTCGTGCGCGAGGCCGGTGAAGGCGGCATGCGCTGGTTTTATCTCGACGGCAGTTTTCCCGAATAGCGCGACCCGAGAGACCGGGCGATAAGAAAAAGGAACCGCAATGCCGCACATCGAAAGCAAACTCAATCCGCGCAGTGAAGATTTCAAGGCCAATGCCGCGGCCATGCAAGCCATCGTCGACGATCTGCGCGACAAGGTCGCGAAAATCGCGGCCGGTGGCGGCGAGGCGGCGGCGGCCAAGCACCTGGCGCGCGGCAAGCTGCTGCCGCGCGACCGCGTGCAGATGCTGCTCGATCCCGGCACGCCCTTCCTCGAGTTTTCCCAGATGGCGGCCTACGCCATGTACCAGGACGCCAAGGGCGTCGATGCAGCGCCCGCCGCCGGCATCATCACCGGCATCGGCAGGGTCTCCGGCCAGGAATGCGTCATCGTCTGCAACGACGCCACCGTCAAGGGCGGCACGTATTACCCGATGACGGTGAAAAAGCATTTGCGCGCGCAGGAAATCGCCGACCAGAACAACCTGCCCTGCATCTACCTGGTCGATTCGGGCGGCGCCAACCTGCCGAACCAGGACGACGTCTTCCCCGACCGCGACCATTTCGGCCGCATCTTCTACAACCAGGCGAACCTGTCGGCCAAGGGCATCCCGCAAATCGCCGTGGTGATGGGTTCTTGCACGGCGGGCGGCGCCTACGTGCCGGCCATGAGCGATGAATCGATCATCGTCAAGGAGCAGGGCACGATTTTCCTCGGCGGCCCGCCGCTGGTGAAAGCGGCCACCGGTGAAGTGGTGACGGCCGAAGACCTGGGCGGCGGCGACGTGCACACGCGTTTGTCCGGCGTGGTCGACCACCTGGCGCAGAACGATTTGCACGCGCTGTCGCTGGCGCGCACCATCGTCTCGAACCTGAACCGCAAAAAGCCGCAGCAGATGGACTTGCGCGCATCGGTCGAACCCAAATACCCGACGCAGGAACTGTATGGCGTGATCCCCGTCGATACGCGCAAGCCCTTCGACGTGCGGGAAGTGATCGCGCGCATCGTCGACGGCAGCGATTTCGACGAATTCAAGGCCCGCTACGGCACCACCCTGATCTGCGGCTTCGCCCACATTTATGGCGTCAAAGTCGGCATCATCGCCAATAACGGCATCTTGTTCTCCGAATCGGCCCTGAAAGGCACGCATTTCATCGAATTGTGCTGCCAGCGCAAGATCCCGCTCGTGTTCCTGCAAAATATCACCGGCTTCATGGTGGGCCGCAAATACGAAAACGAGGGCATCGCCCGCAATGGCGCCAAGATGGTCACGGCCGTGGCCACCGCTGGCGTGCCGAAGTTCACCGTCATCATCGGCGGCAGCTTCGGCGCCGGCAACTACGGCATGTGCGGCCGCGCCTTTTCCCCGCGTTTCATGTGGATGTGGCCGAATGCGCGCATTTCCGTCATGGGCGGCGACCAGGCCGCGTCCGTGCTGGCCACCGTCAAGCGCGACGGCATTGAGGGCAAGGGCGGGCAGTGGAGCGCCGACGAGGAAGCGGCCTTCAAGCAGCCGATCAAGGATCAATACGAACACCAGGGCCACCCGTATTACGCCACCGCGCGCCTGTGGGACGATGGCGTGATCGACCCGGCCGACACCCGCATGGTGCTGGGCCTGGGCCTGTCGGCCGCCTTGAACGCGGAAATCCCGGACACGAAGTTCGGCGTATTCCGCATGTAAGCGGCATTCAGGGAGAAGAGAATGGAATTTGAAACCTTAAAGCTGGTCATCGAGGGCAATGTCGCCACCGTGACCCTGAACCGCCCCGACGTGCGCAATGCCTTCAACGAGACGACGATCGCCGAGCTGGCGCGCGCCTTCGAGGGCCTGGGACGCAGCGACATGGTGCGCGCCATCGTGCTGGCGGCCAATGGCGCGGCCTTTTGCGCCGGCGCGGACCTGAACTGGATGAAGAAGATGGCGGGCTACACGCATGCCGAAAACCAGGCCGACGCGCTGCAGCTGGCGCAGATGCTGCGCACGATTTACCTGTGTCCGAAACCCGTGGTGGCGAAGATCCAGGGCGACTGTTATGCGGGCGGCACGGGGCTGGTCGCCGCATGCGATATCATTCTGGCTGCGGAAGACGTGCATTTCTGCCTGAGCGAAGTGCGGCTGGGACTGATTCCCGCCACTATTTCACCGTATGTCATCAAGGCCATGGGCGAAAACGCGGCGCGCCGCTACTTCCTGACCGCGGAGCGATTCTCCGCGCAAGAGGCGCTGCGCATCGGCTTTGCCCACGAGGTAGTCGAGGCAGACGCACTGGACGCGAAAACCGCCGAAGTGCTCAAGGCGCTGACGGGCAACAGCCCGCACGCCGTGGCGCAGGCGAAAACGCTGGTGCGCGAAATCGTTGGCCAGCCCGTCGACGACGCGCTGCTGCTGGACACGGCCGAGCGCATCGCGCAGATCCGCGCCTCGGAGCAGGGCCGCGAAGGCGTGCAATCGTTCCTCGACAAGCGCAAGCCGGGTTGGCTCATGGGCTAGTCAATGGTCTACCGCTCATGGACTAAAAATATCATTGGAGCAGTTTTGAAAGCAGAAAAACAATCGGGCTGGGTCGAACGCAGTCTGCGCAGCGTGTGGCATCCGTGCACGCAAATGCAGCACCACGAGACGGTCCCATTGATCCCCGTCAGCCACGGCCGCGGCGCCTGGCTGTATGATCACGAAGGCCGACGCTACCTGGACGCCATCAGCTCCTGGTGGGTGAACCTGTTCGGCCACGCGAATCCGCGCATCAATGCGGAACTGAAGGACCAGCTGGACCGCCTGGAACACGCCATGCTGGCCGGTTTCACGCATGAACCGGTGATCGAGCTGTCGGAAAAGCTCTCCGCCTTGACGGGCGGCGTGCTTGGCCACAGCTTTTATGCGTCCGACGGCGCCTCCGCCGTGGAAATCGCCCTGAAAATGAGCTTTCACGCCTGGCGCAACAGCGGCAAGGGTGAAAAACAGGAATTCGTCTGCCTGAAGGGCAGCTACCACGGCGAAACCATCGGCGCCCTGGCCGTCACCGACGTCGCCCTGTTCAAGGATGCCTACGGCCCCTTGCTGCGGGCGTCGCAGACGGTGATGTCGCCCGACTCCCGCCAGGCGGCCGAAGGCGAAACGGCCGAGGACGTGGCGCGCCGCGCAGCGGCCGAAGTGGAACAGCTGTTCCAGCAAAAGTCAGAAAAAATCGCCGCCATCATCATCGAGCCGCTGGTGCAGTGCGCCACCGGCATGGCCATGCACGACCCGCTGTACCTGGCGCTGGTGCGCGCCCTGTGCGACCGCTACCAGGTACATCTGATCCTCGATGAAATCGCCGTCGGCTGCGGCCGCACGGGCACCTTCTTCGCCTGCGAACAGGCCGGCGTCTGGCCCGACTTCGTCTGCCTGTCGAAAGGCATCAGCGGCGGCTACCTGCCCCTGTCCCTGGTGATGACGCGCGAAGACATCTATCAAGCCTTCTACAGCAGCGACGTGCGCCGCGGCTTCCTGCATTCGCACTCGTACACGGGCAACCCGCTGGCCTGCCGCGCGGCGCTGGCCACCCTGGCCATTTTCGAGGAAGACGATGTGCTGGCCGCCAACCGCGTGCGCGCCGCCAAGATCACGCAGGCGCTGGCGCCGCTGGCGCAGCATGACCAGGTACGGAACTTCAGGCAGCAGGGCATGATCTGGGCCTTTGATGCCGTCGACGCTGCGCCCGACTTTTCGCGCCGCTTCTTCAGCACGGCGCTGGAACATGAACTGCTGATGCGCCCCATCGGTGCCACCGTCTACCTGATGCCGCCGTACATCCTCGACGACGCGGAAATCGCGGGCCTGGGCCAGCAGACCTTGGCCGTCTTCAACAGCGTGATGGGAGCCTGAGATGGAACTGCTCACGCGCTTGACACAGCAGTTGCAAGGGCTGGAAGAACGCAGCCTGGTGCGCCGCCGCCGCACCGTCGAGACGCCGTGCGCGCCGCGCCTGACGGTCGACGGCCGCGCCATGCTGGCCTTTTGCAGCAATGACTA
>CAUSDR010000339.1:0-6530 GCA_963530105.1 uncultured Janthinobacterium sp.
CTACCTGGCCAGCTTCAACCAGGCCGAAGTCGTCAACGACCGCGACTGGGAAAACATCGCCGCCATCGCCGCGCGCCTGCGCCACCCGGCCCCCGCCTTCGTGCACGCGCATTATTACGGCACGCACTACCCCTACCTGCACGCGCCCGGCTACATGGCGCACCGGCCGGAAACGCCGCCGCAGTTCAACTTCCAGAGCGCCAACCTGGCGCTGCAGCGCCACGCCATCGTCAACCGCTACCGCAACACCCTGGGCGAACTCGATGCCTGGCTCAAGGCCTTGCTGGACAAGGTCGACCTGGCGCACACCATCGTCGTCATCACGGGCGACCATGGCGAGGAGATGTTCGAGACGGGCCGCCTGGGCCACGCCTCGACCCTGGATGCGCCGCAGATCCGCACCCCGCTGGCCATCTGCGCGCCCGCCGCCCTGGCCGGCGCGGGCGACTCGGCGGCGCTGTCCTCGCACGCCGACATCTTCCCCACCGTCTTCCACATGCTGGGCCTGGAACACCGGCTGTCGAGCATGGGACGCTCCTTGCTGGGCCAGCAGCCGCCGAAAGTGGCGCTGGTGGCCAAGCAAAACCACGGCAAGACGCCCGTGCAATGGGCCGCCGTCACGCCAGCCGGCACCTTGTTCCTGACCCTGGGCAATGACGGCACCTTCGCCGCCACCGGCAGCGATGCCGCGCTGGCAACCGCCTTCTTCGCCCCGCCGCCCGCCGCCAGCAGCGCGCCGCAGGTGGAGCGGCTGATCATTTCCACGGTGCTGGCGGCGGAACGGGAGTTGCGGGCGGCGCGGCGCTTGAATCCGTAACACTAAGCATTCCCCCGACAAAATCCGCCGCGTGGAATCATTCTCAACCTGCGTGCCCGGCCCACCTTTTAATGATGCTCGCCCTCAGCATCTTAGCGCTCACTATGCTGACGTTGGGCGTCATCAATACATCAGGAACTGCGCCGCCGCCGTGGCAAACACCAGCAAACATTAGCTAGGTTTATCCTGTTTTTCATCTGCTGCGTCCTTCCCTTCATTTGCAGCGGCGGCACTGCCAGAATTCTTTCCGAATTTTTCATTTAAACACTCACGAAATCTCCCATATTTTTCTTTCAAGTAAGCACAAAATTCTTTATTATTCCGGCTAAACTCCGCGAAAGTTCGGCCCAATCTCATTGAAAAAGCAAATATGAAAATAAAAGAATAAAAGAGAGTAAATGATATGACGCCATCCGAATTATCATTATCTATCTTATTTGCATCAGGATAAACTTCCATGACTCGCGCCGATCTCGAATATATATTCTCTATAGTCGGATGACATTTCCCTGACATGCATATTTTTCCATAGTAATCATGCATATCTTTAGCCATCCACTTGTTAAATGATGGCAACATCGTGCGCCGTTCATCCGCTACTATTCTGTCGCACAACGCCTTGTCGCTTTGAGGGGGGATGCACAATCTATCTTTCGCAAATAAAATGGCCCAAATAAGATCCGATCTTACAGAATCCTTTTGATTCAAAAACATGATTTCATTTTGTTTTTTAATCGTTGTCGTTATTGGCGAAAGAAGTTTTGCAATCACAAACAAACTTAGTAAAACCCAAACAAAATCCGAAAATGTCCAAAAAAATTGCCAGCCTCGGCTATTTTTACCTCCTGGGAAAAAAGCGCCAAGACAGCACATTAGCATTGCCGAAAAAATTGCAGTTGCGAAAAGTAAAACTTGCGCACCCTCGTCAGAACTTTCAAGATGACTGCGTATAGAATAAAAATATATATAAAAACATAAAATAATTAAAAAAATTCCAAATACCCAGCAATTTCTCTTTTTTTTAATATTTTCCATAATTTTCCAAAAATTAATTTTTAGCACAATAAAATAAATAATCCAATGATTTTTTAAATCCCAAAATAACAGTACACTCATGTGAAATATTGAATTTCACGAATTTCACCATAAAAAATACACGAATAATTAAAAAATACTTTCAGATCATATAGTTTTCCACCAGGAAGAAACTCACCAATAATTGCAGAAACTGACAAGCGTGTAAAAATTTAAATTCAATGATTCCGCGTCACAGCTTGTGGCATCAAGGAACCATCGTATTTCTGCCTGATTAGCAGTTACAACAAAACACGCTTCCAGCCAGCACTGCGCCTCGACGAATTACGGTCAGCACCACAGGGGATAAACGCGCGGTGCGCGCTTGCCGTCCTGACTGGCACACGACCAGACGTCGCGCAGCAGAGCGGCGCGGCGAATATGAACAGGCCGTGGCGCATACCACCGCAATCAACGGCGAAGATGACGCTGTCGACCGCGTCGCACTCGTCCAGCGGGGCAATGCCAGCCGGTGAAGAACTGCCCCGCCTGGGTGAGCGTGGTTTTCGCCGCGCCCAAAACCAGGCGCAGGCCATGTTGCGGGATACGAAAGGCACCGTCATTCGCCCTTTCAGTTTCGGGCGCGGGCGCTAGCCAAGCTGACGCAGGGCCAGGGAGGATTTCCGGCTACCAGCGTCATTCCGCGCTGAACTCGGCCGCCGCCTTGGCCGCCCACAGCGCTTCCGCGTGGCTGGCGAACGGGCTGTCGTAGCCGTCGATGCCGCCGTCCTCGTCGACGAAATACAGCCACCAGCCATCGTCTTGTTCACGGATGGCCGTGTGGCCGGGCGCGCAGTGGGTGGCGATGGCGTCGGTGGCACAAAGGGTGGCGATGGTGATGCCGCGGTGGACGATGGCGTTGGTTGGCATGGCAAGCTATTCAATGCAAAATAATCAATCTTCGCAGTGTAACCGCTAAGACCGAATTGCTGGAAAAACTGGTCGGCGGCGGCGATGGCGTGCGCTACACTGGCATCTGGAGCAAGGGGGGGGAGACATGGCATCACAGCAAGGCACGGTCGATTACCTGCTCGACCAGCTGGCGGGCGCGGGCAGCGTCAGCGCCAGGAAAATGTTTGGCGAGTACGGCCTGTATTGCGACGGCAAGATGTTCGCCATCGTCGCCGACGACCAGCTGTACATCAAGCCGACGCCGGCGGGACGCGCGTGGATCAGCGCCATGGGCGCGCCGCAGGAAGCGCCGCCCTACCCGCAAGCCAAGCCGTATTTCCTGATCGACGGCGGCCTGTGGGACGAACGCGACTGGCTGAGCCAGCTGGCGCGCCGCACGGCGGACGCGCTGCCCCAGCCGAAACCGAAGCCGCCGCCCAGGCCGAAGGCGGGCAAGGTCAGCTGAGCACGATGTTGCCGCATTCCTTGCCCTGGCGGAAGCACGCCAGGTTGTGATAGGTGATGGCGGCGATTTCGCGCAGCGCTTCGATGGTGAAGAAGCCCTGGTGGCCCGTCACCAGCACGTTGGGGAAGGTCATCAGGCGCTGGAAGATGTCGTCGTCGATGATGTCGGACGAGCGGTCCTGGAAGAACAGATTGCTTTCCTGCTCATAGACGTCGATGGCGAGCGAGCCGAGCTGGCGCGATTTCAACGCTTCGATGACGGCGCCCGTGTCGATCAGGCCGCCGCGCGAGGTGTTGACCAGCATGGCGCCCTTCTTCATCAGCGGCAAGGTCTCCGCGCTGATCATGTGGCGCGTGCTGTCCATCAGCGGGCAATGCAGGGAAACGATGTCGGACTCCGCCAGCAGCCGCGGCAGTTCCACCATGGTGCCCAGTTCGGCGAACGCGGGCGCCGGGTACGGGTCGTGGCCCAGCACGGTGCAGCCGAAACCCTTGAAGATGCGCGCCGTGGCCAGGCCGATCTTGCCCGTGCCGACGATGCCCACCGTCATGCCGTGCAAGGTAAATCCCAGCAGGCCATCCAGCGAAAAATTGCCTTCGCGCACGCGGGCATACGCGCGGTGCGTGTGGCGGTTCAAGGTCTGCACCAGGGCCAGGGTGTACTCGGCCACGGCTTCCGGCGAATACGCGGGCACGCGGGCGACGAAAAAGCCCAGGCGCTTCGCCGTTTCCAGGTCAAGGTTGTTGTAGCCGGCGCAGCGCAGCAGGATGGCGCGCACGCCGTAGCCGTGCAGGGCTTCCAGCACGGGCGCGTCGAGCACGTCGTTGACGAAGACGCAGACGGCCTCGGCGCCTTGCGCCAGCACCACGGTTTCCTGGCTCAGCAAGGCGCTGTGGTACACCAGTTCGATGCCTGCCGCGTCGGGCTGGGACGGCAGGGCTTCATCGAAGAAGCGGCGGTCGTAAGGCTGGCTGGCGAAGAAGGCGATTTTCATGGGGCATCCTGTCAAGTGAACCGGCGAAAACAATGCCGGATGGCAAAACGCCATCATAGCGCACCCGCCCTTTCAGCCGCGTCCGGCTGGGCACCTTCCCTTAAAAATGCTTGATGCGCGGCCCGTTGAGGATTTTCTGCACATACGCCGTCTCCTGCGCGTGCTCCACGTGATAGCGGTCGCGCGCCACGCGCATGGCCGCCTGGTGGGCGGCCACCGTGGCGGCCGTCAGCTCGACGCCGAAGTCGGACGGCACGGGCGTGTCGCCGCCGAACAGGCGCGCCAGGATCAGGCGCCCCACGTTGTCGCGGTAATGCGACACTTCCCAGTAGTAGCGCATCTCGGGCTTGCCGCTGGCCAGCGGGATCGGGTCCGTGGTGACGCTGTTGAAGCCGGAAAAGTCATACAGGCGCACGTCGCAGCCGGCGGCGCGGTGGCGGTCGACCACCCGCACCAGGCCCCGCTGCCACGCTTGCATGGCATCCCACTTGCCGCGCCAGTGCAGCACGTCCATCGTCAGCGCATGCGTGGGGTTGATGTACATGCGCAGGCGCATGCTGCCCTTGCACAGCTTGCCGATGCTGGCGTCGAGCGCGGGCGTGGACGGTGGCGTCGGCCCTTCGCCTTCGCCGAATTCCTGCAGGCGCAGGGGGATGGCTTGCGCCGCCCCGCCCCAGCCCTTCATGCGGCTGATGACGCAGGTCTGGTCGCGCTGACCGTACAGTGCCAGGCTGGACAGGCAAACGTCGCCGAAGTCGCCCGTCAGGATGCGCAGGCTGTCGTGCGTCATGTCCACCGTCAGGCCGCGCTTCAGGTTGAGCAGGGCGCGCTGCGCGAAAAAGCCGTGCTCCGCGCCCGTCAGGCCGTCTTCCACACGGGCCGAGCCCAGGTCGAGGGAAAAGGTGGGCGCGTCCACGCCCCAGACCATGGTTTCGATGCGGCTGACCTTGGCGGCATGCTCGGCCAGGCGGATGGCGTCGCCCAGCGATGCGCCGGAGACGGCGCTGTTGAACACGCTTTTATCGGGGAAGGTTTCCTGCGCCTTGGTCGGCAAGCCCATTTCCGTGCGCGAATTGCCGATGTAAATGATGGACGGCCGGTAGCGCGCCACGGCATAGGTCTTGCCCCAGGCGCTGAGCTTTTCATTGGTGGGACGGGGGCGCTGCAGCAGCGGGCTATCCCACTGGTGCAGCAGATACGGGTCGACCCGGTAATTCAGGGCCGAGACGGCGCCCAGCACCACCAAGGCGCAGGCGAAGAACCAGATCAGGTAGCGGCGGGCAGAGGTATCCATGGCGTGTCCATGCTCAGAATTGGAAGTAGAGGAATTCGGTGACGCGGTTCATGCCGAAGATGCAGGCGATGAACAGCGCGGCAAAACCCAGGCTCCAGCCCCGCGTGGGGCGCCAGCTGAAGCGCCAGCGTCCCTCGGGCTGGAAGATTCTTTCAATGGCAGGCTCGTAGAGAAAGAATATTTCCTGCGTATTCGGCGCCTTGAAGGCCAGCACGATGGCGAGCAGCAGCACGGGCAAGCCGGGGCCCACCAGTTCGATCCAGCGGATGCCGTCGAACGCGGGCTGCATGCCCCATTGCGCCAGCGCCGCCGCGTGGCTGCCCAGCCCGCGCGGCAGGCTCACGCCATTCGCGCCCACCAGCGCGCCGAGGATGTCCCAGGCCGTGCCGACGTCGGGCGAACGGAAGAAAACCCATGCCAGCATGACGGCAAAAAAAGTCAGCGCGGCGGGCCACCAGCGTCCCGTGGCCGCGCCGAAGGCCTTGCTCCACGCCTGCTGCACCACGAGGTACAGGCCGTGCAAGCCGCCCCAGATGACGAAGGTCCAGCCGGCGCCGTGCCACAGGCCGCCCAGCAGCATGGTCAGCATCAGGTTGCGGTAGCGGATGGCTTCGCCGCGCCGGCTGCCGCCCATGGCGATATATAAATAGTCGCGCAGGAAGCGCGACAGCGTCATGTGCCAGCGGCGCCAGAACTGCGTGATGTTGGCCGCCTTGTAAGGCGAGTTGAAGTTCAGCGGCAGTTTCACGCCGAACAGGCGCGACAGGCCGATGGCCATGTCGGAATAGCCGGAAAAATCGAAGTACAGCTGGAAGGTGTAGGCCAGCACGCCGATCCACGCCTCGATCAGGGTCGGCGCGGCGCCGGCCGCGAAGACGGGCATGGCCAGCGGCGACAGGTTGTCGGCGATCAGCACCTTCTTGGCCAGGCCGATGGTGAAGATGGACAGGCCGACCGCGAAATTGGCCGCGCGCGGGCGCGCGTTGGCGGGGTC
>CAUSDR010000340.1:0-6527 GCA_963530105.1 uncultured Janthinobacterium sp.
ACCTGGTGCTGGCCGTGCTCGTGGCCATCGCCCTGGCCCTCGTGTGGCTGCTGCCGGGCGAATGGCTGCAACCCTACGGCCATTCGCCGCTGCAGGCGTGGATGGAGTGGAATTGCCGCCAGTTCGCCCCGCCCAGCGTGAAAAGCGTGCAGTATTTCTTCCGCGTCGGCATCTGGTTCTTTTGGCCCGCCTGGCCTTTCGCCGCCTGGGCCGTGTATGCCTGGCGCCGCCAGCACCACGTGCTGCACATCGTCGTGCCGCTGACCTTTGTGGCCATGCTGGCCATCCTGGGCCTGTGCCACCCGGATCCCGATCCGAGCCAGCTGCTGCCCCTGCTGCCGCCGCTGGCCGTGATGGCCGCGTTTGGCCTGCTGACCATGAAACGGGGCGCCATCAACGCCATCGACTGGTTCTCCGTGATGGTGCTGACCATTTGCGCCCTGGTGCTGTGGCTGTTCTGGTTCGCCACCCTGACGGGATGGCCGCCGCGCCTGGCCTACAATGCGCTGAAACTGTTGCCAGGCTTCAAGCCCGAACTGGAACTGACGGCCTTTTTCGTCGCCGCCTGCGCCAGCGCCGGCTGGGTGGCCCTGGTGCACTGGCGCATTTCGCGCCAGCCAGCCGTGCTGTGGCGCGCCGTGGTGCTATCCTCCGGCGGCCTGATATTGATCTGGGTGCTGATCATGACGCTGTTCCTGCCGCCGCTGAACTACAGCAAGAGCTACGCCAGCGTGGCGCACCAGATCTCCGTGCACCTGCCGCCGGGCAGCAAGTGCATCAACAGCAACGTCGGCTCCGCCCAGCGCGCCACGTTCGCCTACTACGGCCACTTGCCATTTGCCAACGTGGACCAGCAGCAGTGCGACGTGTTCCTGTTGCAAGACAGCATCAAGGCGCCAAGCAACCAGCAGCAGTTGCCCGAACACCATGGCGCCGACTGGATCAAGCTGTGGGAAGGACGCCGCCCCACCGATGATGTCGAACGCTTCCGCCTGTACCAGCGCGTGCGATAAACAGTAAAAAAACCGGGCCAGTCCCGGTTTTTTATTGATCAAAAAGAAACATTAATACTCTGGAAAAGTGTTGTATTAAAATATAGTTAATTACTCAAATTGAACTAAAATTGTTTTTTAGATTATAATGACGGCCAGCGTGATGGCGGTGTTCTTGCTCTCCCGCCCTAACGTCCCTAATTTAATATGAGAATACCCATGAAATCATTTGCCACACGCACCCTGCCGCTCATCAGCGCCGCCCTGTTCGCGTTCTCCTTCAGCGCCTCGGCCCAGGCCACCGTGATCGACCTCGGCGTCGCCAATGGCTACTCGGCCTTTATCTTCGGCAACATCGGCAGCAGCGCGGCCAGCGGCTTTACCAGCGTAGGCGGCAGCATTGCCGCTGGCGGCGACATTTTCCTGAACAGCTACTCCGTCGGCACGAATAAAAATGCCGGCAGCGCGGCCAACACGGTCGTTGCTGGCGGCAGCCTGAACACGGGCTGGGGCACGCTCAACGGTTCGGCCGTGTATGGCGCCAGCAACCCCAACGGCACCCTGACGGCGCCACAGTGGTTCCCGACTAGCAACATCAGCAAAGGCAATTCCTCCGTCCTGGACTTCGCGGGCGCCAAGCAGCAACTGACGACCCTGTCGAGCGATGTGGCCAAGCTGCAATCGAACGGCACCGTGGTCTCGCAGTACGGCAACATGACCCTGGTGGGCGACATCAACGCCGACGTGAACATCTTCACGATCAACGCGAACGACCTGCATAACCTGACGCTGGACCTGTCGTCACTGAAAAGCACGGCCAGCATCATCATCAACGGCACCGCCACCAACATCACCATGAGCGGCGGCTTCGACAATTTCGGCAGCTACGCCAGCCGCACGCTGTTCAACTTCGCCAACGCCACCACCACCAGCCTGAACAACGCTGGCATCAACGGCAGCATCCTGGCGCCGAACGCAGCGTTCTCGGGCTCGGGCAACATGAACGGCACCCTGATCGCCGATTCGGTCAGCTCGATCAATTCCGGCCACGTGTCGATGAACGGCGCCGGTTTCAACACCGTGAGCGTGTCGGCCGTGCCAGAACCAGGCACCTACGCCATGCTGCTGGCCGGCCTGGGCGTGCTGGCCTTCCTGCGCCGCCGTACCCCGGCGCGCGCACCGCAAGTCGCGATGGCTTGAGCTTTACGCTGAAGCAATAAAAAAACACCGGGCCGCGCGAGCGTCCCGGTGTTTTTGTATGTGCCGGCGAAACGCCTATGACGTCCCCAGGCCCAGATCGTTGGCCACCTGCTGGCGCAATACATATTTCTGGATCTTGCCCGTCACCGTCATGGGGAATTCGGCCACGAAACGCACATAGCGGGGAATCTTGTAATAGGCGATCTGCCCATCGCAAAAGGCGCGGATGTCCTCGCTGGTGGCCTGCATGCCGGGACGCAAGATGATGCAGGCGCACAGTTCCTCGCCATACTTGGCGTCCGGCACGCCCACGCATTGCACGTCGAGCACGCTGGGGTGGCGGTACAGGAATTCCTCCACTTCGCGCGGATAGATGTTTTCGCCGCCACGGATGACCATGTCCTTCGAGCGGCCGACGATGCTGCAAAAGCCGTTCTCGTCGATGACGGCCAGGTCGCCCGTGTGCATCCAGCGCGCCGTGTCGATGGCCTCGGCTGTTTTTTCCGCATCGCCCCAGTAGCCCTGCATCACGGAGTAGCCGCGCGTCAGCAATTCGCCCTTGGCGCCGCGCGGCACGATGCGCCCTTCCGCGTCGACGATCTTCACTTCCAGGTGCGGGTGCACGCGGCCGATGGACGAGACGCGCATTTCGCGCGGGTCCTCGATCGACGTCTGGAAGCTGACGGGCGACGTTTCCGTCATGCCGTAGGCAATGGTGATTTCCGCCATGTGCATCAGTTCGATAACCCGCGTCATGACTTCCATCGGGCATGGCGAACCGGCCATGATGCCGGTGCGCAAGTTCGACAGGTCATATTGCTTGAAATCAGGATGGTCGAGGATGGCGATGAACATGGTCGGCACGCCGTGCAAGCCCGTGCAGCGTTCGGCTTGCACTGTTTCCAGCACGGCTTTCGGGTCAAAGCCTTCGCCCGGATACACCATGGCCGCGCCATGCGTGACGCAGGCCAGGTTGCCCAGCACCATGCCGAAACAGTGGTACAGCGGCACGGGGATGCACAGGCGGTCCTGCTGCGTCAGGCGCATGGCTTCGCCGATGAAAAAACCGTTGTTCAGGATATTGTGGTGCGTCAAGGTGGCGCCTTTCGGCGCGCCCGTGGTGCCCGAGGTGAACTGAATGTTGACGGCGTCGTCAAACTGCAAGGTGGCGCTCACTTCTTCCAGGTGCGCCAGGTCGGCGTCGGAGATGCCCTCCATCAAGGCATCGAAATTGTGCATGCCGGGCGTGGCGGCCGCGCCCAGGCGGATGACGTGGCGCAGCTGCGGCAGGCGCGGCGCCTGCAGGGCGCCGGCGCGCGAGCGGGCGATTTCCGGCACCACGTCCTGCACGATGGCCAGGTAGTCGCTGGACTTGAAGCTGGGCGACAGGATCAGCGCGCTGCACTGCACCTTGTCGAGCACGTATTCGAGTTCCGCGCGCCGGTAGGCGGGGTTGATGTTGACCATGATCAAGCCAGCCTTTGCCGTGGCGAACTGCGTCAGCACCCATTCGGCGCAATTCTGCGACCAGATGCCGACCCTGTCGCCCGGCTGCAAGCCCAGCTTCAGCAAGCCGGCGGCCAGCCTGTGCACGCGCTGCTGGAATTGCGCATACGTCCAGCGCACGTCCTGGTGCGCCACGATCAGCGCGTCGTGCTGGCCAAAGCGGGCGGCGATGCCGTCCAGGTAGGCGCCGATGGTCTCTCCGATCAACGGCGTCTCGTGGGCGCCGTGTACATAACTCATTGCTTGCATGCTGTCTCCAGGGTAATGGCGCGACGCGCTCTTGTTATAGTCATCGACTGCAAAAATTATAGCCGCAACGGCCCCCACCCTGCACCGGCTTGCTGTAATGTGCAGACCGGCACGCAGCACGCGCACGGCAACTCACGGCACGATCCATTCATGACAGGCAACACCGACCATCCGCCCGAACAGGGCTTCATCCTGACCCGCCACTGGCGCGACACGCGCGATGGCACGGAGGTCGATTTCTGGCTGGCAACAGACGCCGGGCCCCGCCACGTGCGCCTGCCCGTGCAGACGGCCGTCGCCTTCATTCCCATGGAGCAGCGCGAGCAGGCGGAACGGCTGCTGCGCGGCGAGCGCCATGCCGAGCTGCGCCCCCTGTCCCTGTGCGATTTTCACCACCGGCCCGTGCTGGGCCTGTATTGCAGGCAATATCGGCACTTGCTGACGCTGGAAAAGCTACTGCGCGCCCACGGCATCGATGTGTACGAAGCCGATATCCGTCCGCCCGAGCGCTATCTGATGGAACGTTTCATCACGGCGCCCGTCACGTTCAGCGCCGATACGGCGCAGGAAGGGCATCTGCGGCCGGCGACGGGCTACCGGCCCACATTAAAGCTGGTATCGCTCGATATCGAGACAACGGCGCACGGCGAACTGTATTCGCTGGCGCTGGAAGGCTGCGGCCAGCGCCAGGTCTACATGCTGGGGCCGCAAAATGGCGGCGAGGAAACGCTCGACTTCGACCTCGACTACTGCGACACGCGCGCGCAGATCCTCGAACGCCTGAACGCGTGGATGGAGCGGCACGATCCGGACGCCATCATCGGCTGGAACCTGGTGCAGTTCGACTTGCGCGTGCTGCGGGAGCATGCGCAGCGCTACCAGGTTCCCCTGCGCCTGGGGCGCGGCGGCGCCGTCATGGAATGGCGCGAGCACGGCGGCAAGCAGGAACATTATTTTGCGGCGGCGGCAGGCCGATTGATCATCGACGGCATCGAAGCGCTGCGCTCGGCGACGTGGAATTTTTCCTCGTTCAGCCTGGAAAACGTGGCGCAAACGCTGCTGGGCGAGGGCAAGTCCATCGACAATCCCTACCAGCGCATGGCCGAGATCGACCGCCGCTTCCGCGAAGACAAGCCGGCGCTGGCGCGCTACAACCTCAAGGATTGCGAGCTGGTCACGCGCATCTTCGCCAAAACCGAGCTGCTGACCTTTTTGCTGGAGCGGGCCAGCGTGACGGGCCTGGCGGCCGACCGCAGCGGCGGCTCCGTAGCCGCCTTCGAGCACCTGTACCTGCCATTGATGCACCGGCAAGGCTACGTGGCGCCCAACCTGGGCGATGTGTCGGGCGAAAACAGCCCCGGCGGCTTCGTCATGGACTCGCAGTCGGGCCTGTACGATTCCGTGCTGGTGCTCGACTACAAAAGCCTGTACCCATCCATCATCCGCACCTTCCTCATCGACCCCGTGGGCCTGGTGGTGGGCACCGGCGGCGACGAGGCCGATACCGTGCCCGGCTACCGGGGCGCGCAGTTTTCAAGGGGCAAACATTGCCTGCCGGCTATCGTGAAACAGGTGTGGCAGGGCCGCGAGATAGCCAAGCGCGAGCGCAACGCGCCCCTGTCGCAAGCCTTGAAAATCATCATGAACGCCTTCTATGGCGTGCTGGGGTCCAGCGGCTGCCGCTTTTTCGACCCGCGCCTGGCGTCCTCGATCACCCTGCGCGGCCACGACATCATGCACCGCACGCGCGAGTTGATCACGCAGCAGGGCTACCAGGTGATCTATGGCGACACGGATTCCACCTTCGTGTGGCTGAAGACGGCGCATACGGACGAAGAGGCGGGCACCATCGGCCGCGCCCTGGTGGCGCACGTGAACGCCTGGTGGGAACGCCACCTGCGCGAGGAGTTCGGCCTGGACAATGCGCTGGAGCTGGAATTCGAGACGCATTACCGGCGCTTCCTGATGCCCACCATCCGCGGCTCGGAAGAAGGCAGCAAGAAGCGCTATGCGGGCCTGGTGGGCAAGCCCGACGGCAGCGAGGAAATGGTCTACAAGGGCCTGGAAACGGTGCGCAGCGACTGGACGCCGCTGGCGCAGCAATTCCAGCAAGAGTTATACCGGCGTATCTTCCAGCGCACGGCCTACCAGGACTATGTGCGCGACTACGTGGCGCGCACCGTGCGCGGCGAGTTCGACGCTTTATTGGTCTACCGCAAGCGCTTGCGCCGCCCGCTCGACGATTACCAGCGCAACGTGCCGCCGCACGTGCGCGCGGCGCGCACGGCCGACGCCTACAACCTGGCACAGGGCCGGCCGCTGCAATACCAGAACGGCGGCTGGATCAGCTATGTGATCACGGTGGCGGGGCCGGAACCGCTGGAAACGCAGCGCTCGCCCATCGACTACCAGCACTACCTGGCGCGCCAGCTGCAACCGGTGGCGGACGCGATATTGCCATTCCTCGGCGACGACTTTTCGCGCCTCGTGTCGGGCCAGCAGGATCTGTTTTAAATTTGTTTTAAATCAATTCTGCTTACCTGCGCGCTCAAGCTGAGGTAATATCGGCGCCTGCCGGGC
>CAUSDR010000341.1:0-6501 GCA_963530105.1 uncultured Janthinobacterium sp.
CACGGCAGATCGATCCCGTCCTGGAAAACAGCCGCGACCAGGCGCGCTGGGCGCCCAGCGGCGACAATACGCAGCCGTGGCGCTTCGAAGTCGTCGACGGGCGCCACGTCGTCGTGCACGGCTTCGATACGCGCAGCCATTGCGTGTACGACCTCGACGGCCATCCCAGCCAGCTGTCGCTGGGGGCCTTGCTCGAAAGCATGGCGCTGGCGGCCAGCCGCCACGGCTTGCGCATGGAAGCGCGGCGGCGCACGGCCATGCCCGACACCTTGCCCACCTTCGACGTGCATTTTGTCGACAGCCCCGGCCTGCTGCCCGACGCGCTGGCGGACTGCCTGCCGCGCCGCAGCGTGCAGCGCCGGCGCCTCAGCACGCGCCAGTTGCGCGCCAGCGAAAAGGCGGCGCTGGCGGATTGCCTGCCGCCCGGTTACAGCGTGCAGTGGTTCGAAGGCTGGCGCGCGCGCCTGGCCTGCGCGCGCCTGATGTTCGACAATGCCCGGCTGCGCCTGACCATGCCCGAAGCGCACAAGGTGCACCGCGACGTGATCGAGTGGGGCGCCCGCTACAGCGCCGACCGCATCCCGGACCAGGCCCTGGGCGTGGACCCGCTGACGGCGCGGCTGATGCGCTGGGTCATGCAAAGCTGGCGCCGCGTGGATTTTTTCAATACCTGGCTGGCGGGCACCGTGGCGCCCCGCCTGCAGATGGATTTGCTGCCTGGTCTCGGTTGCGCCGCGCATTTCGTCCTGCTGGCCGATGCCCCGCCGCGCCACACGGATGACTACGTGGCGGCCGGGCGCGCCATGCAGCGCTTCTGGCTGACGGCCACGCAGCTGGGCCTGCAAATGCAGCCGGAACTGACGCCGCTGATCTTTGCCCGCTACGTGCGCGAACGACGCGCCTTTTCGCGCACGGACGGCATGCAGGAGCTGGCCCAGGAGCTGGCCGTGCAATGCCAGGGCGTGCTGGGGGCGGCGGCGTTCGACCGGGCCGTGTTTCTTGGCCGCATAGGCGCCGGGCCGGCGGCGCAGGCCCGGTCGCTGCGCCGTCCGCTGGCGGACTTGATCGTCGCGCCAGCCGCGCAGCCATGACAAACGCGCATCAACGGCATGGTCGGCGCGTCGCCAGCGCCAGCATGGCCAGGCCTGCCGCCAGCAGCGCCAGGGTGCCCGGCAGCGGCATCGGCGTGGCGGTGGGCACGTAGGCCATTTCGGAGCTGTTGAGCATGTTCAATACCAGGGTGTAGCTGCCGGCCACCAGGATGTCGGTGACGGCGCCATACTGGCCGCCGCATGTCGTGCCGATGCCCGTCCCCGTGGGCGCGCCGCAGCCGCTGGGGTCGTAGGTGAACACGCTGCCGCTGGTCAGCGGCGTTTGCGCGTAGCCCGTGTTCAGGCTGGCGTCGTCGGCCAGTTCGGTGCCGCCCAGGATGCTGGAGCCGAGTATGCCGTCAGGCGCCCAGTTGAAGACGATCTGGCCATGTTCATCGATGATGCTGAAGGTCAACGCCATGTTCGTGCTGGCCGCCGAGCCTGTACCTGCGGCGGCATCGAGGTACAGTCGCATGAAGGGCAGGGCCTGGAATTCGAAGGCCAGGGTGGCGCCCGGTTCGCCGACGACGAAATTGACGGCCATGGCCGTGTTGGAGCCATTGCGTCCCGAGGCGTCGGCGCTGCCGGCGCCCGCCAGATAAGTTTCCGCCATATTGACCGTGTGCGTGCTGGTCGAGCCGGGAGGAAAGGGCGGGATTTGCGACGTGACGATCTGCGCATCGGCGCGCGCGTACGAGGCGTTGCCGAGACCTTGCGGCGTGAAATCATTTTGCCCTTTGGTGACGGCACCGCGCGTCGCTTGCGCTGCGTCAATCTCGTTGCTGCCGCCGTGGATGACGCTGCTGCCGTTCAGGGTGGCGGTGGTGCGCGACAGGTCGATGTTGCTGAGCAGGCTGGTGGAGCCCGCGGGATTGCTGATGACCAGGCCAAAGACGCTGGTATAGGAGTAACCGTAGGCGGCGGCATGGGCGCCGCCGCATGTCAGCAGCATGGACAGCAGCGCCGCTGCGAGACGGGTGCAAGAAAAATGCGTCATGAAATTCCTTTCTCCTGGCCGGTTGGCGCTGCCATCGCACGCTGGGGGACGGCGGCCGCGCTGTAAGGAAAACCGACAGGATTGCAGCATAAAAAAGGCGAGGAGACTCCCCTCGCCTGTGAATACCCCCCTGTTGCCTGGTTCAGTTGATGACCTTGCGGCGGCGGGCGTAGCCAAGACCCGCCAGGCCCAGGCCCAGCAAGGCCAGGGTGCCGGGTTCCGGCACCGCCTGTTTCACCAGATCCACGCTTTCCACCGCGTTCAGGGTCAAGGTGTAGTTGCCTGCCGTCAAGGTATTGCTGACGGCGCTGAAGTTGCTGCCGCATGTGGTGCCCACGCCCGTGCCCGTGGGCGTGCCGCAGCCGGAGGGATCATAGGTGAACAGGTTGCCGCGCGTCAGGAAGTTGGTGGCGAGGCTGGTGTTCAGGTTGGCACCATCGGCCGACTCCGTGCCGCCGAAAATGCCGGAGCCGATCACGCCATCGGGCGTCCAGTTGAAGACCGTCAGGCCGGCCGCGTCGGTGATGGTGAACGTGACCACCAGGTTGGCCGTCGCGGTGGACAGCTGGCCTACCGTGCTTTGCAGGAAGACTTGCATGAACGGCGAGGCCAGGAAGTCAAAGCTCAGTGTCGCCGTGGGCGAGCCAACGATGAAATCGACGGAAAAGCCCGTCGTCGAACCGTTGCGCCCGGAAGCGTCCGCCGTGCCGGCGGGGCCGTCGAGGTGGGCCTCGGCCACGTTGACCGCCTGCGTGGAGGTCGAGCCCGTGGGGAACGAGGGGAACTGCGTGCTGACGATCTGCGCATCGCCGCGCGAGTAGTTGCCCGAGGGACCTTGTTGCGTGAAGTCGTTCTGGCCCTTGGTCACGGCGCCGACGTTGGCGCGCGGCGCGTCGAGCGAACCGGCGCCCCCCTGGATGACGCTGACGCCATTCAGGGTCGCCGTGCTGCGCGAGATGGTGGTGCTGTTGGCCACCGTGATCTGGCCCGTGGGCACGCCGATTTCCAGGCCGAAGATGTTGTTGTAGGAATAGCCGTAGGCGCCCGCCTGGGCGCTACCGGCCGCGCACAGCATGGCCAGTGCCGCAGCCGCCGGGATCAGTTTTAAATGAGACAGTTTCATTTTGCTTACCTCGTGGTTAGTGGAACAGGAAGTCTTGCCTGAGTCCTGTGGGCAGGTGCTCATGGCGAGTACTAAGCGACTTCCATGCCAACGCATGAGGTTCTTTTGAAATCAATGACTTGGCGCGCTTTTGTTGACTTTATGCAGGGTCTGTGCGGCGCGCTGTAAGAAAAGCCGACGCTGGCGGCTCATGGCTGGCCGTCGCGTGGCGCCGGACCGAGCAGGGCGTCCATGTGCGCCTGCAGGCGTTGCCCGGCGGCATAGTCGCGGAACAGCGCCATCAGCTGTCGCGCTGCCAGCCGGGCTTGCCCATCGTCGAGCATGCGCGTGGCGGCGTGGCGCAGGGTGGTTTCCTGGAAGCGGTCGGCCCGCAGCAGGAGGCCCGCGCCGGCACCCGTGATGCCATGCATGTTGAGGAACTGGTCGAGGTTGCCGGCGATGCCGATCACGGGCACGCCGGCCGTCAGCGCCTGCTGGCTGGTAGGGCTGCCGCCGTTGCAAATGACCAGGCTGGCCCGCCGCGCTGCCGCGTCGCCGGGCAGGAAGCGGGCGACAAAGGCATTCGGCGGCACGGCATCGACGCGGATGGTGCCTGCCGTGGCCGCCAGCACGGTGACGGGCAGCGGCGCCAGCGCCCGCAGCACGCGCGGCAGCAGCTGGCCCTGGCCGGAACTGCCCAGGGTGACATACACGATGGGGCGTCCACTGCTCAGTTCAGGGCGCTGCCACCAGTCCGGCAAGTCGAGCGGCGGGGCCCAGATGACGGCGCCCAGGTAGTCGTGCGCGGCGGGCATGCCATGCGGGGGAAACAGTTGCGGGATATCCGCATACAGGGTGCGGTCGGCATCCGTATAAGTACGGCGCAGGTCGCTTCCCAGCGATGGCAGGCCATGCCGGCGGCGCACGCGGTTCAGGGGCGCGGCATGCGAGGCAAAGGCCAGCGGACGGATCAGGCGGAACAGGGGATTGGCCAGCCAGATGGGCAGCACGCCCGTCAGTGGCAGCTTGGGTACCGTGTAGTGCGGGCGCACGTACGGACTCCAGTAGGCATTGCTGATGGTGATGTAGGGAATGCGCTGCAGGCGCGCGCTGACCGACAGCGACAGGCGAAAGTCGCCGATCACGAGATCGGGCTGCACGGCCTTGAGCAGGCGCAAGTCGTCTTCCACGTAGCCCTGCAGGGTACTTTCCGTGTACACAGGCTTGCCGCCGGCCAAGGCGCGCAGGAATTGCTGCGACGATATGCTGTCGATGCGCCAACGGCGAAACGGCGTCTGCTTGAAACAGAAGTCGTAGCCATCGGCGCAGGCAAAGTGCACTTCATGCGCCTCCTCTGCCAGTCCCAGCGCCAGACTCAGGGGGCGGCCGACATGGGCCAGGGTTACGGCCTCGGCCATGAAAAGAATCTTTTTGCGTGCCATGGGGGAGAAAGCGCCTGCTCTCCTGGGAAATTGGATGCATGCCATATTGGAGTGGCATTGATTCGTTTAGTTCCCGCAGTACGCCGCCACTGCCGGGCGCCAGGATTTCCCGGCATCGGCTACAGTGGCGCAAAGGAGGTCACCATGCAACCACAGTCCCGTCACACCTTGCTGCGTGCGCACAGCACGCCCGAACCCGATATGCCGCCGCCACCGGAAGGCGATCCCTTGACGCCGCCGGCGGAACCGCCGCCACACATCGATCCCGTGCCCGTCGAGGAACCGACACCGCCGTCGCCGCCCGTGAAAATGGCGTAAGCCGCATCCGTGCCGGCCGCGGCGGGCGCGGTGCCTCAAGCGGGGCCGCTGCCGTGTGCGCACTTTATTTCTGGTCGGAAATGGATTGCGCGCACGCCAGGATAGTCACGCCATTTAAACAACAAAAATGCCAATAAATGTTGCCTCTTGGATACAAATCAAACGCTAACTGCTGTGTGTCATGCGGCCGTCACGATTCTGTTCTTATAATGAGACATCATAAAAATTCTTGTACAGGAGACCATCATGGGCAATTCCTTGCATAACAAAATTTACCTGGGCCGCCGCCCTGTGATCACCAGCAAAAACCTCGTGGCGCTGGCGCTGGCAGGCGCCGTGGCGGGCTGCGGCCTGGCGTGGCTGCTGCTGCGCAGCTACAAATAAGCGCCATCCTGGCGTCTTTTCAGGGCGCTGTCCGCGGGGCGGGCGGCGACTGAATCACGTTGCCTGTTGCCGATGCGCAGCGGGGCGCGTACCATGGGGGCCGAACACCTGGCCTTTTATGGAAAAGTAATGAAGAACGAGAAATTAACAACCGATGAATATGACGCGCTGGAGCAAGTTGCACGCGGCATCAAGACCGAGCGCCCCAGCGCTTGCGTTGCCCGCAATGCCAAGCGCCTGTCCGGCCTGAAGCTGCTCAGCTACGCCCGCGATGGCCGTCTGTCCATCACCGAGAAGGCGACGCAACTGCTGTTCCTGCGCCGCTGCATCATGGGCTTGCGCGCCGTGGCGACCGATCCGCTGACCAAGCTGGACACGGACGTGGCCTATTTCCTCGGCAAGAAAGCCCACATCGTGGCGCGCGCCGAAGGCGAAGGCCACGACATTTCCGACAAGGGCCGCGAGTCGCTGGCCGATATCGATACCCTGGGACTGTAAGCCCCGCAACCGGCCCCTGAGGCCGGTTTTCACATCCCCGCATGTATTTTCACAACCATCCCCTTTGGAGAACACTTTGGACAGCGCGATGAACTGGTCGGCCCACGAACTGACGATGACGGTCTTGATGACGCCCGATATGGCCAACTTTTCCGGTAACGTGCACGGCGGCACGATCCTGAAATACCTCGACAGCGTCGCCTATGCCTGCGCCAGCCGCTATTCGGGCAGTTATGTGGTGACCCTGTCGGTGGACCAGGTGATGTTCCTGCAGCCGATCCACGTGGGCGAGCTGGTGACGTTCCTGGCCTCGATCAATTACACGGGCACGACGTCGATGGAAGTGGGTATCCGCGTGGTGACGGAAAATATCCAGCAGCGCCTGGTGCGCCACGCCAACAGCTGTTATTTCACGATGGTGGCGGTGGACGCCAACCGCAAGCCGGTGGCCGTGCCGCCGCTGGCGCTGGAGACGCCGGAGCAGCAGGTGCGCTTCGAGCAGGCCAAGCTGCGCAAGCTGTCGCGCCAGAAGGTGTCGAAGAAATAAACAGCGGCGGGCATAAAAAAGGCTCTGTCCTCGTTAATTGTGGGATGGACGGAATTTTCTCCCCGTGCCGATGTCTGACTCTGCACATCATCGTAACAGGGAGTGCGCCATGCGGTCAGTCG
>CAUSDR010000342.1:0-6446 GCA_963530105.1 uncultured Janthinobacterium sp.
AACATCTTCCGCACCATCAATCCGAAAGGCACGCTGGAAGAGTTTGGCGATTTCCTCAACGCCAACCTGCCGTCGCAGAACGAAGTGCCGCCCGAGCGCGTCGCCAAGATGTACCAGCAGTACGCGATGGAAAACTGGTCCTTGGCCGACCGCGGGTATCTCGCCAATGTGCATCCGCTGGAACTGTGGATGGTGGCGTACCTGCGCCAGCATGAGGGGTCCACCCTGTCGCAGATGGTGGCGGCCAGCGAGAAGGAACGCCAGGAAGTGTACAAATGGCTGTTCAACACGCACCGCAAGCATGCGCAGGACCGCCGCATCGCCAACTTGCTGGAAGTGGAAGGCTTCCTGGAAATCCACCGCCAGTGGAAAAAGATGGGTTATCCGTTCGATTCCCTGGTGCCATCGTATGCGACCACCCTGGGCGCTTCGGCCGACCGGCCTGCCGCGCTGGCCGAGCTGATGGGCATCATCATCAACGATGGCGTGCGCAAGCCGAGCGTGCGCATCGATTCCATGCATTTCGCCGCCAACACGCCGTATGACACCATGGTCAAGCGGGGCAGCAAGGTGGAAGCGGAACAAGTGCTGTCGCCGGACGTGGCCAAGGCGGTGGCCAAGGCCATCCGTGAAGTGGTGTCGGACGGCACGGCGAAACGGGCGAAGACGGCGTTCGTCGGCGCCGACGGCGTGCCGATCCCGATGGGCGGCAAGACGGGCACGGGCGACCAGCGCTTCGACGTGTATGGCGCCGGCGGCCGCCTGATCGAGTCGCGCTACGTGAACCGTTCGGCCACCTTCGTCTTCAATATCGGCGAGCGCTTCTATGGCAGCATGACGGCGTACGTGCGGGGCCCGGAATCGAAGAACTATGATTTCACCAGCGCCTTGCCGGTGCAATTGCTGGTCTCGCTGGCGCCCAGTCTGATGCCGCTGATCGAGCCGCCCGCGCAGGCCGAGGGCGTGGCGAAGCAGTGCACGAATTAACATGGCGTAGACGCTGAAAGTCGGCCCTTGCGGGCCGGTTTTTTTTTGCGCAGGCATAGCAAATGGAAAAAACGCAGCGGATTTTTGAGCAATATCACCGCTTTGACGATGCGGCGCTCGTATCATTCGAGCAGCGGTACCAGCCCGGGGGCGTGCAGGCCGTGCGCATCGTCCTGTACGCAAGAAATCATGCACTGGACGGCAATGTCTGGCGCCAGGTGGCCATCACGGTGGGCGACGTGCGGGAGGTGATGGTCAAGACGCCGGGCAACTTTGTCAACCGCATCTGCTGCGGCGTGAAGCTGCTGCGCTGTGGCGACGTCTGGTGCGTGGACGTCGATGGCACGTATGCGCATGACGACCCCGTTTCGCTGGACGAGGTGCGCCGCGATGGCGACTGTTATGTCATCGGC
The DNA here is from genome assembly GCA_963530105.1 of uncultured Janthinobacterium sp. Taxonomy (GTDB): domain Bacteria; phylum Pseudomonadota; class Gammaproteobacteria; order Burkholderiales; family Burkholderiaceae_D; genus Janthinobacterium. The sequence goes on from CAUSDR010000342.1 coordinate 1,401, forward strand.
GGCACGGTGGCGGCAATCGAACTCGATTAGCCGGCAAACACGGCGGTTTTCTCTTCCAGCCGCGCGTGATAGGCGGCGATGGCGCGGTAGTCGGGACGCTGCATGGGCGCCATCAGCCAGCGCTTGACGGACAGGCCCAGCACGATATCGGCCAGGGTAAATGTTTCGCCGCAGACGAAGGCGCCCGTGCGCTGCAGCTGCTGTTCCAGCACGCCCATCATCTTGTTCCATCCGGCAATACCCGCCGCCAGCTGGGCCGCATCCTGGTGCGCGGGGCTGTGGCGCACCAGCGACAGAAAGGCGTAGCGCCAGCTGTTGTTGAGCTCGCCCATTTGCCAGTCCATCCACTTTTCCACTTGCGCGCGGCCGCGCGGATTGCTGGGCAGCAAGTCGTCGCGGCCCGCCTGCGCGCACAGGTAGCGGCAAATGGTGTTCGATTCCCACAGCACCAGGTCGCCGTCGACCAGCACGGGCACCATGGCATTGGGGTTCAGCGCCAGGAAGGCGGGGTCGTCGGTGGCGCGAAAGCCGCTGCCCCAGTCTTCGCGTTCGTAGGGCAGGTCCAGTTCGTCGCAGGTCCACAGGACCTTGCGCACATTGATCGAGGCGGCTTTGCCAAGAATTTTCAGCATGATGGTTCCGGAAGGAGGGTGGTCGATCCTGCACTGTAGCCGAATTGGCCATGGCGCGCGCGTGAAAGTGCCTTGCATAGTTGAGCTTTTCTTGGCATCGTAGCCACCCATGAAACCTATGCGCCACCACATGTCCAAAATCCTCGCGTTCAGCCGCTTTTCCGTGCGCGATTTTCTCGCCACCGCCGGCCCCACCCTGCTGCTGGTCGGCGCGTTTTGCGCGCTGGCGTACTGGCTGGTCGACCCGGCGCCGCCGCGCCAGGTGAGCCTGTCGACGGGGCAGGACAATAGCGCCTACGAAGAATTCGGCAAGAAGTACGCGGCCACGCTGGCCAAGCACGGCATCAAGGTGACCTTGCAGCCATCGCTGGGTTCGCAGGAAAACCTGCAGCGCCTGAATGCGGGCAAGACCGACATCGCCTTCGTGCAAAGCGGCTCGACGGAACACGACGATGCCGAACGCCATGGCCTCATTTCCCTGGGCAGCCTGTTTACGGAACCCGTCTGGCTGTTCCTGCGCGAAGACAAGGCCGTCACGGAACTGACGCAATTGAAGGGCATGAAGATCAACCTGGGGCCGGAAGGCACGGGCGTGCCCGGCCTGTTCCGCCAGTTGCTGTCCGTGAATGGCGTGGAAGCCAATGAATTGACGGTGAGCGACTTGCAAAACACGCCGGCCACGGTGGAACTGCTGGAAGGGCGCATCGACGGCCTCGTGTTCAGTTCGGCGCCGGAAGCGCCGCTGATCCAGATGCTGCTGCAAACGCCGGGCATCAAGCTGTTTGATTTTTCGCAAGCGGAAGCGTACACGCGGCGCCTGCCTTTCCTCACGCACGTGGTCTTGCCACGCGGTATCGTCGACCTGGGACGCAATATCCCGGCGCAGGATTATCATTTGATCGCGCCCACCGCCACCCTGGTCGCGCGCGAAGACTTGCATCCGGCCCTGGTCGACCTGTTCGTGCAGGCGGCGGCCGGCATCCATGGCGGCACGGGCTGGTTCCAGCAGCAGGGGCAGTTCCCGTCTGCGCGCTACACGGAAATTCCCGTGGCGCCGGAAGCGCTGAAATTCTACAAGGATGGCGCGCCCGTGCTGCAGCGCTACATGAGTTTCTGGCTGGCCAATTTCTTTGACCGCATGTGGGTGCTGGTGGTGGCGCTGGGCGCCCTGATCCTGCCGCTGTCGCGCGTGGTGCCGCCCCTGTACGTGTGGCGCATCCGCTCGCGCGTGTACCGCTGGTATGGCCAGCTGCGCACGGTGGAGCAGGCGCTGGAAGACGTGCCGGAAGACCGGCGCGCGCAGGTGTATGCGGAGCAACTGAAGCGCCTGGACCAGATCGAGGAAATGGTCAACCAGATCTCGATTCCCCTGTCGTTTGCGGATGGCCTGTATGGCTTGCGCAGCCACATCAATTTCGTGCGCAAGCGCATCCTGACCCTGATGGGCGAGCACCCGGCGGAGACGGGCGAAGCAGCGTGACAGTCCTTAAACCAGGGTAATCGACAGCTTGCGTCCCACCAGCGCGGCGGCCCGCTCCAGCGTGGAGAGGGTGACGTCGCTGCTGGGGTCGAGCAGGCGGGTTCGTGCCATTGCCGTTTGCATGGAACAGCAGGGTAATCTGCCGCAAGCCGGAAGCATCCATGACGCACCTCTACGATGTACTGAATAAGGTACATGCTTGCAAGGAGCATCGGCGCCGCGCTTGAAAAACCGGGCGCGCATGGATGGTTGTCGCCGATGGCGGGCCACGGCATGGCCCGCCAGATCAAACCCTGTTCAGATAATCAAGCGGCCGGCATCGAGCGGCCAGCGTCAGGCGCCCAGCCACGGCAAGCCCGCCTTGCACCAGCCGCCCACCTGCTTGCGGTGGCCATCGGCATCCTTGTCGCCCTCGAAGCCTTCGAGGATGTCGAAGCAGTTGGCGTAGCCGTGCTCGGTGGCCAGCTTGGCCGCATGGCGCGAGCGCACGCCGGAACGGCACAGGAACAGCAATATGTCGTCCTTGCCGGCCTGGCTGGCCAGTTGCGCGATGAAATCGGGATTCGGCACGCCGCCGGGATAGGTGGCCCACTGCACCGCACCATGCTGGGTATCGGCGATATCGACGCGGCCGACCCAGTCGCGCTCGGCATTGGTGCGCACGTCGATCAGTTTCACATTGGCGTCCAGTTGCAGCAGGTCGTACGCTTCCTGCGGCGTCACGGCGCCGGCATACGGCGTGCCTTCGTTGGCGCGGCTGCGCGCGGTGCTCAGGATATCGGCGGCGGTGGTCATGGCATCCTCGATGAAAGTGAAAAGGTGTGGACGATTATAGTGCGCCGCCAGCGCCCCGCAAGCGGGAATCCACCGCACATTGTCCTTGCACCATAAGGTAGCATTTTTGAGAAAATCACCAAAAATGCACAATAATGGTGCGTTATTCGTTTTTCGCACTTGTATAGTGCATTCTTGGTGCGACGCAAAGGCATAGTGAAAATCACGACGTGGAAAACTTTCACTGGGATGACAGCGATTTTCCCTGCACCGCCTGAACCCGGCTGGAGCTGGCATGGAATCTGCTATGATTCCTATGAGTTTTGGTGGCACGCAATGTTTGCTTCGCTTCATCAGCCCGGACGCATTAAGGTCGGCTCACCCCACATTCATTTAGGAGATACGCATGGCAATGACAGCCGCAGAAGTCTTGAAGATGGTAGAAGAAAACGAAGTCAAATTCGTTGATTTCCGCTTTGCCGATACCCGTGGTAAAGAGCAGCACGTGACGGTTCCCGTGTCGCACTTCGATATGGACAAATTTGAATCGGGCCACGCCTTCGACGGCTCCTCGATCGCTGGCTGGAAAGGCATTGAAGCCTCCGACATGATTCTGCTGCCGGATCCAAACACGGCCAATATCGACCCGTTCATGGAAGAAACGACCCTGTTCATGCAGTGCGACGTGATCGAACCGTCGGACGGCAAGGGCTACGACCGCGACCCGCGCTCGATCGCGAAACGCGCCGAAGCCTACCTGAAATCGTCGGGCATGGGCGACACCGCCTACTTCGGCCCTGAGCCGGAATTCTTCATCTTCGACAGCGTGCGCTGGAAGATCGACATGTCGGGCTGCTTCGTCAAGATCGGTTCGGACGAAGGTTCGTGGTCGACCGGCAAGGACATCGAAGGCGGCAACAGCGGCCACCGTCCTACCGTCAAGGGCGGCTACTTCCCGGTGCCACCAGTGGACAGCTTCCAGGACATGCGTTCGGAAATGTGCCTGATTCTGGAATCGCTGGGCATCCCGGTTGAGGTACATCATCACGAAGTCGCTGGCGCGGGCCAGAATGAAATCGGCACCAAGTTCTCGACCCTGGTCGAGCGCGCCGACTGGACGCAAAACCTGAAATACGTGGTGTGGAACGTGGCGCACAGCTATGGCAAGACCGCCACCTTCATGCCGAAACCTATCGTTGGCGACAACGGTTCGGGCATGCACGTGCATCAATCCGTATGGAAAGATGGCAAGAACCTGTTCGCCGGCGACGGCTATGCCGGCCTGTCCGATTTCGCCCTGTACTACATCGGCGGCATCATCAAGCACGCCAAGGCACTGAACGCGATCACCAATCCGGGCACCAACTCGTACAAGCGCCTGGTGCCAGGCTACGAAGCGCCGGTGAAACTGGCATACTCGGCGAAAAACCGTTCCGCCTCGATCCGTATCCCGCACGTGGCCAATCCAAAAGGCCGCCGCGTCGAAGCGCGCTTCCCGGATCCACTGGCAAACCCGTACCTGTGCTTCGCCGCGCTGCTGATGGCTGGCCTGGACGGCGTTGCCAATAAGATCCATCCGGGCGAAGCCGCCTCGAAAGATCTGTACCATCTGCCGCCGGAAGAAGACGCACTGATCCCGACCGTGTGCGCTTCGCTGGAAGAAGCACTGGAAGCGCTGGACAAGGACCGCGAATTCCTGACCCGTGGCGGCGTCTTCAGCGATTCCATGATCGATGCTTACCTGGAACTGAAAATGCAGGACGTACAGCGCATGCGCATGACGACGCATCCTGCCGAGTTCGACATGTACTACTCGCTGTAATGGCGCCATGCCGGCAACTGGCCGGTAGTGAATAAAAACGCGGGTGAGGCGATCGGTCTTGCCCGCGTTTTTTTATGCGGCGTCCCAATGCGGCGCCAGCGCGGTGTTGTATAGTCGGCCCAGGATCGATGCGGCATGAGCCGGCAGGAGTTGAATTTGACAAAGTTTTACAGAATGGCGCTGATGGCCGGATTGCTGGGCGCGGCAGCGCAGGCGCAGGGGCAGCTGTATGTCTGCGCCGATGCGCAGGGACACAAGACGTACACGGACAGGCGCGCGGGCAGCCATTGCCAGCTGCTGGACTTGCCCGGCGCCATGACAGAGCCGCCGCGCAAGAC
>CAUSDR010000343.1:0-6427 GCA_963530105.1 uncultured Janthinobacterium sp.
AGCATTACTGAAAGCAACCTTGGGCGAGTTCCCACACTTGACGGTGACATAGCGTTTTTTTTCGTCCGCAAGAGCTCAGACGAGGCCGCCATTCGCGCGCAAGGTCTGGCCGTTGACCCAGCGGCCATCCGGGCCAGCCAGGAAGGCGACGGCGGCGGCGATGTCGTCCGGCATGCCCAGGCGCTCCAGCGGCGCCATCTTGCTCATGCGTTCGATGGTGTCTTCCGTCTTGCCGTTCAGAAACAGGGCTGTCGCCGTGGGGCCGGGGGCGACGGCGTTGACGGTGATGTTCTTGCCGCGCAATTCCTTGGCGAAGATATTCGTCATCGTCTCGATGGCCGCCTTGCTGGCGCCGTAGACGGAATAGCCGGGCAGGGCCAGGCCGATCACGCTGGTGGAAAAATTGACGACGCTGCCGCCGTGGCGCAGGCGGCTTGCTGCCTGGCGCATGGTGTTGAAGCTGCCCTTGACGTTGACGGCGAACAGGCTGTCGAAGGTGGCGTCGTCCGTGTCGGCCAGGGTGGGCAGCACGGGCGGCATGATGCCGGCGTTGTTTACCAGCACGTCGATGCCGCCGAAAGCCGCCTCGGCCGCATCGAACAGCGCTTGCACGTCGGCCGCATCGGCCACGTTGGCCTTCACGGCGATGGCGTGCCCGCCGTCGGCGGCGATGGCCGCCACCAGCTTGTCCGCTTCAACATTGCCGCTGGCGTAATTGACGACGATCCGCATGCCGTCGCGGGCCAGGCGGCGGGCGATGGCCGCGCCGATGCCGCGCGACGCGCCCGTGACGATGGCAACCTTGGCGGGGGTGGATGCTGTGTTCATGGTGCTTCTCCTGTCGTGGGGGGAGGCGCGGAATGCCGCGCCAGTGCAGTCATTGTGATCTTTATTTCATGATGGATAAAGTGGGCATGAATGGTTTCAGTGTGCAAGCAGTGATAACAATGATTGTTGCGCCTTTTGGCATGCTGTGGACAGGAATACCCTCTTTATCGGCCGCATGCGCATGCCTATAGTGATGTTTTTTCCTGCGGAGGCCCGCATGTCCCGGCGACTGTCCCTTGCCCGATTCTCCCTTGTTGTCCTTGCCGCCGGCGCACTGTTCCTGCCGCTGGCCAGCTACGCGTATTGCTTCAATGCCGCCGGGGTCCAGCCCGCCATGCAGGCTTCCGTCACCTATGTGCACCTGCTGCGCAAGACGCCGTTCTTTACGCGACTGAGCACGGCGCAGTTGCGCGACGTCATCGCGCACTCGCAGGAGTGGAAAGTGCAGCCCGGCACCGCCATCGCGCACGGCACGGACGGCGATGGCGCCATCTGGATCTTGCTCGATGGCGGCTGGCAGGTGGAGGCGGGCGGCATGGTGTATCCCGCGCTGCATGGCGACGTCGGCAAATGGTATGGCGGCGCGGCCGTGTCGGGGGCGGCGCTGGTGTCGCGGCTGGTGGTGAACCAGCACAGCTATGTCATGCGCATCAGCGCCGCCGAGCTTGCCCGCATGCGTGCACAGGGCAGTGATTTCGACACGCATCTGCGGCAGGGGGAGGAATATTACGGGCGGATTTTACGGCCCGCCCGCTGAGCGCTGGAAATTGCGCAAAGGAATGAAATATTTCCCAAAGTTAACTTTACACTTCAAATAATATGGCCCATGATCGCTGCAGTATTTCCCCTTTGTCCCCGACCCCGACAAGAAGGAGCGCAGCATGCGCCGAGCACCCGTATTATTCCTTGCCCTCTGCACGGCCTTGCTGGCCGCTTGCGGCGTGAGTCTTGAGCAAGCCGCCGTCGCGCCTGTCGCGCCGGTGCTTGCGTCCGTTGCCACCGAGGAGGCGCCGCCAGACACGCTGGATGCCGCCGCGCAATTGCTGGCCGAGGGCGATGGCCGGCACGCCTATCTGCACCGGGTGGGCGGGCACGACTATGTCAGCCTGAGCCAGAGCGGCCCGCAGGGCGGCTTGCCCATCCTGTCCGGGGCGCAGCGCCATGTGCGCGCCATCCGACTGCTCGCCGCCGATCCGGCCCAGGCGCGCGCCATGTTGCGCAGCCTGAAACTGCCAGCGCACCAGCGCAAGCTGTGGGGCGGGCAGGAAATCGTGCTCGATGCGGCCAGCTACGACATGCTGCAGGCGGCGCGCGGCAGGGGTAAGTCACTGTATGCCGAGTTGAGGCTGGTAGGAATGGAAAAATAGGGCAGATAGGCAAACGGGGCCGAATGGCCCCGTCGTCGTGGCGCTGCTGCGAGCGCGCTTAAATTTCCAGGTTGTCGATCAGGCGCGTCTGGCCCAGCTTGGCGGCGGCCAGCACCACCAGCGGTTCGCCGGCGGCCAGCTCTGCCGCGTTCGGCGCTTGCAGGTTGGCGCGCTTGCGCACGGCGATGTAGTCCGATTTCCAGCCGCGGCCGTCCAGCAGCCGCATGGCCGCCTGTTCCAGTTCGCCTACGGCCAGATTGCCCTTGCGCACTTCCTCGGCGACGAAATTGAGGCCCTTGAACAGTTCCGGCGCTTCCGCGCGTTCGCTTTCCGACAGGTACATATTGCGCGAGGACAAGGCCAGGCCATCGTCGGCACGGTAAGTTTCGGCGGCGATGATTTCCGTCGGCAGCGCGAACTGGCGCGCCATGTTGCGGATGATCATCAGTTGCTGGTAATCCTTCTTGCCGAACACGGCCACGCGCGGGCCGACGCAGGAAAATAGTTTGGTGACGACGGTGCACACGCCTTCGAAGAAGCCGGGGCGGAATTCGCCTTCCAGCGTGTTGCCCAGGTCATCGGGCGGGCGCACGCGGTATTCCTGCGGCTCCGGGTACAGTTCCTTTTCCGTCGGCGCGAACAGCACGTACACGCCTTCCTTTTCCAGCTTGGCGATGTCGGCCGCCATGGTGCGCGGATACTTTTCGAAGTCTTCGTTCGGGCCGAATTGCAGGCGGTTGACGAAGATCGAGGCGACGACGGGGTCGCCATGCTTGCGGGCCAGGCGCATCAGCGACAAATGGCCTTCGTGCAGGTTGCCCATGGTGGGGACGAACGCCGTGCGCAGCTGTCCGCTGAGCTGGTCGCGCAATTCTTCGATGTCGGAAATAATTTTCATGGATTGCTTTCGCTAAAACCCCGTTGTACGGTGGTCAGTGACAAAGGGAAGGGATCAGGCGGGCGAATAGGCCAGCCGGACGTAGATGGGTGCAAACGGTTCTGCCTGCGTGATTTCGATCAGGGTTTCCTTGGCCAGTTCCAGCAGGGCCACGAAGTTGACCACCACCACGGGCACGCCGCCGGCAATGTCGAACAGCTCGCTGAATTCGACGAAGCGCGACGATTGCAAATGGCGCAGGATGCTCGACATGTGCTCGCGCACGGAAAGTTCCTGGCGGCTGATGCGGTGATGCTGGGTCAGCTTGGCGCGCTTCAGCACGTCGAGCCACGCCTGCTGCAAGTCCACCGGCTCGACGTCGGGCCAGGTGGGCGTCAGGCTTTGCTCGATGAAAATCTGCGTGCGCACGAAATCGCGCTCGAACTGGGGGATGGCATTCAGGTCGTAGGCGGCCAGCTTGATCTGCTCGTATTCGAGCAGGCGGCGCACCAGTTCGGCACGGGGATCGCCGCCATCTTCCTCGACGTCGCTCTTGCGCGAAGGCAAGAGCATGCGCGACTTGATCTCGATCAGCATGGCCGCCATCAACAGATACTCGGCCGCCAGTTCCAGGTTGCGCACGCGGATCTGGTCGACATATTTCAGATATTGCAGGGTTACCTGCGCCATCGGGATATCGAGAATGTTGAAGTTTTGCTTGCGGATCAGGTACAGCAGCAGGTCGAGCGGGCCTTCGAAAGCTTCGAGGAAGATTTCCAGCGCGTCCGGCGGAATGTACAAGTCCGTCGGCATGCGCAGCATGGGTTCGCCGTACAGGCGGGCAATGCCGAGGGGATCGGCGGCGGGCGCCGCGTCCGTTGTTGCAGATGTTGCAGGGTCGGCGCCGCCGTCGCCGGCAGCGACGGCGGCGGGCGAGGCGATGACTGCGTCCGCACCGGCAGCGTCGGCTTCCGGCGTGACTGCAGACTCTTCAGGCAACATCGTGCCGGTTCCAGGTTTTAGTTCTTGTTCTGGTAAACGTAAGCCTGTTGCTTCACGGCCGATGCCATCTGGCGTTCCTGCTCATCCATGCTGACGGGCGGCTTGTCCCACAGCAGGGCGCGGCCCGCTTGCTGGCCCGCTTCCATGCCAGGATTCTTGGCCTTCAGTTCGGCGATGAACAGGGTGTGGTCGGATACGTAGTTGGTGTGTTTTGCAGGCAGTTTCATAGTGTCTTCTGAGTGTCTTATAAGTAAGGTCAGCCGGCCGTATTCTACCGCGCCGGACGCACTGGCGGGTTGTTGTATGGGCAAGCTGGAGGCAAAAATGCTAAAAATCAATACCTTAGCAGGCGCCGCATCACCATCGGCGCCGGTTCGGCGGGGTTGGCGTGCGAATATTCCAGTTCCTCGGCCAGGTCGAATTCAAAGGCCGCGTAGAAATCGATCAGCTTGCGCTGGTCGCGCCGCACGGCCAAGCGCAGTTCTTCCGCCTGGCACGACAGGCCGTGATGAATGATGGCTTCGAGCAAATGCTGCGACACATTGCTGCCTCGGTAGGCGGGCAGCACGCCCATGCGTGAAATCTTCCAGATGGCGGGATCGCTGTCGAGCGGCATCCAGCGCAGCGAACCGGCCGGCACGTCGTCGATCAGCAGCACGAAACCGCCGCCGTGGCGCAGCTGCGCTGCCACCAGCTCGGCCGTTTCGTGATGCCCGCTGGAAGAGGCGGCCACCTTGCCGGCCCACGCAGCGCGGGTCAGCTCGGCGATCAGTTGTGCATCGGCATTTGTTGCTTCGCGCACCACGATATTCATCATCGGTCCTTGAGGGGCTTAGCGGATGCGCATGCCAGGTTCGGCGCCTGGCCACGGGTTCAGGATGTAGATGCCCGGATTGGCCTTTTCGTCGGCGGCGGATGCCGCCATGACCATGCCTTCGGAAATGCCGAATTTCATCTTGCGCGGCGCCAAATTGGCCACCAGCACGGTCAGCTTGCCAACCAGCTCTTCCGGTTTGTAGGCCGAGCGGATGCCCGAGAACACATTGCGCAAGCGGCCTTCGCCCGCATCGAGGGTCAGGCGCAGCAGCTTGTCGGAACCGTCGACCAGCTCGCAATTGACGATTTTGGCGATGCGCAAGTCGACCTTGAGGAAGTCGTCGATCTTGATCTCGGGCGCCAGTTCCTCGATAGCCGAGGCCGGTGTTGCAGCGGTCGGTGCGCTTGCGGCGTCATTGGCGGCGTCGCCGGCCGGCGCGGCAATGGCGGCGGCAGCTTGCGGTGCGTCAAACAGCGCTTCGATCATCTTTGCATCCATGCGCGTCATCAAATGGCTGTAGGCGCCGATGGTGCGGCCCAGCATGCTGTTCGAGACGGCGTCGCCGAACACCTGCGTGTCGGCCCAGGTGAACTCGGCGTCGTTGAGGAAGCTGGCCACGTTTTTCGCCACGCCCGGCAGCACCGGCGACAGCAGGATGGTCAGCTGGCGGAACAGGATCAGGGCCGTCGTGCACACGTCGTGCAGTTCGGCTGTCTTGTCCGCGTCCTTGGCCAGGATCCACGGCTTGTTTTCATCGACATACTGGTTGGTGATGTCGGCGATTTCCATGATTTCGCGCAAGGCCTTGCCGAATTCGCGGTTTTCAAAGTGCGCGGCGATGCTGGCCTGGCGCTCGACGATGACGCCGTTGACGTCCACCGTCAGTGCGCGGTTGATCCAGCTTTGCGCGCCTTCCGACAGCGTTGATGCCAGCTTGCCGTCGAAACGCTTGGCGATGAAGCCGGCGCAGCGGCTGGCGATGTTGACATATTTGCCGATCAGGTCGCTGTTTACGCGGGCCACGAAGTCGTCGCCGTTGAAATCGAGGTCTTCCACCTTCGAGTTCAGCTTGAAGGCGATGTAGTAGCGCAGCCATTCCGGGTTCATGCCCAGGTCCAGGTAGCGCAGCGGCGAAATGCCCGTGCCGCGCGACTTCGACATTTTTTCGTTGTTGACCGTCAGGAAGCCGTGGACATTGACTTTCAGTTTGTCGATCACCGGGTGGCCGGCGAATTTCAGCATGGCGGGCCAGAACAGCAGGTGGAACGAGACGATGTCCTTGCCGATGAAGTGGATCTGTTCCGTCGACGGGTCGTTCAAGAGGGCGTCGAAATCGATGCCTTTCTTGTCGCAATAGTTTTTCAGGCTGGCCAGGTAGCCGACGGGCGCGTCCATCCAGACATAGAAGAACTTGCCCGGCGCATCGGGGATCGGGATGCCGAAATAGGGCGCGTCGCGCGAAATATCCCAGTCAGCCAGCTTTTCACCCGCTTCGCCCAGCCATTCGCTGACCTTGTTGACCATTTCCGGCTGCAA